>JAFSLP010000012.1 GCA_017448345.1 Paludibacteraceae bacterium | reverse complement strand
GCGAAAAGAGGAAAGGCGGTAATGTGTTCCGGCGCGAACCTCATAGTCCGCCGCAAGGCATGGTTAGAGTGTGAACCCGACCTGCACCCCGAAATACCTTCTGGCGATGATATGTTTCTGTTGGAGGCTATGAAGAAACGCGGCATGCAGATTGCCGTCATCGACGAGCCAGACTACACTGCCGTGGTGCGTCCTGTCACTACTTGGCGCGCTTTCTTCCGCCAGCGTATGCGCTGGGCAGGCAAGGCGCCCCGTTACACCGACCGCGACATCATCCGCTGCGGCGCACTGGTCGCAACAGCCAATATACTCCAGATACTTTGTCCGCTCATCCTCCTCGTTAAGTTTCCTATAGAATACTCCCTCATCCGCACACGGCAGAAAAGAGAGCACATCCGTACAGACTTCTTCATCGCCCTGCTGCTGGAGGTTCTCTATCCGTTTTACATGCTGGTGTGCCTGTTAGGGGGCTTGATTCGCAGGAAAGAGTGGTAAAAATGATATTTTTCTTGCATATATAAAAAAAAAGCAGTACTTTTGCAGTCGTTTTCAATAATATGGCAAGTCTCAATGATATACGGCAGCCTGTAGAGGCGGAGTGGAAGCAGTACGAACGGCTGCTGGAGCAGAGTCTGCATGCGGATAACAAGCTGCAGCAGGAGGTGCTCCGGTATATCGGTTCACGTCGCGGCAAGCAGTTGCGGCCGTTGCTGGTGCTGCTCTCTGCGCAGATATGCAACCCTGTAACAGACAAGACCTTACGGTCGGCGGTAGCATTGGAGATGCTGCACACCGCCAGCCTGATACACGACGATGTGGTGGATTCCTCAGACACCAGAAGGGGACTGGCGGCAGTGCATACCAAATGGACCAACAAAGTGGCAATACTGGTGGGCGACTACATGCTGGCGAAAGTCATCGGGCTGATTGCGGAGGTACGCAACATCCGTATTCTGGAGATTGTCTCCCAGCTCGGCAGAAGCCTCAGCAGCGGCGAGATGGTGCAACTGCATGTGGGTCAGAGCATGTGGATTGACGAAGGGCGGTATTATCAGGTCATAGAGCAGAAGACGGCACAGCTGTTCCAAGCCTGTGCGGAAGCCGGAGCGGAGAGTGCCGGATGCACCTTGCGGCAGCGGACTGCCCTGCGCGAATACGGCAAGGCATTAGGACTGTGCTTCCAGATAAAAGACGACATCTTCGATTACAGTGACTTGGAGGAGATAGGCAAACCGACGATGAGCGACCTGCGGGACGGCAAAGTGACGCTGCCGCTGATTGAGGCACTGCGCCGCGCGCCGCAGGAAGAAGCGGCACATATCAAAGCGTTAGGAGAGAAACTGGTCTCCATGCCCGAAACGGCAAGCAAAGAGGAGAAAGAGAGCGAGACCCGCATCTTGGAGGAAATCAAGTCGTTCGTGCTGCGCTTCAAGGGCGACGAATATGCCGTGCAGCAGATGGTCATCTATAAAAAACAAGCCACGGAAGCACTGAGCGTGTTCCGTGACAGTCCTGAGAAAAGAAGTCTGCTGTTATTACTTGATTACGCCATCAATAGAGTCCAGTAGCTGTTCTCTGACGGCGGAATACCCGTCACCGATGGTTTCTATTACTTCTTTCATAAACGCGCCGATAAGCAGTTGGCGCGCTTTTTGTCTGCCTACGCCGCGCTGCTGCATATAGAAGAGCGCCGACTCGTCGAGTTGTCCTGTGCCGGCGCCGTGTGTTGCCTGCACATCATCGGCATAAATCTCCAGCTGCGGCTGGGTGCGCATGGTTGCCGTCTCGGAGAGGAGCAGGTTACGGTTCGTCTGGTGTGCCTCAGTCTTCTGCGCATCGGGGACAATCCTGAGGTCGCCTATGAAATGCCCGCGTGCCTCATCGTCCAGCACGAACTTCACCAGCTGGTTCGACACTCCGCCGCCAACGGCATGCGTGACATGCGTCTCTGTCCGCACTTGTTCATTGCCGTGCAGGAAAGCAAGGGCGTAAATCTCTGTCTCGCATCCCTCGCCTCTCTGTTCAACAGAGACGGTGTTGAGCACCTCCTTCGTACATTGTACATCGTCCTTTGGTACATTAATCACATGTATCTTGACGCGCGAACCCTCTTCCTGCACGATGTGCAGGTTCACTTCCGGTTCATTGAGGAATACACGCTCGAAACACTCGCCCTTATGAATAATCACTTCATTCATCTTCGCATCATTATCTTCTTTCCGCTCAGGAAAGGGTCTGTGTCAGGCTTTCATATCCTTTTTCTTCCAATTCCAGCGCCAAGGTCTTGTCTCCCGTCTTGACAATTTGTCCGTCGGCGAGGACATGCACGAAATCCGGCACGATATAATCCAGCAGACGCTGATAATGGGTGATGACAATAGCCGCATTCTCCGGTGTCTTGAGACGGTTGACACCTTCTGCCACGATACGCAGCGCGTCTATATCCAAGCCGGAATCGGTCTCGTCGAGAATAGCAAGGCACGGCTGGAGCATTGCCATCTGGAAGATTTCGTTTTTCTTCTTCTCGCCACCGGAGAAGCCTTCGTTGACAGAGCGGTTATTGAGTTTGTCGGGCAGCTCAAGCAGTTTCTTCTTTTCCCGCATGAGAGTGATGAACTCCTTCGCCGATAGAGGTTCCTTGCCTTCATAGGCGCGTTTCTCATTGAGTGCGGTACGCATGAAATTGGTCATGCTCACTCCGGGAATCTCCACAGGATACTGAAAACTAAGGAACACGCCTGCCCGCGCGCGCACTTCCGGCTCCATCGCCAGCAGGTCCTTGCCTTTGAGGTACACTTCTCCAGCCGTCACCTCATAGGCAGGATTGCCGGTGAGGACCGCCGAGAGTGTGGATTTGCCGGCTCCGTTCGGACCCATGATAGCATGCACTTCGCCTTCGTTAATGGTCAGATTCACGCCCCTGAGAATCTCCTTTCCTGCGATAGAGGCGTGCAGGTTCTTTATCTCTAATAATACGTTACTCATTCTATTGATATTCAGTTTTTCTCGGAAACACTCCGATTTCTCCGATTATCTCCTTTCCTTAGGGGGAGTGAGGAGGTCTTGTCACTTGATTTGAGCCATTACCACCTCGCCAACAGCCTGGAGGGTGGATTTGCTGATGTTGTCCAGATTGTCATTACGTGTGTGCCACCAATGCGGGAAACCTGTAGCGTTGCGGATGTCATAATGGATGATGTCCACGCAGGGGATGCCGGCTATGTAGTTGATGTAATAATGGTCATCGGTGATGGGGTACGACTGCTGGTCGGTGAAGATGGAGCCGTAGCCCAGCTTCTGCGCCGTCCGCCATATCTGCTGCTGGTAGTTGGCGGCATAGTTGGTGGAATACATCTCTCTGGGGAATGAGGCATCCGGCGCTCCCACCATGTCAAGGACGATACCAAAGGAATAGGAAACCCCTCCTACCCTCTCATCAAGGGAAGAGATTTTCTTCGCATAGTTGGTTGCCCAGAGTTGCGAACCGAGACACCATGTGTCTTCGCGTTCAGGTCCTGTGTAATGACTCGGCGTGCCGGAGTCCTCACAGTCAAAGAAGATGATGTCTACCGGAGTCGTGAAAGTGGAATCCGCCATCTTCAAGCCTGTCTGGCGTGCTATCTCAAGGAGCACTCCCACTCCGGAAGCGCCGTCATTGGCACCGGGCACATTATAGAAACGGTCGGCATAGTCTTCCTCTTCGTCGCACCACGGACGTGTGTCGTAATGTGCGCCAAGGAGGATACGCGGACGCGCCGCCGTCTCCGGCGTATAGAAATGCCCGATGATGTTGTATATCTGCTGGCTGTTTCCGCGATAGTCCGGCATCTCGCCTTTCTGCAGTTCCACTTCCGCTCCGCATGCGCGCAGCTGTTCGATGAGCCAGACGGCACACTGCATATGGGCAGCGCTGTTGGGCACACGGGGTCCGAACGCCATCTGCTTCTCTATATAGGCATATGCGCTGTCGGACGAGAACGCCGGACGGGACACAACGGCTTGCTTTTTGGTGCAAGCCGTGAGAGATACAACGGTACCAAGTACCAGATACAATATTTTTTTCATCGTATGTTTGTTTCGCTGACTGAGGTATGGTTTTGTATTGCCCGGATGGTCTGTGCGATAGAGACTGCGAGACTCTCGACACGCAGTTTGGAGCAGCACGCCGTGTCCAGAGGAAGGGAGTCGGTGCAGACCAGTTCCTCGAGAACGGACTCCTCGATGCGTTGGCATGCGTTTCCGCTGAGCACAGCGTGTGTGACCACCGCCCGTACGGACTTGGCGCCTCCTTCATGCATCACTTCTGCGGCTTTGCAGAGCGTGCCTGCCGTATCGGCGATGTCATCAAAGATGACCACGTCCTTGCCGTATATATCACCCAAGACGCGAATCTCGGACACTTTGTTGAAATCCGGTCGGTTCTTATAGCAGATGACCATCGGCACTTCGCGGTCGGTCATGATATGCAGTTTCTTGGCGAAGTTGGAAGCTCTTTTTGAGCCTCCCACATCGGGAGAAGCGACAATCAGTTTCTTGAGGTTGAGCCCCGCCACATAGGGAGCAAGGACATTGGAGCCGTAGATATGGTCCACGGGAATGTCAAAGAATCCCTGTATCTGGTCTGCGTGCAGGTCCACCGTGATGACTCGGTCCGCTCCGGCGGTCTGCAGCATGTTCGCCACCAGCTTGGCACCTATGGACACACGCGGTTTGTCCTTTCTGTCCTGACGCGCCCAGCCGAAATAGGGAATGACGGCGATAATCTTTGACGCGCTGGCGCGTTTGGCGGCATCAATCATCAGGAGCAGCTCCATCAGGTTGTCGCTGGACGGGCATGTCGGTTGCACAAGATAGACCGACTGTCCGCGTACTGACTCCTCAAAATAGGTGCAGAACTCCCCGTCGGAGAAGCGGTCGATACGCAGGTTCCCCATCGGGCAGCCCAGTTCGTCACAGATACGTTGTGCGAGCGCCTCCCCTTTGGAGCCTGCAAAAATCTTAAACTGAGTGTTCTCTTCCATCCTCGTTATTTTTTCTTTTTACGTGTCATGAGCTGTGCATTGGGTCTCGCCATCATCCGTTCGAAGGCAGGAGACTCGCACCGCAGTTTGCCGTCGGAGAGGCGGCGTATGTCCTCCCTCACACGTGCGAGCCCGGCTTCCTGATCTCTGTTCCAGATGAGGTTGCGCTGCCGCATGCACTGTGCGATATACAGTTCCAGCGAGTCACGTTCCTGCCCCGGAGCCAGCGTTGTGGCATAGGCAATCATGTCCTGCACGATGCGCCCGTAGTTACGCATGCGGATGGGAGTGGTGTTTCTGTTCAGTTGTAAAGTCATGTCATTTACGATTTGGTCATTTCCTTTCCATTTACCATTTATTTGGTCATTTACCATTTAGGCATTTATTTCTTTCTAATCAGATAAATCATCGTGGGATAGTGGTCTCCGTAGCCGTTCTGCCAGACGCCACCTTTGTGGGTACGGAGCGGAGTGCCTTTGTCTTTGCCTTCCTGCACGGTGAGGAACGGTTTGTTGAAGATCTGCGCCTTCCAGTAGGTCCATTTGCCGGACTCCAGCGGCGTGTTCATCAAGGGTTCGGAGATGATAATCTGGTCGAAGAGGTTCCAGCTGCCGTTGTAAGCGAGCGAACCGATACCGCGGTCCAGCATCTGCCACATGGTGTTGAAATAGCCTTGCGGCTCCACCTCTTCACGGTGCTTGCGTGCTTTGAGCACATCCTTGCAGGAGTGGTTGTAGGGGTCGTCGTTCAGGTCGCCCATGATGATGATTTTCGCCTTGGGTTCCTTGAGGTAGATAGAGTCGCATATGGACTTGACGAGCATCGCCGCCGTGTCACGTCCGGGACGCGAGGAAAGTTCCCCTCCGTACCGGCTGGGCCAGTGGTTGACGATGACGTGAATCTTCTCCGGCGACCCTTCGCCCATGAGGTACCCCGACACACAGAGTTGCAGACGCGTCTTGATGACACCGCCGTCGGCATAATGTGCCTTGAGTTCGAAGCCGTTCACCTTGGATGGCTTGAAGAGCAGCGTGTCATACAGGAAACCGACATCCACTCCACGGCGGTCCGGACCTTCGAGAAGGATGGGTTTGAGACGGCGGTTGTATTTGCTGTTCGCCTCTGCGCAGAGGTCATACAGACAGCCTATATTCTCCACCTCGGCAACCCCCACGCAGACCGCTCCACGCGGGTCGTAATCGGTGCCCAACTGGGAGACAGCGTATGCCATGTTCTTGATTTTGTTCTCATACTTCATCGAGTTCCATTTCATTCCTCCTTCGGGCAGGTACTCGTAATCGTTCTTGCCCTCGTCGTGGATGGTATCGAAGAGGTTCTCGAGGTTGTAAAACGCGATGCAGCGCAGGTACTGCCGGTTCTGTTCCTGTGCAGAGAGCGAGCCGTCCGCCGGCTGCGTCTGTGCGTAGGCGGATGTGACCATTCCCATCAAGGCGAGCACCATCCCCGCCAGATACTTCAAAGTGTGTTTCATGTTATGTATGTGTTTAATTCAGCTTTCAGATGTCAGTTTTCAGCAGCCTGTTTTTAAAATCGGCTACAAAGGTACAACAAAAAATTCATAATTCAAAATTAAAAATTAAAAATTCATTAAAAAGCATTAAAAAACGCTATTCGGGACGCTTTTTTGCGGTGCGCAAAAGGACGAGGGACAATGTACAAAGGGGAACGTCAAGGGTAGCGCAAGGGTAGCGCAAGAGTAGCCCTTCTAGGCAGAGGCCGCTCCTCCCGTTTCATCGGGAGGACGCTCCGGGTAGCGCAAGGGTAGCCGTTTCGACGGAAATCCGGCGGAGAGTTGACGGTTCGTCCAAAATTATCAAAAATAAGTAGCGTTGCGATAATTTTAAGAAAAAACAAAGATAAACACTACTGTCCACTAAACAAAAACCAATAAAACCCTTTGAGTGCTTTAGGAGCGGTGCACGCTTGCGTTAAGGCTCGTTACGACTCGCGGCTCTGCCGCTCAATGGAAACTCGCCTTACGCTACGCCCTCCCCATCGCAAACACTTCGTTCGGTTTACGCTGGGGACCCCTGCT
>JAFSLP010000011.1 GCA_017448345.1 Paludibacteraceae bacterium | reverse complement strand
TTTCAACTTTCAACTTTCAACTTTCAATTCCCCTCTGTCTATCTTCGACAGCAGGTTGATGGCACCGGCAATGGTTTTGACATTCGTGATAGTCACATAACGTCTGCCGGTTTTGATTCCCTTCTTGTCGGTCTCCTCATGCAGGGAGCATCGCTCCGGACGAGTGACGGCGTATTGGATGATATTCCCGAACGCTTCGGACTGCCAGTATGCGTCTCTGTTCTGGACAAGGAACATCGTCATATGTTCGCCTTTGAGCAGAATCTTCTCAACGCCCAAGCGGCAGCATATCCATCTTAGTCTGACCACAGAGAGCAGTTCTTCTGCCGGTTCGGGCAGTGCTCCGAAACGGTCGATGAGCCGTTTCTTGAAATCGGTCATCTGTTGTTCGCTGTGCAGGCTGTCCAGTTCGCGGTAGAGGGTGATACGCTCGCTGATATTCTCGATATAGTCGGTCGGGAAACAAGCCGGCAGGTCCGTCTCCAGCTGGCTGTCGGAACACCAGTTCATTTTCTCATTGGTCCATGTACCATTTACCATATCGGAGGCAGTGCCGGCGTCCAGACCCATCTCGTCTTTCAACTCCTCCATGGCTTCGGCGAGGATGCGCTGGTAGGTCTCGTAGCCCAAGTCGGCGATGAAGCCGGACTGCTCGGAGCCGAGCATGTTACCCGCTCCGCGTATGTCAAGATCCTGCATGGCGAGGTTGAAACCGGCTCCTAATTCGGCAAAGGTGCTCAGGGCTTCCAAGCGCCTGCGTGCATCCTCTGTCAGCAGCTCGCGGTCCGGCGCGATGAGGTAACAATAGGCTTTCCTGTTGCTTCTGCCCACGCGTCCGCGCAACTGGTGCAGGTCCGCCAGACCGTACTGGTGGGCGGAGAAGATGAGGATGGTGTTGACGTTCGGTATATCCACGCCGGACTCGATGATGGTGGTGGAGAGAAGGATGTCGTAATCATAGTTGATGAAAGCTTCCAGCCTCTCCTCCATCTCGTTGGCGGGCAGTTGCCCGTGTGCTGTGACGATACGCGCTTCGGGGCACAGCTTGTGGATGCGCCGTTCGATACGAGGCAGCATCTCTATGCGGTTGTTGACGATGAAGACTTGTCCGTTGCGCTCCATCTCAAGGTCTATCGCCTCTTTTATCAGGTCCTCGTCGTCAATGGTTATCAGTTCCGTCTGCACGGGATAACGGTTCGGTGGCGGTGTCGTCATGACGCTCAGGTCGCGTGCTCCGAGCAGCGAGAACTGCAGTGTTCGCGGGATAGGTGTGGCGGTCAGGGTCAGCACGTCGATATTCGTGCGCAGGCTCTTGAGTTTCTCTTTTGCCACCACGCCGAATTTCTGTTCCTCGTCAATGATGAGCAGACCAAGGTCGTGCCATTTGACCGTCTTGCCGATGAGTTTGTGCGTGCCGATGAGAATGTCTATCTTGCCCGTCTCCAAGTCCGCAAGCAGTTCCTTGGTCTCTTTGGCTGTCTTGAGCCGGCTGAGGTATTCGATACGCACGGGCAGCTCTTTCATGCGCTCGCGGAAGGTGTTGTAATGCTGGAGTGCGAGTACCGTTGTCGGCACCAAGACCGCTACCTGTTTGCCGTCCGTGGCGGCTTTGAAGGCAGCGCGCATGGCTACTTCCGTCTTGCCGAAGCCCACATCGCCGCAGACGAGCCTGTCCATCGGCATCGGGCTCTCCATATCGCGTTTGACATCCGCCGTGGCTTTGGCTTGGTCGGGCGTGTCCTCGTAGAAGAAGGACGCCTCCAGCTCATGCTGCATGTATCCGTCAGGAGAGAAAGCGAAGCCTTTCTGTTGTTTGCGTGTGGCGTAGAGACGGATGAGGTCGCGGGCTATCTCCTTGACCTTGTCCTTGGTCCGTTCTTTGAGGCGCTCCCATGCGCCGCTGCCGAGACGTGCTATCGTGGGTTCGCTGCCCTCTCTGCCTTTGTATTTGCTGATGCGGTGGAGGTTATGGATGCTGACAAAGACGTTGGCGCCGTCGCGGTAGTTGAGTTTGATCATCTCCTGAGGACGTCCGTTGACAGGGGTGGTGACGAGTCCGCCGAACTTGGCTATTCCGTGGTCGGAGTGTACGACATAATCGCCTATCTGCAACTGGTTTATCTCGCGAAGGGTGATGATTGCCTTGCCTCTCCGCGCATTCTCGCTGGAGAAGGTCACACGGTGGTAACGCTCGAAAATCTGATGGTCGGTGTAACAGCAAATCTTCAGTTCGCGGTCCTCGAAACCCTCGTGGATGGTGGCGTTGACGGGGATGAAAGCCGCCCTTGTTTCCCCTTCCGCCTCGCTCGGGGAGAGGTTTTCCATAATCGCCTGCAGGCGGTCGAGCTGTTTCTGCTGCTCGGCGAGGATGTATATCTTATATCCCTCTTCGGCATGCCTGCGCAGGTCTTCCGCCAGCAGGTCGAACTGCTTGTGGAAGAGGGGTTGCGGCATCGTGTCGAAGCATATCCTGCCGTGCGCGGGGAAGGTGCTCTTGTCCGCGATCTCTATGGTGCGCCGGTGTTCAATCGGCGTCAGGGCGCCCTCGGCTCCCAAACCCTCCAGCCGGAAGCGGACAACGGTCCAGTCGTTGCTCACCCAGACGACATCATCGCCCAGATAATCGACGATATTTCCTTCGGAGCCGGTGTCCTGTCCTTTCGTGCAGGTGATAGTCGCTTCCTCGATGCGGTTCTTGCTCAGCTGGTCCTCTATGTCGAACTCGCGGATACTGTCTATCTCGTCGCCGAAGAAATCGATACGGAAGGGGTTGTCGTGGCTGTAACTGTAAATGTCCACGATGCTTCCACGGATGGCATATTGCCCGGGCTGGAAGACGAAATCCACATGCTCGAAGCCTAATTCCGATAACTGACGGCTGAGGGCGGATTGCTGTATCTCTTCGCCCTGTTTGAGGCGGAAACTGACGGAGGTGAGGTCCTCTTTCTGCATCACCGGTTCAGCGATGGCTTCCGGGTAGGTGACAATCACAGGGCACCTGCCTGATGTCTCCTGCTGTTGGCTGATAGCCATCAGTGTCTCTGTGCGCTGAATCATCATCGCCTCGTCCGTGGTGCGCCTCTTCTGCGCGGAGGGGAAGAACAGCACGTTGGAACCGAGCGTCTTCAGGTCGCCGAAGAGATACTGCGCCGCCTCCGGATTGTCCATGATGACGAAGAGCGGGAACTTGTCAAGCGTGCTCAGCGCGAAGGCACGTGCGGACGCGCGCAAGCCTGACAAAAGGAGATGGTTCTCCTTCCGTTTCTCCAACTCCCGTTGTATCAAACCGTTTTCAGGGTGTCGGGCAAAGAGTATTTGCAGGTCGTTTATATACACGTGCGCACTATGCCATATTAAAATCGGGCGCAAAGGTACGAAAAAAAACTGACATATGCAAGAAAAAGCGCAAAAATGTGTGCAAAAGTTAAGCGGAAGACCTTTAGCGTATCAGAAATAACGCGCTAATAACGCGCTTTTTTTCCGCCAGAGAAGGGTCGGAAAGGTGAATGAAAAACATGGTTCGGGTTTGCGTTTCAAGGTGATGCGAGGTCTCTTGTGCGAGAAACAGACGGGTGGAATAAGTTTTCTGTTTTGAGGAACGATGGGTTGTTAACAATTTTATGTTTTGGAAAACTTTTTGTGTTTACAAAAATCATAAAACGCTGATATATAGATAAAAGCGTTTTTGTTTTGGATAACTTTGTGAATTTTTATGAAATTTTCTTGTCGAAAAATTTGCACAATTCAAAAATATATTGTACCTTTGCAGCCGATTTCGCTTGAGAAGAAAGAACGATTATTTTATTACTATATTATGGAAACATACATTATCAAACGTGACGGTAAGAAAGAGCTTTTTACCATTGACAAAATCAAGAGTGCCATCTCGAAGGCGTTCTTGGCAGTAGGTGCATTTGCGACGGAGGAGACCTTGGGTGCCATCCTCTCGCATCTGCGTGTGCATAACGGACTGACGGTCGAGGAGATCCAGAACCAAGTGGAGGTAGCGCTGATGACAGAGGGCTATTACCAAGTAGCCAAAGCGTTCATCCTCTACCGTCAGGGTCATACGGAGGACCGCGAGACGCAGCAGCGTCTGGATTTCATGATGAACTACGTGCAGGCGAGCAACGCGGCTGAGGGCAGCAAGTTCGACGCCAACGCTAACGTGGAGCACAAGAACATCGCCACGCTCATCGGCGAGCTGCCGAAGCAGGGCTTCATCCGTCTGAACCGCCGTCTGCTGACCGAGCGTATCAAACAGATGTACGGCAAAGAGCTGAGCGACAGGTACATGAGTCTGCTCAACCAGCATTTCATCTACAAGAACGACGAGACGAACCTTGCCAACTACTGCGCCTCCATCACGATGTATCCGTGGCTGATTGGCGGCACGAAGAGTATCGGCGGCAATGCCACTCCTCCGAAGAACCTGAAGTCGTTCTGCGGCGGGTTCATCAACATGGTGTTCATGGTGTCGTCGATGCTCTCAGGCGCGTGCGCCACGCCCGAGTTCCTTATGTACATGAACTATTTCATCGAGCAGGAATACGGCGAGGACTACTACAAACGCGCCGACGAGGTGGTGGACCTGAGTCTCAAGCACCGTACGATAGACCGCGTCATCTGCGACTGCTTCCAGCAGGTGGTCTATAGCCTCAACCAGCCGTCCGGCGCACGTAACTTCCAGTCCGTGTTCTGGAACATCAGTTACTATGACCGCTACTATTTCCAGAGCCTGTTCGAGAACTTCCGTTTCCCGAACGGCGAGGCACCTCACTGGGAGAGCCTTGACTGGCTGCAGCGCCGTTTCATGAACTGGTTCAACGAGGAGCGCACCCGCACCGTCCTCACCTTCCCGGTAGAGACGATGGCTCTGTTGGCGGAGAACGGCGACATCAAAGACAAGGAGTACGGCGATTTCACAGCGGAGATGTACGCGAAGGGTCACTCGTTCTTCACGTATGTGAGCGACAACGCCGACTCTCTGTCCAGCTGCTGCCGTCTGCGCAACGCCATCACGGACAACAGCTTCAGCTACACCTTGGGTGCGGGCGGAATCTCCACGGGCTCGAAATCCGTGCTGACCATCAACCTCAACCGCGCCATCCAGTACGCCGTGCGTAACAACATCCCGTACCAGTCTTATGTGGAGGATGTGGTGGACCTGATGCACAAGGTGCAACTGGCATACAACGAGAACCTCAAAGCCCTGCAGGAGAAAGGCATGCTGCCGCTCTTCGACGCCGGATATATCAACATCGGACGCCAGTACCTGACCATCGGTGTGAACGGTCTGGTGGAGGCGGCAGAGTTCCTCGGACTGGAGATCAAAGACACACCGGAATATGCGCATTTCGTGCAGGAGCTGTTAGGTATCATCGAGAAGAAGAACAAAGAGTACCGCTCGAAAGACGTGATGTTCAACTGCGAGATGATTCCTGCAGAGAATGTGGGTGTCAAGCACGCCAAATGGGACCGTGAGGACGGTTATGTAGTACCGCGTGACTGCTACAACAGCTATTTCTATGTGGTGGAAGACAAGAGCCTGAACGTGCTCGACCGCTTCCGTCTGCACGGCCGCAAGTATATCGAGCACCTGACGGGCGGTTCGGCGCTGCACTGCAACTTGGAGGAGCACCTGAGCCAAGAGCAGTACCGCCAGCTGCTGCGCGTGGCTGCCATCGAGGGTTGCAACTACTTCACCTTCAACATCCCGAATACGATCTGCAACGACTGCGGCCATATCGACAAACGCTACCTGAAGGAGTGCCCGCATTGCCATTCGAAGAACGTGGACTACCTGACGCGCGTCATCGGTTACATGAAACGTGTGTCGAACTTCTCGGAGGCACGCCAGAAAGAGGCGGCTCAGCGTTATTACGCCGAGAAAACCAAAGCTCCGAAATGTTAATCCGTAATCTTAATTCGTGATTATGATGCGTGTAGCATCGTTTGACATCGTATTCCAAGAGATTCCCGGGGAGGTGACACTTGCGCTCAACCTCTCCGGGTGTCCTTGTCATTGCAAGGGGTGTCACAGTCCGCATCTGTGGGAAGACACCGGCGAGGAGCTGGACGAGGCGCTGCTGGACGGACTGGTCGAGCGGTACGGCACTATGATTACCTGCGTGGCGTTCATGGGCGGCGACCAAGCACCCGGAGAAGTGGCGCATTGGGCGGAGTATGTCAAGAACTGTCCATCGTCCATTGGCCATCGTCCATCGTCCCTGAAGGTGGCTTGGTACTCAGGAAGACCTTTGACACCGGAGACGTTCAACACCCAAACTTCTTTTGACTTTCCACTCTCGACGTTCGACTACGTCAAGTTCGGGCCGTATGTGGAGGCTCTCGGCGGACTGAAATCACCGACGACCAACCAGCGTTTTTATAAACGGTCAGGGGACGAGTGGCAGGACATGACGGCTGTTTTCCGGCGCTCGGCTTTTGAGAAAAACTGATTGCATATGGAAGAAAAACAACAAATAGGCGCACTGTTCGACCGTATATCGGCAACCTACGACGGTCTGAACCATATGCTGTCGCTGAATATCGACCGTATATGGCGGCGCACGACCGTCCGTCGGATGGCTCCGGCAGCGCATGTGCTGGATGTGGCGGTCGGTACAGCCGACTTGGCTATCGCCATGCTGCGCAGCGGCAAGGTGCAGGAGGTGACAGGCATCGACCTCTCCGACGGGATGATGCAGATAGGTGCGCGCAAATGTGCGGAGCAAGGGCTGAAGGTGCGTTTCATGCACGCCAACGCCCAGCAGATGCCGTTTGAGGACAACACCTTCGACGGCGTCACCTGCGCTTTCGGCTGCCGTAACTTCAGCCGGCTGGACGAGGGGCTGAGGGAGATGCACCGTGTGCTCAGACCCGGCGGACAAGTGACGGTCTTGGAGTTCTCCTATCCCTCCAACCGTTTGGTGCGCGGGCTGTATGACTTCTATTTCTCGCATCTGCTGCCGTGGATAGGCAGGGTGGTGAGCCGCGACAAGACGGCATATACCTACCTCAACCGCAGCGTCAAGTCCTTCTGCTGGGGCGGAGAGTTCGTGCAGCATCTGCATGACGCCGGTTTTCAGGACGGGCATTTTGAACCCCTCACTTTCGGCATCGCCACAATCTATACGGCAAGAAAATAACAGATATTCACTAATTCGTAATTTTTAATTCGTAATTTTTAATTCGTAATTCTATGGTAAAGCATATCATTCTTTGGAAACTGCGCTCGGAGCTGGGCGCGTCGGAAAAACAAGCGGCGGCACTCGCCATCAAACAAGGTCTGGAGGGCTTGCAGGGTCAGGTACCCGGTCTGCTGGATATCCATGTGCAGACAGACGGTCGTCTGGAGAGCAGCAATGCGGACATCATGCTGGACTGCACGCTGGACTCGCCGGAGTCGCTGGCAGGCTATGCCGTTCATCCGG
Source organism: Paludibacteraceae bacterium (assembly GCA_017448345.1). Lineage (GTDB taxonomy): Bacteria > Bacteroidota > Bacteroidia > Bacteroidales > Paludibacteraceae > Colicola. The sequence continues at coordinate 34,013 of JAFSLP010000011.1, read as the reverse complement.
CACATGTGGCGGTAGCCAACGGCATCGTCCGCCCGAATACCGAACTGCGCACCTGTCTGGACTACGAGTACTATGAACCACATTATGTACCTTTTATGCGAGATAAAAATATATATAAGTGATTCGGACTCTTGTGTATTTCAGAAAAAAGTTGTACCTTTGCAGGCAAATTTGTAAAATGTTGGTACCATACTGGCTATCGGCTTCTCTACTATAGAAAATGATGTATAGATTATGAATCTATATCTAAAAAGAATCATTAAAACGGTTATTTTTACTGCAATAGGGGCAGCAGTATTGGCATACGAATACAAGGTTAGAAAAGAAGTATCATGGGACCAAGTGCTAACAACAAGGTTCTGGATAGTATCTGTTTTACATCTGATACCCGCTTACTTTTTGGTCTGGTCATTTGAAGACAAATATGAATATCTGACGCACGGCTATATTACCCTTCTTATTATCTCCACTATATGGGCGATAGTGTTCGGCATAATATGTCTCATCAGCCATTTTGTGTTTGGATTTGATTTAATTTAAAAGATAAGAATTATGAAAAAGCAAATCACATTATTGTTAGTGAGTTTCTTCCTTTCGGAAACTCTCTCGGCACAATTTACAGACGGAAACCTCTCGATTAGCGGGGGCACAGTTACAGGACCTGTAAAAAAAGTAACTATCACTATTACTCAGACGCATGATCCGTCAGACGTAGTGACAACAACGGCATATTTCGACACATTGGGTAGAATTACTAAAACAGGAGTCCTCAGGGGAGAGAAAGAGGTGATAGACGGAATATACCGATACCGCGATAACTCATGCGTACACTACCATTATTATAGTAATGACGGAAAAGCCGATGATCATTTTGAAAAGATTTTCTTTGATTCCGAAGGTCGGGAAATAATGAAATTCTTCTATTGGAAAACCACCCTGACAAACGTAGACTCATTAGTTTATGACACGCAAGGATACCTCATCGCAAAGTATGCAAGTAATTATGGGGAAAGAACACCATTGTTGGAAAAGACATACGCATATGACTCTATAGGACGTATTGTAGAGGAAAGCAATGTCAAAACAGGCGAACGATATACTATCTCATACATGCCTGATGGAAATTACACAAAACAGATTACTAAATCGAACGGAAGGAAAGTTACGGCAAAAGGAACCGTTAATGAAGCCGGACAATTAGTAGAAGAAGTTATTGCCAAAGAATCTAAGACACGATATTTGGAATACGACAAATACGGCAATTGGCTCAAACGGGAAGGGTCAATGAATTCCCATTCATTATGGGGCTGGATTGGCTCTGTCACTGAGCGTATCATTGAGTATTACGAATAGCTTCTTTCTTTGCTCGTAATTGGTTTCATCAGTTTAAACCAACAAACAAGATGAGTACTCATTTTTGAAAAGACCGAAAAGAGTAACCGCTAAAACTCATACTCCACTCCTGACAATACCCGTATTGTATAGCACTTGCATAGGACATTCCTTCGGGACTCCTATGTAACGCATACGAGAAGGTCCTATAAAACGCTATAAACAAGCGTGTTATAAATCGGTCAAAAATTACCAAAAATTAAAGAAAAATTATTTTACCAGTCCACAGATTTTTTATCAGTTCTCCCAATGACCATGTAATGACTTCCTGATACCCTCCTCCTGAAATACTATTCCGGTACCATTGCGTTACCACTCTACAGGGTGCTTGGCGAATGGGTCCGCCAACCATAGATTGTTCTCCAAAGGAGATAAGAATTAACAACAATGGAGACAATAAAAAAACGCTCACTTGGAGCGTTTTTTTTACTGCTTGCAGCCTTTGAAGGCGTTCTTGCCGACATCCACCAGCGGCGAGAGGACAGGCTCGAACAGGTTCTTGCAGTTGATGAACGCTTCCGCACCCACGTACCGCAGCGAGTCCGTCCATTGCACCTCGCGCAGCGCCAGACAGTTGCTGAACGCAGCATCGCCGATAGATTTGAGCGGCTCGTTGAGCTGCACTTTCTTCAGGTTGACGCATTGGGCGAAAGCGCTCTTGCCTAACTCTTTGAGCGAAGCCGGCAGCACCACCTCTTCCAGCATTTTGCATTCCATGAAAGCGCCCTCCTCAATCATATGGATATGGTCCACGAGGACGATGCCGCGCAGGTGCTGGCAGTTATGGAACGCACGCACGCCGATACGGAAAGTGTTCATCGGGATAGCAATCCGCTCCAGCGCCAAGCATCCGTCAAAGGCTCCGTCGCCGATGGCATAGAGTCCGTCCGGCAGGTCCACACGGTAGAGCCGCGTGCAGCCGGTGAAGACCTCTTTGGGCAGCGAAGCGATGCCTGACGGGACAGCCATCGTACGCAGCGTGGCGCAGCCGGCAAACGCTTGGTCGCCCAGATGGACTAGTGTACGCGGCAGCTCCAGCTCCTCCAGCTTCGAGCAACCGGCAAAAGCGCCGTCGTCGATACGTCTCAGACGGGCGGGCAGGGTGAGGTGTTTGATGTTATGGCAGTTGAAGAACGTAGCCCGTTCGATGACTTCGATACTGTCGCTCAGCACCTGCTCGCGCAGGTTGCCGCAGCCGTAGAAAGCACCGGCGCCAAGGGCTTTGAGGTCCTTGGGCAGCATGGCGTTCTTGAGCATCCCGCAGCCGTAGAAAGCGAAGTTACCCACCTCGCGGACGCTCTCCGGGATGATGACCGTCGTCAGGTTCTCGCACTGGTAGAACGCCGCCACGGGGATGAGCGTGTGCCCGTCAGGGATGGTGACGGACTTGAGGTTCTTGCGGTTGGCGAAGGCGCGCTCGGCTATCATACGCAGCGGTTTCTTGCCCTTATAGACATATTTGGCAGGCAGCTCGTCGTTGGTAGCCACCAGACAGTTGTCGATGATAAGCGCCCCTTTGCGCCATTTGTTTTTGTTGTTCGCTATTCCGCATCCGGCGAAGGCTTCCTCGCCGATGGAGGTGATGTTATCCTCGATATCCACTTTCTGCAGGTTCTTGCAGTCCTTGAAGGTCTCATGGTCGATACGCGTGACGCTTTTGGGCAGGTCCACGCGCTCCACGGTCTTGTTGCCCATGAAGGCACCGGCAGCGATGACGCGTGTGCCGGCTGGCACCACGAAACGCGGTTTGATACTCTTGTCGGTAGCGATAAGCACGCTGTCAATCATCAGATAGCCGTTCTTCCAGTTGGCTTTGTTGGTCATGATGCCTGTCCCCTCGAACGCCGAACGCCAGACGCGCTCGATGGTCTTGGGCAGGACGATGGAGGTCAGCCCTTTGCTGCCCTTGAACGCCTTGTCGCCGATGGAGGTCACGCGGTAGGTGTTCTGACCCACTTTGATTTCCGCAGGCAGCACAAGCTCGCCGCTCATCTTCGGGTTCTGAATCACTTCGGCGGTCAGATGGGTCTCGTCCAGCATATAGCGGATGTCCTGATACTGCGCCTCGCCGCCGAAGACGAGGCTGCTAACGAATACGGCGGCCAGTGCAGTCAAAGACCTGCGCGCCGACTTGAAGATAGATGTTTCCATTTTGTATGAATTTTTTTGTTCTGTTTGCGGATGGTTGTGTGCCTGCCTCTTCCGTCCCCGTCGGGATGTCGATGCCCAAGAGATAGAGGATGGCGTTCTCAATAAGCTGTTTGCCGTCTGTGCTGAGGTCTTTCATCGAATACTCCGACACGCCTGTCATCAGCATCTTATGCGTCAGCACGGTGCCGTTGCAGTCGGTTCCGGCAGGCAGTTCCGCCACGCAGGCGGCACCGGGCAGCGAGAGCGGCGAGGCAAGGATGTCCACCCCCTCCGTGGCGGTCCATTCGCTGATGGCTGTCACGGCGTTGGTGGAGCAGGCGGTGAAGAGCGGCAGCGTGCCGTCCGTCAGGCTCAGTCCCCGGAAGACCGGGTGCCCGGGAACACTCACGGCGATGCCCAAGTCCTGCGTGTTGACGGCGGTGCCCCAGTTCCAGACACTCGCTTTCAGCAGCCACGGCTTGAGCAGCAGGACCGGTTTGCCTATGCCCTTGAGAGCCGCGAAACCGGCTGCGGACGACGAGGGCTTGGAGGCAATCACGACGACCTCGTAGCGGCTGTAGTCCACGGACGGGTCGGTGGCGTCGGTCTGCTCTATCCAGAGGGAGTCGTTGCCCCGCAGGTGTGCCAGCAGCGGCTTGTCCTCGGCGGCGCCGAGGAGCGTCACATACGCCACGGCATGCGTCCCCTCCGGCTGCGGTTCGGGTTCCGGCTCCGGGTCCGGGTCATGGTGCTCGCCGTCCGTCTCATAGCAGCCCAAGTCCGGCGCTGTGCCGTTATAGCCCAGCCCGACCTCTACGCCTGTATCGATGAGCGCCGAGCCGCTCACTAACCGCAGACACGAACCCTCTGCCAGCGAACCGTCTCCGGCACGCGGACCGAGTATCTGCGTCGTGTCCAGCGAACGGAAATCCGCCTTGGACACGCCGAACCCGTCCGACCAGCTGTTATGGTCGTCCGCCGCCACGTTCTGCGCCTTGTAGCTGTCGGCGTTCTGCGGCTTGAAACTGATGCAGTTATGGAAAGTCACCACGCCGTATTTGGTGGTGAAACCGTAGTTGACATAGTTGTCGTACGCCGTGCAGTTATACACTAACATGGGTCCGTCGTTGTTGTTCTGGTCGAACCCGCGCGCGTAGTTGCCCACGGCAAGGCAGTGGTGGATAAGGAGGTTATGGTTGGTGAAGTTGCCGCCCATCTTGAATCCGTTGCCGTTGCCCTGACAGGGATACTGCTCCAGCGAGATGGTCACCGTGTTGCCGTACCGGTCAATGACCTGTGTGCCCACGCGTGCGTCGAACCACGCCTTGTCGGTCTCCACACGCGGGTTACGGCGCATGTCATAGGACGGCGCACCGTTGCGGTAGCACACGCAGTTCTCTATCACCGTCTGCGATGTGCTCACGCGCTGGAAGAAATCCCAGCCGTCGTCGCTGTTGTTCCATGCACGGCAGCCGATATAATGATTGCCTGCACCGGTGAACTGCTTGTCCGCGAAGCCGTCCGCGTTACCGCCGAAGTTGGCGGTGTTGCCGCTCATCGTCTGGTAGTCGAAATTGTCATGGCTGTCCACGTTCAGGATGACGTTGTTGCCGCCTTTCTTCATCTGGCAGCCCGTGTCGGCGGAGCCGTAGATGTCCAGCCGCTCGAAGAGACAGTAGCTGCCCTCGCAGTACAGGTTGTTCTTGCCCGACCATGCGATAGCAAGGTCCCTGACATGGATATAGACCGAGTTGGCATGGATGGTCAGTCCGCGGGTGCCGTACGGCACGCGGTGGAAATCCAGCAGCACTTTCTCCTGCCCGTAGCCGGAGATGACGATGCGCTTGGACGCCGAACCCTGTTTGTTGAGGCTGAACTTGTCCGTGAACTCATAGGTGCCGCCCAGCAGATACAGGGTGTCGCCTCCTGCTGCAAGCAGCTTCACGCCCTCCGCAAACGTGGCAGGCGAACCATACGACAGACCGTCGCCTCCGCCCTTCGGGGAGGCAAAATATGTTCCTGCAAAACCGTGCAGGGATAGTGTACCGAGTACAAGCAAGAGAAGTATTTTTTTCATTGTCTCAAAAAATGGATTTTCAAACGGAGTATGGTGTATAAGATGATGCATCTTCCCCGCAGGGACGCGTGGGCGGCTCTCTCCCGCAGTTTCTGAAACACCACCCGTCGTGCGTCAGGGTGGGGGCGGGAGGTCGTGCTTGTGGGGTTGAAGGTGTATAGATAGCCGGTGTTGTCTGTCAGGCGGCACCGCAGCTTCCGCAGCCACAGGTCCACTGACCAGATGACATCCTCATAAATCATCCCTTCCTCAAACCGCATCCCTTCTATCGCTTCCCGCCGGTACAGCCGCATGCACGGCGAGGTGAACTGGTACCGGTTCTTGGGACGTTTTGCAGGTATTTCTGCTTTGAACGCAGCGGTCTTGCTACTTTGAGCGCAGCGGTCTTTCGACTTTTGACTGTCAATTCTCTTGTATCCGCTCTGCACATAGTCCGCTCCTTCGATGGCGGACAGATGCCGGGCTGTCCATTCCGGCTCCAGACGGTCGTCGGCATCGACAAAAGCGATATATCCGCCTTTCGCCGCCTCCATTCCTCTGTTCCGTGCTGCCGACTGCCCTGCGTGAGGCTGTGCTATCACTGTGATGCGCGGGTCGGATGCCGCTGCCGAACGGGCGATGGAGAGACTCCCGTCCGTCGAACCGTCATCCACAAGGATGAACTCCAGCGGCTCCGGACTACGCTGGCTCTGCAGCGAGAGGAGACACGCCGGCAGATAAAACGAGGCGTTGTATATCGGGATAATGATACTGACCATCCTATGCATGCACACAAAATTGCGCACAAAATTACTATTTTTTTTGCACATGTCAAAATATTTTTGTAATTTTGCACGATTTTTTGAAGAATCGTATATCGAATAAATAAATCGTACATCGTAAATCCGTAAATCGTACATCATATTATGGCATTGAAAGAAACTATACAATCCTTGCTGGATCAGGTGGACAAGATGTCGGCTTCCAATATGGAGGAGCTGGAAGCGTTGCGTATCAAATATCTCAGTAAGAAAGGCGAGATTACTTCGCTTTTCAATGAGTTCCGCACCGTTCCTTCCGACCAGAAACGCGAACTGGGGCAGATGCTCAACCAGCTTCGTCAGGAGACGGAGAACCGCATCAACAGCATGCGTGAGAAAATAAATGACCAAATGGTAAATGACCAAATGGTAAATGACCTCACGCGTACGCCCGATCCTATTGCTCTGGGGACGCGACATCCGCTCTCCCTCGTGCGTGAAGAGATAGTGGATATCTTCTCGCGCATCGGGTTCACTGTGGCTGAAGGACCGGAGGTGGAGGATGACAGACATGTCTATGGCATGCTCAATTTTCCTCCCGAACACCCGGCACGCGACATGCAGGATACGTTCTTCGTGGAGAAAGAGATAGGCGTGCAGAAGCCTACCGATGTGCTGCTTCGTTCGCATACCTCATCCGTACAGACGCGCGTCATGACCACCCAGAAACCGCCTATCCGCGTCCTCTGTCCCGGACGTGTCTATCGTAACGAAGCCGTCTCTGCGCGGGCACACTGTTTCTTCCATCAGGTGGAGGGACTCTATATCGACAAGAATGTCAGCTATGCGGACCTCCGCGAAGCGCTCCTGTATTTCTCCAAGGAGATGTTCGGCGCTGACACCAAGATACGTCTCCGCCCCTCCTATTTCCCCTTCACGGAGCCGAGTGCCGAGATGGATATCAGTTGCAATATCTGCGGCGGAAAAGGCTGTTCGTTCTGCAAAGGCACCGGATGGGTGGAGATTCTCGGATGCGGAATGGTGGACCCGAACGTGCTGGAGGCGTGCGGCATTGACAGCAAGGTCTATTCCGGTTATGCTTTTGGCATGGGAGTCGAGCGTATCACCAATCTCAAATACCGCGTCAAGGACCTCCGTCTCTTCTCCGAGAACGATGTCCGTTTCCTCCGCCAGTTCGTGAGCTGTTAATCCGCTTTCTGTTTTGAATAAAGCGGTCTTTTCTGCTTTCGTCTATAGGCGGCTCACGTCGGTGAGCCGCTTTTTTCATCTCTGTGCCGACTGAAAGCCGTCTACCTCCCTCTAATCCGCCTTCACCTTCCGTCTAATCCGTACTCGCTATTCCACTCTCAAGCCACTCTCGTGCCACTACCATACATAGCACAAAAAAGTCAATTGTTAAGATTCTTAGGTTCACAGATTCTCCACCACTTCGTTCTGTCGATTATTGCGGAGCAATTCTCACGCAAAAATGTATGTTCAACAATGAAAAAGCCATGCAAAGAATAAGAAGTAGCAAACCCCGTAAACTATGCATATACAGTTTTTGCGTTTGCGCGGTGGGCTTCGAATGTATGACGAGCGAAAGGAAGAAAGAGAAATACGAAATATGGCTACTTCTTCTTGTATATATCTTCAATTATTAGAAATCCTACCCGCAAGCCGAAATGCCCGGGATCGGAATAATTGTTGTAGTCCTCTGTCAATTCGTTCTTTCCTGTATAATTATGCACACGAGACGAACCGAAGATTTCCTGCAACAGTTTCAGATCATGTGGATTAACCTCCGGATTTGTGTAGCAGTAGCCGGGTGAAAGAATGATATGATAATCTGTCTCCTTCTCGTTCAATATTGCTCGCATATGTAGTAGTTGTTTCTCAAATTGTTGAGTAATAACAGGCTTTGAGACAGATACTTTGTACCCAGAATGTTCTATCGTTGAGAAGAAAGTAGTGCGCGTCATTTCCGTACAGTGTTTCAAACTATCTTGTGCCGGTAACTCCTTGTAATTCAAAGCGCAAGTATTATCCCAATCGTTTGTTATGGTATCAGAACAACATGTTTCTTTCACATGGTGTAATCTATATTTAATACTCTTACGCCATAATGACGGTTTTTGTACAAAGTTAAAGAATTGATAAGCATTATATGTGAATTTTGTGTGCCCTGTGAATATGTAATGCTTCATGGACAAAGCTTCTTTCGGTAATTGGTTGCTACTAAATGTTCCCGGAATGTCGAACATTATTAAAGCGTTGTTAATAGGAATATCATGCTCGTTAAGATAATTCATCTTTAGTTCAATACCCGTTAAACTTTCGCTCCACGCTTGGAATAAAAAAGGCTGAGCACCTTCGGGCAAATAAGTTTCCCATTGATAAGTATTCATGCCGCCACCACGTGAACTACTAAAAATGAAAGAATTGTAGTGATAAACGGGATTGTTGCGAAGAAATAATTCCGTGGAAAGATACTCACGATTTGTTACATCCACATCATTTATATCAAAAGTATGGAGGCAACGGAACGGGTCAGTCCATAAATATATGGATACCAAAATTACTAATGGAATCGTTATACTGATAGTTATTGTTATAAGAAATCTTTTCATGTTGATTAGAATTGAAAATAGATAAATGATTGACTATTACCAGCAAATTCAAGCATACAGAGGACGAGTATATAAATAACGCCGATTCGTGCCCATTGTGGAATATGAGAAAGGCAGAAAGGATGTTCTTTGTCTCTGTCAAACCATTCTACAATAAGCATTATTACAATGAAGAAAAGCGTTCGTTTGAGTCCGCCAATAATCATTGGCATAGTGAATAGCGATGTCGCACCTAATCCGCATATATATTCCCATGCCTGACTGATACTTGGAGCTCTGAAAATAATCCAGCCCAACACAGCAAGCATAAATGTACAGAATATTTGGAATGTCTCTTTCCATGTGGGTAAAAGACGACCTTCGGCAACTTGGTTGGTGTATTTGCGGTTCTTGCCAAGGAGGATAAGAGGGAGGAACAACAAAGCGTGGTATGCACCCCAAGCTATGAAGGTCCAGTTCGCGCCATGCCAGAAACCGGAGAGAAGGAAGATGACAAAGGTGTTACGGGCTATGATCCATTTCTTGTAACGGTCGGGGTTCTTTATGTGCGCTGGTACTTCAGGACGGGACCCACCGAGAGGGATATAGACGTAGTCACGGAACCAAGTAGTAAGGGAGATATGCCATCTGCGCCAGAACTCCGCTATGTCACGCGAGAAATAAGGGTTGTTGAAGTTGCGCATCAGTTTGATGCCAAAGAGTTTGGCAGTCCCAATAGCTATATCACTATAGCCTGAGAAATCACCGTAAATCTGGAAGGTAAAGAGAATGGCTGCTAACAGGAGTGTAGAGCCGGTCTGGGTGTCGTATGTTGCCCAGACTTGGTCAACGTAGGTCGCGCAGTTATCGGCTACCACGATCTTCTTAAACAAACCCCATAATATCTGTCGCATTCCGTCTGTCGCTTGGTCGTAAGAGAACGTGCGTTTGTTGAGGAACTGGGGCAAAAGGTTGGTGGCTCGTTCAATAGGTCCGGCGACTAACTGCGGAAAGAACGCAATGAACGCAAAGAAGGCAATAATATCTTTGGTTGGTTCTATCTTTTGGCGATACACGTCTATCGAATAACTCAGGGCTTGGAAGGTATAGAACGAGATGCCGACAGGCAGAATGATTTTCAGCAACAGGCTATCCGTGCTTATCCCAAATAACTGCCCGAACTCCGAGACAAAGAAGTCATAGTACTTGAAGACCGCCAGAATACCGAGGTTCAAAACGATGTTGGCTATCATCCATGCTTTGGCTTTTTTATGACCGTCCACAGATTGAGCGGATGAAACGGATTTGCCGATTAGCATACCGCTCCCCCATGAGCAGAAGCTCGTGAAAGCAATCAGCAGCAGAAACCTCCAGTCCCACCAGCCATAGAAAACATAACTGGCGATAAGGACAAAGGCGTTTTGGATACGCAGTGCCGTTTGTTCGCTCACATGCCAATAATGAAAGAGCGAATAACGCGGACCGTTTGCACCGGAGGGCGTCAGAAACCAATAGAGCAGAAACACTATCGGCAAAAAGAATGCAAATTCTAAACTATTAAATAGCATGATTGATAGTTAATTACTTGTTTGCGCATAACTATCAATCGTTGCGATAAGAAAAAGTGCGAGTTTCTTATCGCGAGACCAAGGCAGCGTCAGAAAAAAGCCTATACCGAACTATAAGAAACTCACACTATTCGTGTAAGCACCTATTACTAGTTCGGTAGGCATACTTATAGTATGCTGCCTTTATATTATTTCGGGTTTGATATTTCCGTTAAGTTTCTGACGCTTTCGGTTCTCGCGAAATAATAGTAATGCTTTGTTATTATTAATTAGCGCAACGCTTTGCGCTGTTTTCTATGTCTTTTTCTTGCTCTAGTTAGCGTGCTCGTAAGCACCGTTGAGCAAGCGAAGAGAATTCCTTTTTTATTCTATCAACAGTCGGCGTTGTACACTGCTGATGGTGGCACAATTATAAAGCATAATACAACCTGAGCGTTTCCTTATATGGTTTTCTATCCTCAGCTTGAGTGAAATGACACTTTCGATAGAAACCGACAGCAGAATATTCGGGAATAATCAACGCGTCAACAGTTAAGAAGATACAGCCTGCTATGGTCTGCTCTTTAGCCATTTCGATGATAACACCCACGCAAGCTTCACCTATTCCCATGTGCTGCTTATCCTCTCTCACTGCAAGATAAGTTATTTCAAGAGCAGGGTAATGTAATTTGCTCAAGAATGTTTCGCCATATGGACTACCAAAGATTTTGGGCAGTTCTGTTTCTGCATAACCGTCACGCAAATCTTCCTTAAAGTCAATACTCAATTCAAGGCAATCAAAACTTACCGCAAAGAAAGCGACCAGAGAACCATAATCATCATACACACCATAAGGGCGGCAATAGTTATTATTCACACTATCCGCTAACCCGTTGCGTATAAAATCATCCATTTTCTTGATGCCGCAACGGAAATCAACCAACTCATTCAAGTCAGTTAGTGGCTTGTATTGATACGGCATGGTTAAAAACCTTTCACGATTTGGATTCTTCTTGCTCTCTTTTGAAAAGCTATGCGTTCTTTGTCCTCATCGCTAAGATTTCCGGACTGCCGACGAAACAATATGCCACGAAGTTCATCCGTAAACCGTCCATTCAGCGGTTCTCTGGGAGATAATACTCCTAACATAATACTCCTTTCTGTCAAACATTATTGTTTGACGCTGCAAAGGTACTGCTTTTTTCTGATATGTGCAAATTTATTTGCAAAATTCGTTTTCATATGGGCGATTTTTAGGTGTTTTATTGTTCTCCCATCTCTTGCTCGTCGGTCGGTAACTGCAATGAGGTGAGATGATACATCCAGCCCGATAATGGAGATTGGAGGACTCATTCCGCAGGAACACCTGTCTGTATTACCAAGGCATTAAAGATATGCATTAAAGGCGTCTCGTGGTAATCCTAGACTTTGTTCGAAATATTATGCTCCAATGTACACAAAATCAGTCAGATACAGCATATGCAAAAACAGCCAGAAAACACGTTTTTTCGCTTTTCAATTGCCGTTTTTGAACCGTTTTGAGCCATTTTTCTGTTTCTTGGTCTTGCATATGTCAAAAAAAAGCAGTACCTTTGTACCCGAAAAATGAGAATTATGCGTAAATGGCTGTTCATATTGTCCATGGCTGTCCTGATTTCCTGCGCCAACCGGGGCATAGGACCACAAGGCGGTCCCAAAGATTCCATTCCGCCGGTGCCACTGCATTCCTATCCGGAGAACGGAGCGGTGAATTTTCATGACAGGAAACTCGAAGTCACTTTCGATGAATATATCCAGCTGGACAATATCGGCACCAACCTGATGATGTCGCCTCCGCAGCAGAACCCGCCCGATGTCAAAGCACGGGGCAAAAGGCTGATCGTGCAGTTTCAGGACTCCCTCCGCGACAGCACGACCTATACCCTTGATTTCGGTTCCGCAGTGTGTGACTTCCGCGAGAAAGTGCCGCTCAAAGGCTATTATTTCTGTTTCTCTACGGGTCCTGAGATTGACACGCTGGAGTCCCTCGGACGGGTCTATGACGCCCAGAACCTGAATCCGTTGAGCGGTATCACCGTGGGAATACATTCCAATATGGCGGACAGCGTTTTCACCTCCGAGCCCTTTCTCCGCATAGCCAAGACCGATGCCGACGGATGGTACCGTATCGCGAATATCCATCCGGGCAGATACCGCCTCTACGCCGTGGATGACATGAGCCGCGACTACCGCCTGACATACGGAGAAGCGCTTGCTTTCATGGATGAGCCGGTGAGTATCCTGCATCCGGATGTCACCCATCCGCACGATGACAGCATCCCCGCAGACACTGTACCTGCGGACAGCCTTCATCAGCATGCAGACAGCATCCCTGCGGACAGCATTCATCAGCCGCTCCATAGCCATCACCACTCGGAGACGGTTTCGCTTTTCCTGTTCAAAGAGCAGCAGCAGAAACTGTATCTGCAGCGTTCGGTGCGCGACAAACAGCATCTGGTGACGGTCTCTTTCTCCGCGCCGCCGGACAGTATGCCGCTCTTCCGTCCCTTGCGGGACAGCCTTGCTTGGATCGCGCATTACTCCGCGCATTACGACACCGTGCAGCTATGGCTGACGGACAGCTGTGCTATCTCGGTGGACTCGCTCTATTTCGAGACGCGTTACCGCCGCACTGATTCGCTCAACAGGCTGGAGTGGTGTACGGATACGATACAGGCATTATGGCGCGAACCGAAGATGACAGCCAAGGCGCGTGAGAACCAAGAGCGGCAGAACCGCAACAGACGGCTTGACATACGCACCAATGCACGCAAGGATTTTGAGGTCTATGACACGCTTCGGCTGACCGTCTCCACACCGCTTGCCGCCATAGCTGCCGACTCCATCCGTCTCTATGAGCGCATCGATACGGTGCTCAAACCTATGCCGTTCAGCTTTGCGCCCTATGACACGCTGCCGATGCAGTTGTCGTTGCTGGCGGACCTCAAGCCCGGTGGTGAATATGAGCTGCATCTGGACAGCGGTGCCATGCATGATGTGTATGGTGTGACGCACATCTCCGCCATCTATCCGCTACAACTGAAGAAGACGGAGGACTATTCCACGCTCCGTGTGCGACTGGTGCCCTTCGAACCGCAGGCGCGTATCCAGCTGCTCAGCAACAAGGACGAAGTGCTGCGCGAACTGCCGGCTGCGGAAGACGGCACTTTCTTCGAGCATCTCAAACCCGACACCTATTACATGCGTCTGTATCTGGACACCGATGGTAACGGCAGATGGACCACCGGTTCGTGGGAGGAGAAAAGGCAACCGGAGAAAGTGTACTATTTCCCGGAGAAGATACAGACCAAGTCCAACTGGGATTTTGAGCAGGAATGGGATTACCACGCCGTAGAACAGACCAAAGCCAAACCGGCGGAACTGATACAGGCAGCACCGAAAAAGAAGTGAGAAACAAGATTTTCGACTATAGTTTTCTGGCTCTCGGACTGCTTATTCAGGTGGTCACGTTTGTGCTGAGCCGTCATCTGTCAACGGTTGATTCCCAACCTTCGGTTATCAGTCTGATAAGCGGTTGTCTGGGCATCTGCTCGGTCTGTCTGACGGCGCAGGGAAACATCCTCACGTTCCTGTTCGGCTTTGCGCAAGTGGGTACATACACATGGCTCTGTATCTCGCAGCGTTTTTACGGCGAGATAGCCATCAATGCCTATTATTTCCTGACGATGATATACGGCGTCTATGTATGGCGCAGGAGGCTCCGGACCTCTTCTGTCGTCTCTACGCGTCAGTTGCGTCCGGGGCTGATGGCGGTCATCGTCCTTGCTGTGCTGGCAGGCTCCTGTCTCACCGGATGGGGGCTGGCGCAATGGACGGATGATACGCAGCCTTATCTTGACGCCTTTACAACAGTACCCGCGCTGGTGGCGCAGGTACTGATGATTCTTGTCTATCGCGAACACTGGTTCATATGGCTCGCTGTGGACGTGCTGAGTGTCATTCTCTGGGTGCGTGCAGGCGACTGGTGCATGGCGGCGCAATATATGTTCTGGTGCGCCAACTGCCTCTATGGCTTGCATCGGTGGAGGAAACTGAATGTGGGCGGCTGAGGCTTTCTTATTTGTCCTGCGGCATTTGCAGCGTGTAGAGAATAGCCTCCTGCTGACGCATGGCATTGCGTTTCTTCTGTCCGGCTGCAAAGAGGAACGCTTCTGCTGTCACTACGCGCCCGTTCACTTGGTCCAGCCTTGTCAGGCTCACAAACGGTCCGCCCATCGCTTCTCCGTCAAGGATCTTCCATAGTCCGCGTGTCTCCATACCATAGAAACCGCCTGTGCTGTCACGCAGCGCTGCCACGGAGCGTGTCACGGGAGGGAAATGCTTGAACTCGGTGCCCATATGGCTGCCTTCCACCTGTGCGGACACAATACGTCCTAACACTGTGTCACGCATCAGGATGAGGGACTCGATGCCAAACTGCTCCTGCGAAGTATAGGGATAACTATAGACCACCACATCTTTGCGCATCGGACCTATGTTGTTGCAGCACCACAGTACCTCTACCGAGTCTTCGACATTTTCAATTTTTAATTTTTCATTTTTAATCATAATGTAATCCTCGGGAATAAGCAGGTCATATCCCTGCTTGTTTAGCTTCGCGCGCACGTTCTTATTGGTATTCGCGCGATAGAAACGTATCTGCCGTGCCAGTTCCTCGCGCACAAACCACTCCCGTATGTTCCCGCCGTTCTGCTGCCAATAGCTGAGAAATGCCTCTTCGCCCGGCGCTTGGATTCGGATCATGGCTTGTGGCTTTGCCCATACGTCACGTGACTTGAGCACCTTCAGCTGGGTGTATTTTTGAGCGTTGATATCCACGATGAGGATATTACGTGTCGATTTGAACATGTCATCAAACTGCCCCGTCGTGATTTGTGTCAGGGTGAAATAGGGTTCCATCTGCGGAAGACCGTACATGTCTGCCCCCATGGTCTCGCGTACGGCGTGCTCCACGGACGGCAGATTGGGTGTTACTGCCAGACATTCATAGATACTGCCGGTCGCGGATGTCAGCAGCCGTTCGTTCGGATTATTGCAACTCATCAGTGCAAGGGCAAAGAGTGTAAAAATAAGATGTTTTTTCATACATATTTCGGTTTGAGGATGCAAAATTACAAAAAAATAATGAAAAAACAAAAATTTTGGCTCAAAAATTTGCATATTCGGAAAAAAAATCGTACTTTTGTGCCGAAAATGAGACAAAATGACAATATAAACATTTTTTCGTAACAAAAAACCTCTATATTCACATATTAAATTCTTACTCTTATGACACTTTTTACAGATTCTTTATTTCTTACTACTGATAAGGAAGGTTTCCGCTTGTGCCGCGAGACGCGTACAACATCTTCTGCGACAATGACAGTCCTTCTTTGCAAAGGAGGTTTTATTGACGTCTATTATCATGGTGAGATGGTTCGTATCAAGAAAGGCGATTTGTTTGTCCGTATTCCTGATTTCACGCAGCCTCTTGGTCCGTATGCTATGTCGCCGGACTTTGAGTTCATGCAGATTACGGTCGATGCCGCGGTCTTCGAGCAGATTATGTTCGACCATATCCGTGTTGAGCCGAACTGGTATTCCAAGCAGGAATATGTCAAGGCCAATCCGATTTTTACCATTAATGAGGTGAGCACGGATTTCTTTGAGACCTATTTCCATCTCTTGGAACTTCAGTTGCAGGATAAAATGTCTGATTACCGCAGGCAGATTCTGATGCTCATTGCCCGTGGAGCTACCATGGAGATGCTCAATTACATGGACAAACTGGCTATCGTGGACAATCAATCTAATTTGCGCACAGCTGTCAACCAGAGCGATTACACCTTCCGCGAGTTCACCCGTCTGCTGCAGCGTCATCCGCATGAGCGTGAGGTGCAGTGGTATGCCAAACAGCTGAATATCACGCCCAAATATCTGTCGGAGATATGCAAGGAGCGCAGTGGCAAGTCTGCCAGCGAATGGATAGCAGATATCACGGTTTCGGAAATCAAGCATTACCTGCGTAATACGACCACACCTATCCGCGAGATAGCACGGCTCATGGAGTTCCCCAATGCCAGTTTCTTCTGCCAATACACGAAGAAACATACGGGTCTCACTCCGAATCATTACCGCAAGCAGAAGAGAAACTAAAAAAATGTCCTCATCGTGAGGACATTTTTTTGTTAGCCTTAGCCTTCAGCCTTCAACTTTCGACTTTCGACTTTTGTCCATTGTCTTTCTACTTACCAAGCAAACAGCGGATGTTGGTTCATCTCGCGGTTCACCTCTTCGCGTACGGCTGCAATGGTGCGTTCTGCATTCGGGTTCTGTGCGTCCGCCAATACACGGTCAATGAGTTCAACTATCCATCCCATCTTGTCTTCTTTCAGACCGCGTGTGGTGATAGCAGGCGTGCCGAAGCGCAAGCCTGAGGTTTGGAATGCACTGCGGGTGTCGAATGGTACCATGTTCTTGTTGGTGGTGATATCTGCGCTGACAAGCATCTGTTCTGCCACTTTGCCGGTCAGATCCGGATATTTGGTACGCAGGTCAATGAGCATGGAGTGGTTGTCTGTTCCCCCGGAGATGACTTTGTAGCCTCTGTCGATAAACGCCTGTGCCATGACGGCTGCGTTGGTCTTCACTTGGCGTTGATAGACCTTGAAATCCTCCGTCAGAGCCTCTCCGAAAGCAACCGCTTTTGCCGCAATCACATGTTCTAATGGTCCGCCTTGCGTACCCGGGAAAACGGCGGAGTCGAGCAGGGCACTCATCTTTTTGACCTCGCCTTTCGGGGTCGTCTTGCCCCATGGGTTCTCGAAGTCTTTGCCCATCAGAATGATACCTCCGCGCGGACCACGAAGTGTCTTATGGGTCGTGCTGGTGACGATATGTGCATGTTTGAGCGGATTCTCAAGCAGTCCGGCTGCGATGAGTCCGGCAGGATGAGCCATATCTACCATGAAGATAGCTCCTGTCTCGTCTGCCACGCGGCGGATACGTGCGTAGTCCCATTCACGGCTGTACGCACTTGCGCCGGCAATAATCAGTTTGGGCTTGTGGGTGCGAGCCGTCTGTTCGAGATGGTCGTAATCAACCCGTCCTGTCTGTTCGTCAAGGCTGTATGAGACAGCATTGAATATCAGTCCGCTGAAATTGACGGCAGAGCCGTGGCTGAGGTGACCTCCATGGCTCAAGTTGAGTCCCATGAACGTGTCTCCGGGTTTGAGGCACGCCATAAACACTGCCATATTCGCTTGCGCTCCGGAGTGGGGTTGTACATTCACATACTCGGCGTCATACAGTTTCTTCAGCCGCTCGCGTGCGATATCCTCGGCTATATCCACTACCTCGCAGCCGCCGTAATAGCGGTGCCCGGGGTACCCCTCCGCATATTTGTTGGTCAGCACGCTGCCCATTGCTTCCATCACTTGGTCGCTCACGAAGTTCTCGCTTGCAATCAGTTCGATTCCTTTGGTCTGACGTTCCCGCTCACGGCGGATGATGTCAAAAATCTCTGTGTCACGATTCATGATAAATATAGTTTGTTAGAATGGTTTTCAATCTCTCGCATTGTGTCTCCCGCGAATAGGCATCGCATCCGGTGACAGGTTGGTGCGTGAATCCTTTCTTCCGCCATTCATCGTATCTCTCCATGAGAAAGGACTGGATGACCTGCTCGTCATCTGTGGCAATGCCTGCATTGGTTTCGGCTATCAGTTCGGCAAGGTCTCCTTTGTCAGAGGGTACGCAGAGCACCGGTTTGGCGCAACCGAGCGCCTCGTAGAATTTGGTGGTCAGCATTCCGTGTGTGTCCGTGGAGGTGAGTACCAGCATGACGCTGCTGCTGCGTATGGCGTCTCCCAACCGGTCATGCGGTACCGGGTGGCTGTCCGGCGTGTGAAGGTCAATGATGATGCTGTTATCTCCCAACTGTTCGTTCAGCTGCTCTACGGCTCTCTTTACTTTCTCCAATGCCGGTCTCTGCCAGTCGAAGAGCGAACCGATATAGCTAACCGTGAACCGTTCAGCCGGTATGTCCTGCGGATAGAACTGCTGTCCGTCAAAGCCGTTGTAGATGATGTGTACGCGTTCGTTGAGTGTGCTTCGGATGAAACCTGCATGCCACGGGGAGACGGTGGTGACGGCATCTGCCGAACGTATCACACGGTTCCTCCGGCGGATATGTATGGCGCGGTATAAAAGCCGGAACGGCATCGTCCACCAGTATTGATGGCGGTATTGGTAGCGGGAGTTACGCACCTGTTCGTCCAAATCGCGGATGTCACATACCAGCGGCAGATGCAAGGTCCGTGCTATGCGTTGAGCCGCTCCGAGCGGGAAATCACTGAAGGCGGTGCATAACACCAAGTCATATCCGCTGTCCATATCTGCTAACGCCCGCCGGGCAAAGACTCTGTTATGCCAGTTGGTCATCAGTGTCCATGCCGTCTTGAGTGCCCAGTCACACATGCCGCCGCTATACATGCGGATGGTCTTGACGGGATAGGTGCGGAGAAACGGCATCGGTCCGCTTTCCTCTGTCAGCAGAGTTACTGCATAGCCTTGGCGTACAAGATAATTGCATATATACCGCACTCTCGGCAGGTAGCCGGGAGCAGCTGGTGGGTCGGAGACGACGAGGATATGCGGATGTTTATCTGCCATTGATAAGCTCGATGATTTTCGGGTATAGTGTCTTATGGTACTTATTGTGTACAAAGGACGAGTTATGCCACAGCAGACACAAATCGCCATGATGCATCCTCACTTTCTCTATCAGCCGTTCGCAGAGGAAATACGCCTCGTCTTCACTGAGGTTCATATAATTGGCATTGCTGAGTGTCGTGTCCATAATGATGAGCGGGTGCAAGGTGATGGGCATGATGGTCATTGATACCGGATTGATCCATTGCACGGCGCGTGTGGTCTGTAATCGGAAACCTGCGCAGTCTGCAAAACCCATTGTGAAATCGTCGGTGAGTCCCGCTTTGCTCACGCGCTGCAGCTGGTTGATGGAGCAGCGAAGGTAATGCGAGCGGTGGAAGGGCGACTGGTTGAATGTCAGCGGTGCCAAATCGCCATAATAACTGGAGTGCAGTCCAAGCTTTGCGCCGGAATCAAGCAGCATGTGTTCCAGATATTTGTAGTCGTTGCCTTTCAGGTTATATTGCGGGTAGTCAAGCCCTTTGCCCTTGGTGTTCTTGATAAAATAGATTTTTTTTGCATGTGCCGCTTTGGCATCTTGACGGATCATCCATGGGAAAGTGAACAGCGGATCCTTGTGTATGTCTCCGAAAGCCCGTTTTACCTGCTCTATCTCGCCACGTACAAGCCCTCCGATAAATCCGCGAAAATGGCGGTATTGTGTAATAGCATCCACATCATGTGTCAGATAAATGCTGTTGAAGCCGGGTTCCGGCAGGGGCGCATCCAGACATTTGAGCAGCAGCCGTGCATGCTCGTCCAGCAATGGAATCTGCATCCGGTTGCTCTCGCCAAGGAGGGAGTACTTGGCGGCAAAACGTCCGTGTTCGTCGCGCTCGGTGTTGTACGTCTCTTCCGCGCGGGAGATAAAAAAGAACGCGTTGTACAGGATGTCCGTGCGGATGATGCTTTTGTCTTTCGCAGGGTGTTCCACCACTACCTCTTTCATGTCCGGCAGCACAATACGGTTGCCCAGACTGCCGTTCGGGACGATGATGACATCGTATTGGTCCAACGCCTTTTCATCGTCGGTGTAAGTTACTCTTGCAGCGGCTTCTTTGTTGCCGTAACAGAGCCATGTGAGCAAGTACTGAATAACGTCATTCAGCTTTCGTTTAACAGTTGCCATTCGTATAGTTTTTGTTCGATGTGATGCTTCACAGTTTCGTATTTCCGGAACATCTCCGGTGTCTGGTTTTCCGGTGATGCCAGTGTTTGTTCTATCTGTTTCTGTTCCGCCTCCAGCGCAGTAATCTCCTCTTCTGTCTGCGCTATCATCTTCTCTTTCTTGCGTTTCTCCGCCGCTGCGGCTTTCTGTGCCGCGTAGTCCAAGGCGCCGGAAGTACCTTCAGGATCAGCTTTTCCGGGGCTTTGACCGTCGTTCAGCCGTCGGGTGACCGTCGGCTGGCTGTCGGGTTTGTTCCTGCTGTCCCTGCTGTTACTATTGAGTTGCTGCAGGTTGTCCATGCGTTTGGCGCGCAGGAAGTCGTAGATGCCGCCGAGGTGCTCTTTCACTCTCCCTCCGCCGAACTCATACACTTTGCTTACCAGGCCGTCAAGGAAATCGCGGTCGTGACTGACGCAAATGAGTGTACCGTCGAAATCCTTGAGTGCTGCTTTGAGTACGTCCTTGGACTGCATGTCCAGATGGTTGGTCGGCTCATCGAGAATGAGCAGGTTGCACGGCTCCAGCAGCAGACGTATCATCGCCAGCCTGCTTCTCTCGCCTCCGGAGAGCACTTTGACCTTCTTGTCGCTTGCCTCTCCGCCGAACATAAACGCGCCGAGGATATCGCGTATCTTCGTTCGTATGTCACCCGTAGCGACATAATCGATAGTCTCGAAAACGGTGAGGTTCTCGTCTAACAAAGCCGCCTGATTCTGTGCAAAGTAACCGATTTTGACATTATGTCCGATTTTGAGCGTACCGAGGTAATCCAGCTGTCCCATGATACATTTGACGAGCGTGGACTTGCCTTCTCCGTTCTTGCCCACGAATGCCACTTTCTCGCCTCTGCGGATGGTGAAGGTGACATCATGAAAGACATTGTGTTCTCCGAAATCCTTGCGTAACTCATCAATGATAATCGGGTAGTCTCCGCTTCTGGGAGCAGGCGGAAACTTCAGGTTCAGCCTGCTGGTGTCCTCCATGTCCACCTCCAGCCGCTCCAGTTTCTCCAGTTGCTTGATGCGGCTCTGTACCTGCACGGCTTTGGTGGCTTTATAGCGGAAACGCTCGATGAACTCCTCTGTATCCTGAATCATCTTCTGCTGGTTGAGGTAAGCCCGCACCTGCTGCTCATGGCGTTCCTTGCGCAGTTCGACAAAACGGCTGTAGTTGACATTATAATCGTATATGCGTCCGAGCGTTATCTCTATCGTTCGCGGACAAACCGCGTCAATGAAAGCCCGGTCGTGGCTGACCATCAGCACTGCTGCCTGAGAGCTCTTGAGGAAGTCTTCGAGCCATTGTATAGACTCGATGTCCAGATGGTTGGTCGGCTCGTCGAGCAGCAGCAGGTCTGGATGCCTGAGCAGAATCTTCGCCAGCTCGATACGCATTCTCCATCCACCGGAGAACTCGCTGCACGGGCGGTCAAAGTCACGCCGCTCAAAACCCAGTCCGATGATGGTTCTGTCCATCTCGGCAATGAACCGTGCTTCATCCTGTTCCTCGGGAGCCTGACGGAAGACCGACATCACCTCTTCACGCAATGAACGGTTGTCATGGAAAAGCATCACCTGCGGCAGATAGCCGACGGTCATATCCGTATCGCGTGCTATGCGCCCTCCTGTAGGCTGGTACTCGCCCGCAATAAGCCGGAGCAGAGTGGTCTTGCCTGCTCCGTTCTTACCCACCAATGCGATGCGGTCCTTGCGGTTGACAAGAAACGTGATATCGTTCAGCACCGGGCGGGACGAGAACTCCATCGACAGATGGTCAATTGTCAGCATTGCCGTACAGTTTGCGGTTAATCACACGCCATAGCAGCAGCGTAAGAGCTGTAGCTATCGCAAAATCAGTAGTCACCAAAACCCACATGTTCCAGTTGCGTCCCACGATAGCGAGTGCGATGAAAAGCACGCTGACGGAGAGCAGGACACAGGTGGTCTGTATATGATTGAGCCCTGTTCGCAGCAGCAGGTGGTGTATATGGTTCTTGTCGGGCAGGAAAGGCGAACGGTGTTGCTTGAGACGCGTGAGGCTCACGCGTATCGTGTCGAAGATAGGAACCGTCAGCACGCATATTGCCACTGCCGGCGCCGCACTCATATGCACTGCCTCCGGCACCTGTCCGTAGGCGTTAATCTCACAGAAACGGAAAACAAATGCCGTCAGCAGGTAGCCCAAAAGCAGACTGCCGGAGTCGCCCATGAAAATCTTTCCCTTATGCCCGAAGACGTTATAGATGAAGAACACCGCCAGCGACCCGATCATACAGATGCCGAGGATGGACCAGCTCGTCTCGCCTGCCAGATGGAAATAGACTGCGAAGAAAATGCAATACAGAATTCCCAAACCGCTTGCCAGACCATCGATACCGTCAATCAGATTCACCGCATTGATGATGGCGATGAGCACGAAAAGCGAGATGAGATAACTGGGAATGACCCCTATCTCCGTGATACCGAAGAGCCCGTGCAGATGTGTAATCCGCAAGTCTGCAAATCCGATAAGGGCAATGCCTGCAAAAGTCTCACCCAGCAGTTTGGCGGTTGGTGTCAGCACCAGCACGTCGTCAATAAATCCGACTGCCATGATGGCAAACAGACCGATGAGGAAGAACTGGTTCTGGGTCATCTGGTCGTATTCAAAAAGAAGATAGGTCAGCATAAAACTGAAACAGATGTTCAGACCTCCTACATTGGGCACTTCTCCGGTGTGGCTCATACGTTTGTTGGGACGAACGACGAAACCTTTCTTCTTGGCAATGCGGATAACAACCGGCATGCCGATGAAACCCAATGTAAAACTGATTAAGCCGATTAAATAACTGTGTTGGATAAAAAATGTCTGTATCATTGCGGATCTAATTGCTCATAAATAGAATTGTTGCTGATAAACTCCGGCACTATCTGTTTCATCAGCGAGACCGTGGTGAACGGCTTGGAGAGCCTGCTGGTTTCTATCAGTTTGTCAATGCGTTTGCTCACCTCGTCGTAGTCAGACTCCCGCACACGCGCCACCATGATTTTCTCGTTGCTGGTGGGCAGCGTCGTCTCTTTCTGGTTCAGTAACTCTTCATATAGTTTCTCGCCGGGACGCAAACCGGTAAAGATGATAGGGATGTCCTTGTCCGGTGTGAAACCGGCGAGGCGGATCATATTGCGTGCGAGGTCGAGTATCTTTACAGGCTCGCCCATATCGAAGACGAAAATCTCTCCGCCGTTGCCCAGCGTACCTGCTTCCATCACCAAGCAGCATGCCTCCGGAATGGTCATGAAATAACGGATGATGTCCGGATGGGTCACAGTCACCGGTCCTCCTGCGGCTATCTGCTTGCGGAAATACGGAATGACGGAGCCGTTGCTGCCTAACACATTGCCGAAACGCGTGGTGATGAATTTGGTGCAATCGGCATTCTGCGCATTCAGTTTGCGGAAGAGCGACTGCACATAAATCTCGGCGATACGTTTGCTCGCGCCCATGATATTGGTGGGATTGACGGCTTTGTCCGTGGAAATCATCACAAACCTGCTGACGCCGTATTTGACAGACATGTCCGCCATGTTTTTCGTTCCTGATACGTTTGTCTGAATGGCTTCGTTGGGGAAACTCTCCATGAGCGGGACATGTTTGTATGCTGCGGCATGATACACAATATCCGGACGCATCTCGCTGAATATCTGCTCGATACGTTCGCGGTTGCGGATGTCTGCGATGATAGGTATGAATCGTGATGAGGGGAACTGGCTTTGCAAATCCAGCATCAGGTCGTGTAGCGGCGATTCCGCCATCTCAAGCAATATGGTCACTTGTGGTTTGTAGCGTTGTATCTGTCGCACCAGTTCGCTGCCGATGCTGCCTGCTGCTCCGCTGACCAAGACCACGCGTTTGTTCAGTATCTGGCGCACGTTAGCGGTGTCAATCTCTATCTTCGGGCGTTCAAGCAGGTCTTCAATATGTATGGAATCAATCCTGCCGATACGCTGCATGTCTATCTCGTCAATGTTGTCCCATTGTTTGAAATAAGGCGTGGTAAGAATACGGATGTTATGGTCTATGAATATCTGGAGGTCTTTGGCTGGGTTGAGAGAACTCATCTTGAGCGGCGAGACGATGACATGCCGTATGTTGCGTTTCTTCATCCAGTCGAATAGTTTCTCATTCAGCGCGCGTACGGTCAGACCTGCCAGTTCATAGCCGGAACGCTCGTTGGAGTCGGCGATGAACCCCATCGGACGATAGGGTGTGTTACCTGCCGAACGGAGCATTTTGGCGATAGCCAGACCGGCTGTCTGGGTGCCGTAAATCATCGCCCGTGGAGTGAACTGGCTGCGTTCCATCGTCTCGCTGAGGGTCTTCACGCCTACGCGTAATGTGAATAGGAACACGAAAGCCGTCGGCATATAGATGACAAGCACGGTGTTCAGCAGAGGATGTCTGCCTATCGCGTAATCCATCACGATATTGAAAGCAATCAGCACAAGGCTTGTGGAGATGTTGGCAAGCAGCACTTTGACGGTGTCAATGAATGTGGAGTACCGCAGGATACCGGAATAGGTGTGGAATGCCCAGAACGCCACCAGCTGTACCGCCATCACTATGACATATTGTAAGCCGAGTGAAATCATGGGTGTTCCGTATGTAGGATAATGGAAGAACCCGCTGCCTACCCATACGCTTAGCCAGAACGCTATCGTACACAGCATCATATCCATCAGCAGCACTCCCCATCGGGGCAGATAGCTCATCTGCGGGATATGTGAGAAGATATCCGACCGCTGAATCTCTTTAAATGTATTGCTATTTCTCATGCTTTATGTTTGTATTCCGTGTTTGTCTGTATGATTTTGGCGAGATATTTGCCGGTGTAACTCTCTTTGCAGGCAGCTATCTCTTCCGGCGTGCCGGTGCACACTATCTGTCCTCCCTGTTTGCCGCCCTCGGGTCCCAAATCTATCACATGGTCGGCGGCAAGGATGACGGCGGGGTTGTGCTCTATGATGATTACCGTGTGCCCTTTGCTGATGAGTCGGTTTAATGCGTTCAGCAGCACTTCAATATCGCGGTGATGCAGACCCGTTGTCGGCTCGTCGAAGACGAAAATCGTCGGGTCACATTCCTCCTGTGCGATGAATGATGCCAGCTTGACGCGCTGGCTCTCTCCGCCGGATAGTGTACTGCTGCTTTGTCCTAACTGGATATAACCGATACCCACGTCCTGTAGCGGTTTGAGTCGTTTCACGATGCGCTGGCATTGCGGGTCCTCGCTGAAGAACTCCACCGCTTGGTTGACGGTCATGCAAAGCACGTCATAGATGGATTTGTCGCGGTAACGGACATCCAGAATATCTTGTTTGAACCGCTGTCCGTGGCATTGTTCGCACTCTAACACAAGGTCAGCCATGAACTGCATCTCGATGGTGATGGTGCCTTCGCCCTGACAGGTCTCGCATCGTCCGCCCGGTGTGTTGAACGAGAAATGGGCTGGTGTCAGTCCCAGTTGTTTTGCCAAGGGTTGCTCGGCGAACAGTCGCCGTATCTCATCATACGCCTTCAGATACGTTACGGGGTTGGAACGGGTGGAACGGCTCAACGGGTTCTGGTCCACAAACTCGATGTCATGCATCAGATGGGTGCTGCCGTGCAAATGACCGAAATCGCCAGTGTGCTCGGCAAATACGCCGCCGTAATGTTTCGTGAGAGCAGGGTAGAGCACTTTGCTTACCAGCGAACTCTTGCCGCTGCCGCTCACGCCCGTCACTACGGTCATCACATGCAGAGGGAAACGGACGGTCAGGTTCTTCAGGTTGTTCTCGCAGGCGCCTTCAATCTCGATATAGTTGTTCCAATGCCGTCGTTGTGCCGGTATGTGGTATTGGAAAAGCTCAGGTCGCGGTTTGCCCTCATATACCACCTCGCCTCCGTGTCTTCCGGCGGCGGGACCTATCTCGATGATATGGTCGGCTGCGGCGATGATATCCTCGTCATGTTCTACGACGACGATGGTGTTGCCCAAGTCGCGTAACTCATGCAGCACGTGTATCAGCCGTTCTGTGTCGCGGGGATGCAGACCGATAGACGGTTCGTCCAGCACATATAGGGAACCTACCAGACTGCTTCCAAGCGATTTGGCAAGGTTGATACGCTGGCTCTCGCCGCCCGAAAGGGTGTTGCTCATCCGGTTGAGGGTGAGGTAACTCAGACCGACATCTTTCATGAACTGAAGACGGTTGCGGATCTCGATGAGAAGCATCTCTGCTGTCTTCTGCTCGGTTTCCGTCAGCTGGAGGTGGTTGAACCACTCGTCCAGCTCCGTAATCGGCATGGCGCATAACTGCTGGATACTCTTGCCGTTTATCAGCACGTATCCTGCTTCTTTGCGCAGATGGAAACCCTTGCAGACTGGGCAGGTGGTCTTGCCTTTGTATCGCGCCAGCATCACGCGGTATTGAATCTTTGAATACTGCTTCTCCTCCAGTTCGTGGAAGAACTCATGCAGCCCCTTGAAATACTCGTTTCCGCTCCAGATCAGTTGTTTCTGCTCGGCGCTCAGCGCGTAAAAAGGTGTATGAATAGGGAAATCGAATTTCGCGGCGTTGTATATCAGCGGCTCCAGCCAGCCCTTCATCTTCTCGCCTTGCCAGCAGGCTATCGCCTCCTCATAGATGGACTTCGACTTGTCGGGAACGACCAAGTCGGTATCTATGCCCATCACGGTTCCTACGCCTTTGCATTCAGGGCAGGCGCCGACTGGGTTGTTGAAATCAAAGAGGTGTTCGCTGGGTTCGATAAACTGGATGCCGTCGGCTTCAAACCGTTCCGAGAACACCTTCGTATAGGGTACTTTGTCCCTTAGTACTTCCACATGACATTCGCCTTGCCCTTCAAAGAAGGCGGTCTGGACTGAGTCTGCAAAACGGTTGCTCGTAGCCGGTTCATGGTCCACCATGATGCGGTCCACTAATAGATATGCCTCATGCCCTTCTGCCTGTTGCCATGTGTTGGCGTCCAGACGTATTGTGTCGCCGTCTATTAGCAGGCGGCTGAAACCTTGGCTCTGCCATAGCGCCAGCTGTTCTTGCAGAGTGCGTCCTTCCGGCAGGATGATGGGGCTGAGCAGATACAGCCTTGTGCCGGCGGGCTGGCTCTCCATATACTGTACCACGTCCCGGATGGTGTTCTTACGCACCTCCTCGCCGCTCACAGGCGAATAGGTCTTGCCTACGCGCGCGTACAGTAGTTTCAGATAGTCGTATATCTCCGTCACGGTGCCTACCGTCGAACGGGGATTACGGCTGCTCACTTTCTGCTGTATGGCGATGGCGGGCGGGATGCCTTCTATCTTCTCCACTTCCGGTTTCTGCATCCTGCCCATGAACTGGCGCGCATAGGCACTCAGGCTTTCCACGTACCGCCTCTGACCTTCCGCATAAAGCGTATCAAAAGCCAGCGAACTCTTGCCGCTGCCGCTCACGCCTGTCACAACTACCAGTTTGTTGCGTGGTATATCTACAGACACGTGTTTCAGGTTGTGCGTGTCCGCCCCCTCTATTCGGATGTAATCTTCCTTCAAACCGCTCTTTCTGTTAACGCATGGCTTTCTCTGCGCGTTTGCGCAGGAACTCCAGATGTTTGCGTGTACGTTCGTTGTTTAAATCTCGTTGTTCTGCTGTCAGTTTTGGTACGCGGATGGGGGTGCCCACGTCTATATCGTTCGGGTTGTCCAAATGGTCTTTGTTGGCGTCATACAGATATGGCCAGTAGCGTTTGTCGCCGTAGAAACGGTATGACATCCATGCCAGTCGGCTGGCGTAATGCATACGCTCGGTCACGATGAGTTGGTCATAGACTATCTCATCAAACTCCGGGTATTCTTCTTCTGCGAATGCGGCTTGGTTTTCGATAGCCTCTGTATTCTCCGCTTCAACAGGTGCTACTTGCTCCGTCTGAGCATGCCACGGCGACCATTCAAACGCTTTGTCTCTCCAGCTCTCAAGCATCGGACGCGGCAGGAAATAATAGGCGCATGCAAGCAGCAATAAGAGTATCAGCAGGATAATCAGCAGGTTGCGGAACCAGTGACTCTCTTTCTTTTTGATGATAACAGGCTCCGGTTCGGGTTCCGGCTCCGGATCTTTCGTCGGTTCGGGGATATATACCGGTTCGGGAACATAGACGGTCTCCTTCTCATGAATAATAACCGTTGCTTCCGGCTCCTCAGCCTTCTGCTCTTCCGGCTCCTCAGCCTTCTGCTCTTCCGGTTCTTCCGGAGTCTCTGGTATTTCCGGTTCTTCCGGACTCTCTGGTTCTTCCTGTTTCTCCGGGCTTTGCCCCAGTTCACCCAGTATATCTACTATTTCTTCGGCTTGCACCCCTAATTTCTGTATCGGGTCGGGCTCTGCAGGACTGCTGGCTACGCTCACTTTCTCCACCAGTTCGCGCAGACCGGCTTCCGGCGCAAAGATAATCTTGTTGTAGCCTTCGATGGTGATTTCCTCGCCCGTGCTGATATCTACGCTTTTGCGTGGGGCTACGGGCTGCAGGCGGAAGGTGCCAAGACCGTTTATTTTCACTTGCTTGTCTTCTTTCAGCGCTTCAATCAACTGGGTCTGGAACGCGTTCAGAAAACTGGTTGCATCTTTCTCGCTCACGCCGGCGCGGGTCATCAGGGCACGGCGT
Organism: Paludibacteraceae bacterium; assembly: GCA_017448345.1. Taxonomy (GTDB): domain Bacteria; phylum Bacteroidota; class Bacteroidia; order Bacteroidales; family Paludibacteraceae; genus Colicola. The sequence continues at coordinate 4,920 of JAFSLP010000011.1, read as the reverse complement.
AACTCGCTCCATATAAGTTTGTCCTCTGCCATGGCTTAAATCTTTTTGAGTTCTTCTTTCAGGTTGGCAACCGGTCTGAATACCAGTTGGTTTTTGCTCGGCACATATGTCCGCTCGCCTGTGCGGGGATGAACAATGACGCGCTCTTTGCGTTCTTTGATTTCCAGCGTACCTATGCCTTGTAGCTGGATGGACTTGCCGTCCATCAGGTTCTCGCGTACGATGGCGTTGGTCGTGGATAGCAACTGCTCTGTGTCTTTTTTGCTCATGCCTGACGCATTGGCTATCAGGCCGATTAGATCTTTAGTAAGCATAGTATATCGTTTTAATTCTCAATCTCTCCGTATAGGTCGAACTCCTCCGCACGTGTTATCAGCACGTCATAGAACTCGCCCTCTTTTAGGCTTTTGTCTTTCGGCTTTTGACTTTCGACTTTTGACTTTTGACTTTCGACTTTCGGCTTCTCAATCAGCACTTCGCAATCCACTTCAGGACTGTCGTATTGTGTCCGTCCGATGAAGTATTCGCCTTCCTCGCGGTCGATAATCACTTTCTCGGTCTTCCCGACAAAACCTTGCATCAGTTCGCGGCTTATATCCTGTTGGATTGCCATCAGTTCGGCTGCGCGTGCTTCTTTCACTTCTGTCGGTATGTCGTCGGTATACTGTCGGTGGGCGTAGGTGCCTTCTTCGTCCGAGTAGGCGAAACAGCCCATACGCTCGAAACGCATCTCTTTCACCCATGCTTTCAACGCCTCGAAGTCCTCTTCTGTCTCGCCCGGATGACCCACTAACAGCGTTGTGCGGATACATATGCCCGGCACTTTCTCGCGGATTTTTTGTATCAGGGCATCCTGTTCGGCGCGTGTTATGTGCCGTCGCATCAGTCCTAACATATGGTCCGTGCAGTGTTGCAAGGCTATGTCAAGGTATTTGCACACGTTTTGGTGTCTTGCCATTACGTCTAACAGCTCTTCCGGAAAATCCGTCGGGTAGGCGTAATGCAGCCGTATCCATTCCACGCCCGGCACTTGTGCTATCTCGTCTATCAGCTCCGGCAGCAAATGCTTTCTTTCGACTTTCGACTTTTCTCCCTCCCTTGAGGGGAGGGTGGGGGAGAGGTCTAACCCGTAGCTGCTCAAATCTTGCGCTATCACGTTCAGCTCTTTCACGCCTTGGCTCACCAGCCACCGTACCTCGTCCAGTATCTCCGCTTGGGGGCGGCTCGTATGACGTCCTGTTATTAAAGGGATTGCGCAATACGAGCAGAATCGGTCGCATCCCTCGCTTATCTTCAGATACGCATAATGCCTCGGTGTCGTCAGCTTCCGCTCAAAACTGGAACAACTGTCTGCTTTTGACTTTCCGGCTTCTTTCAACGTTAAACTTTCAACTTTCAACTCATCGGCTAATTTGAGGAAATCGAATTTGCCGTACATCTCATCCACTTCCGGCAACTCTTTTTCTAACTCTGCCCGGTAACGCTCGCTCAGGCAGCCCATCACAATCAGTTTCCGCAGTTTCCCTTGTTTCTTCCGTTCTGCCATGCGGAGTATCATATTGATACTCTCTTCTTTGGCGTCCCCGATGAATCCGCAGGTGTTGATGACGCATATCTCGCCTTTGGGCTCTTCTGCGTCATGTACGCAATGCCAGCCTGCTGCTTCCAGCTGCCGCATCACACGCTCTGCATCCACAAGGTTCTTCGAGCACCCCAGCGTTATAAAATCTATCTCTCCTTTATGCATCAACCTTTCAACTTTCAACTATACGACTTCTTTCAACTATCAACTATCAACTATCAACTATCAACTGTTAGTTTCCCAAATCGCAGTGGAATTTCAGCCGTACGAGCCTTACGTGCATCACGTCGTAGTAGTCTTCGCCTAACTCTTCCATGGCGAGTTCGATACTGTCGTTGTCGGCGGTCTTGAAGTATTCGTATATCTCCTCTTCCTCATCCGGGTCAACCACCTCTTGGATGAAATAGTTGATGTTGATTTTCGTCCCGCTGAATACGATGGCTTCCAACTCGTCCATCATCTCTTCCATCGACATGCCGCAGCTCTCCGCCAAGTCGTCCAAATCCACGCGGCGGTCTATCGCTTGGATAATCTGTTTCTTGCGTGTACTTTTCTTGGCTACGGTGCGGATGCGCAGGTCTTCAGGACGGATAATCTCGTTTTCCTCCACATATTCTTTTATCACGCGCAGGAACTCGTCGCCGTAACGGTTGGCTTTCGCTACGCCCACACCGGGAATCGTCAGCAGCTCTTCCATCGTGATGGGGTAGGTCGTCGCCATCGCCTCCAGACTCGGGTCTTGGAATATCACGAACGGAGGCACGTCATTGCGTTTGGCGGTCTTCCGCCGGATGTCCTTTAGGATGGAGAACAGCACTTCATCGGCTGCTGAGCAGGTCGCGCCGGCGCCTTCCATGATGTCGTCCTCCTCGTCGTGTACCTCTATCGGCACCTCGAACTTGCCCGGTCTGCGGATGAATTTCTTCCCGTCTTTCGTCAGTTTCAGGTCACCGTAAGAGTCCACATCTTTCTGGATGTAACCCGCTATCAGGGCTTGGCGGAGGATAGCGTGCAGGGTGCTCTCGTCCTCATCGCTTGCGGCGCCGAAGTTCTCAAGGTCGTCATGATGATAACTCATCACTTCGGCGGTCTGGTTCCCGTGAAGGATATCTACGATATGTTCCGCTTTGTGTTTCTCGTTTACTTGCTGGATGGTCTCAAGTGCCAGTTGCAGCAACTCGCTCGCATCCACTTGTTTATATACCTTGCGGCAGTTGTCGCAGTTGCCGCAGTTGTCCTCGTTGTATTCCTCGCCGAAATAGTGCAGCAGCAGTTTGCGCCGGCATATAGTGCTCTCGGCATAACTCTGCGTCTCGAACAGAAGCTGGTTCCCGATGCCTATCTCTTTCGGAGTCTTGTCTTTCTGGAACCGGCGCAGACGCTCTATGTCGTCCGGAGAATAGAAACACAGACAGTAGCCCTCGCCGCCGTCACGACCGGCACGCCCTGTCTCCTGATAATAGCCTTCCAGCGATTTCGGGATGTCATAATGTACCACGAAACGCACATCCGGCTTGTCGATACCCATGCCGAACGCTATCGTCGCTACTATCACTTGGCATTCCTCCATCAGGAACGCGTCTTGGTTGGCGCTGCGCGTCGGGGCATCCATACCGGCGTGATAGGCGCGGGCGCTGATGCCGTTCACTTGCAGCACTTGTGCCAAATCCTCCACTTCCTTGCGCGCGAGACAATATACTATACCGCTCTTGCCCTCCATACTTCGGATGAAACGGACAAGGTCTTTGTCCACGTTCTCGGTCTTCGGACGCACTTCATAGTACAGGTTCGGGCGGTTGAAACTGCTCTTGAAGACCGTCGCGTCTTCCATCCCGAGGTTCTTCTGGATGTCTTTCTGCACTTTCGGCGTCGCCGTCGCGGTCAGAGCGATAATCGGTGCCTTGCCGATACGCTGAACCATCGAACGGATCTGGCTGTATTCCGGACGGAAGTCATGACCCCATTCCGAGATACAATGCGCCTCGTCAACGGCGTAGAAACTGATTTTCACGCCTTTCAGAAAGTCCACGTTCTCGTTCTTCTGAAGACTCTCCGGTGCAAGGTATAGCAGTTTCGTCTTGCCGCTCACCACGTCCTCTTTCACCGCGTTGATCTCACTCCGGCTCAGACTTGAATTGATGAAATGGGCTACACCTTCTTCTTCCGAGTAGTTGCGCATCGCATCCACTTGGTTCTTCATCAACGCAATAAGGGGCGAGATGACTATCGCTACACCTTCCATCACTAACGACGGCAACTGGAAACAAAGACTCTTTCCGCCGCCCGTCGGCATCAGCACGAACGTGTCGTTGCCTTCCATTACGTTGCGGATGATGGCTTCTTGGTTCCCCTTGAAGGTGTCAAACCCGAAATAGGTCTGTAGCGCCCCTGTTAATTCCTCATGTGTCACATTCATAGATAGTTCCTTGACTTCTTATTTGGTTTCTGGTTTTATATCTATTTTTAGTACTGTTGCGATATTTTGAGTTTTATGTAGTATAAAGTGCTATTATATAGTCACTTATAAGTCCATTCCAATTTTTTGATTTGATCAGCAATGCAAATTTTTGAATAATTGTTGGTAATTTTTGACTAATAAAAATTTTTTAGGTTTATTTCTTTTGAAGGCTTTTACTCGAAGAGTTGCGGAGTTTGATGGTAAAAACTATCCGGAAGCTTGCTTGCGAGGAGTTTTTAGCAGCAAAATACGCATAGAGCAAAGCTCAAAAGCCTTCAAAAGGGTTTATCTTGGTTTATTTTCTTAAAATTATCGCAACACTACTAATCTATTTTTTTATATTTATTATCTGTTTTTATATTTGCAATATTCCTTTTTTCCTTTCCCCATTAGGGGGATTGAGGGGGGCTTTCTTTCGTTCTTTGTACCGCTTGAGAGCCGGTGTGGGGTGTCTTTTTCTGCCTTCTTCCCAAAATCGCTACAAAAGTACGAATTATTTTTGACATATGCAAATTTTTATGCAATTATTTTTGAAAACCCCTTATTTTCTTCATTTTCTTTTTTTGTCATCTCTTGTTCTTTTGTGTGTTTTTGTGAGGGTGTATCAAATTTGTGAGGGTGTATCAAAACGATTGGCACCCCCTCTTTTTAATCAATAATTGTTGATAATTGTCTTTAATTGTTGACCACGAAAATCTGTTTAATTTGATTAATCTGTAAAAATAATTTTTGGATAATTTTTGGCTCACTGGGGAAAACCTGTGGATAAGTTATGCAAAAATAGTAACGAGACGATATAAGAAGAACGGAATATCAACCACTCCTCTTAATTGCGCTCGAAACGCTTTGATCTTTGAATTGAATGATTCGGCAGAAGCAT
>JAFSLP010000010.1 GCA_017448345.1 Paludibacteraceae bacterium | reverse complement strand
ATCGAACCGCAAGTAACCAAACGCGAAGAATGGATGCGCGGCGGAAAGAAGGCCTATAAAGGGAACCTCATGACCATCCCTGTCTTGGTACATGGAAAGGAATATCCGTTTATCTTTGATACGGGAGCAGGAGCCACTTTCCTGTTCGAAAAGACCGCTCGGGAAATGGGGCTTACCATCCTGCCGGACACCGTCACTGTCAACGGTTCGCAGAAAGGTCTGCGGGCATGGATAGACAGCCTGCAAATAGGCGGAATCACATGCCGTAATCTTGTTGCGTATGTGGGGCTGTCGGACGCAATCGACACGCTGATGACCGGCGTGGATGCTATCCTCGGAATGGATATTATTGCAGCCTTTCCGGAGATACAGTTGCATATGGACAAGCAGCAACTTGTCTTTCCGGCACACCCGACTCCCATGCCGCAAGACACAAAGCCGAATCTGCTCATTGACGGAAGCCTGCTACTGAGAGCCAAGAAAGATTCAGTTCCCCTGACCTTCCATCTGGACACAGGCTGCTCCACCGCAGAACTATACAGCGGTTATTACAATAAGTTCGCCGCCGAAATCGACAACACGGCGCAGAAAGATACGATTTCCACGCTCTCCTATGGACAGATTCACAACATGGAAGTGCTGCTCCTGCCCGAGGCATCTTTTATGGTTGGCGCACAACCTGTAAGCATGGAGGAGGTGTATCTCTATCCGTCATCCGGTGAGTACCTGCATCAGCACGACGGCCGTATGGGCATGGATTTCCTCCGGCAGTTCAATAGTATCACGATTAACTTGAAGGATATGTATCTGAAAATAGATTCTCCGCACTAACCCCGTAGTAATCCTGCATTGAATCTGCGGTAAATCCGCTATCAATCTGCTATTAAACACGATACATATACGATACATATACGATAGATACACGTTAGATATACGATACACTCCCGACCGAAAATACCAAGAGACAAAATACCTAAAAATGATATATTGATGAAAAGAACCATATTACATATTAGCCTTTACCCTCTGCTCCTGCGCGGTGCAGCGGGCAACGACGAGTGAGGAGTTTGTGAGAGACGTGCAGAAAGACATCCCGTTCAAGGTAAGCGACCTGAAGGCGGTAAGCGGTCATCACTTTGACAAAATGAATATTAATATACCATAAAACAACCAACAATATGAAAACTAAACAATTCCTTTCTTTGGCAGCTATCTGTTTAGTGCTGCTCTCATGTGGAAAGCCGAGTGCTCCCGAGTATAAAATCGTTTGGACGGGTATCACACCCAAAGGCATGTATTCCGGCGATGAGATGCCAGGCAATGCACCACAGTACAGCCTTGACAGTCTTGAGACACTCATGCACAGCCCCTTGCAGGGAAAGACTGTTTTTTGGCTGGGTTCGTCTATCACTTTCGGCCTGATAGCTCACGGCGAAGCAACCGCCGACATGTTCGCAAAACACAACGGCGCAACTTGCTACAAAGAGGCGGCGTCCGGCACGACGATTGCTAATATCCCGCAGAGTCCCGAAGCAGGCGCATTCCTCGCGCAGATCATCGGAGCCGATCCGAGCAAAGAAGATCTCTCTTTCTCCGCCCGCATACACGACCTGCCGTTGGATGTGCATCCCGACCTCTTTGTGCTCCAACTCTCCACTAACGACTCACGCCTGCCGGCGGAGAGCATCGGCGCAATAAGCGAAGGTACCGACACAGCGGATTTCAACCTCGCTACCACCCTCGGCGGAATGGAGTTTATCATGGCGTACGTACGGGACCACTGGCATTGCCCCGTGCTCATCTACACCTCGCCATTCCTGAGCGATGACCAGTACATGGCGATGCTGGAAAACGCCCGCAAGGTGGCGGACAAATGGGGTGCATACATCCTCGACTTGACAACTGACGAAGCATTCAATGCCGAAGGCCGTGCGCACATTGACCTCTACATGGCGCCAGACGGCATCCATCCAACACGTGCCGGATACAAACTCTGGTGGCTCCCACGATTTGAAGAAAAGATTACAGAGATACTGAAATAAATACGGAATGCCATAACGGTTAACCATGAACATCGAAGATAATCGTGCCTATGGCTATGAACATCGAAGATTATAGAGATTACTGCCTGTCATTAGGCAGTGATGTGGAGGAGAAACTGCCGTTTACGGCGTTCAGGTATGCGGCGAACGTGCTGGTGTTTTATGTCTGCGGACACATGTTTGCGTTTCTGGACATTGACCATTACGGCATCGTGACGCTCAAATGCCAGCCGGAGCGGATAGACGAACTGAAGGCGCAATACGACTGCATCGGCAAGCCGTTCAACTTGCCGTCCAAATACTGGATAGGCGTGGACGCCAACGCCGCCGAAGAGGACTTGCTCAAAGACCTCACCCGCAACTCCTACGAGATCGTCAAAGCCAAGTATACAAAGAAGACTAACGAATGAAGCAACTCTGTCACTACATATCGAAATACATGGCCGTGCTGGTTTTAGTGTGCGCCGTGCTTTCGCTGCTGTTTCCGGCTGTGTTGCAACCCATACCCACCAAAACCATCAACTACCTGTTGGGCGTAGTGATGTTCGGTATGGGATTGGCGCTCAACCTGCACGATTTCCAAGTTGTCTTCAGTCGTCCGAAAGATATTATCATCGGCTGTCTGGCACAGTTCACTGTCATGCCGCTGCTGGCATGGGGGCTGACTAAAGTCTTTCAGTTGGACGAAGCGCTGGCGCTTGGTGTGATATTGGTAGGCTGCTGTCCTGGCGGCACGGCATCGAATGTCATCACCTATCTGGCGAAAGGTGACCTTGCCTTGTCGGTCGGAATGACCGGTGTCTCCACCGTGCTTGCCCCGCTGCTTACGCCTTTGCTGACATGGCTACTGGCGGGAGAGAGCATCCATGTGGACGTGGCAGGCATGCTGCTGAGTATTCTGTGGGTGGTCATTCTGCCTATTGTATTAGGTCTGGTTATCAAGAGCCTGTGGCCCAAGTTCACGGAGAAGGCGATGGATTATCTTCCTGCTTTCTCGTCGGTAGCTATCGCCTTTACGGTCTCTATTGTCATTTCCGCCAATGCCTCCAAGTTGCTGGCAAGCGGTATGCTAATCATCATTGTAGTGATGCTTCACAACCTGTTCGGGTTGGGGCTCGGCTATCTGATAGGCCGATTGTTGGGAATGTCAGAGCCTAAGAAACGGGCTGTCTCCATCGAAGTGGGCATGCAGAACTCCGGCCTTGCCTCTTCCTTGGCGACACTGCATTTTGCCGCCTATCCGATGGCAACTATCCCAGGTGCCATCTTCAGCGTATGGCACAATATAAGCGGTGCGATAGTCGCCTGGTTATATACAAAGAAAGATATAAGAATGAATTTATAAATCGTAAATAAAATGAGAAAAATCTTTTTGTTAACTATTGCGATTGCGGCGCTGACTGCCTGTACGCCCAAAGCAGAACAGACCCTTGACCCCGTCTATGACCGTTCGGATTTTGTGGAAGTAACCGAAGTTATTCCCGATGCCATTCTGGAGATCCGCTATTACAGTACTTATAATTTCGTCGGCGCGCGTATTGACGGCTACGAGCGGCCGTTGGCGCTTATGACCAAACAGGCGGCGGACTCACTCAAAGCGGTCAGCGACGAACTCAAGGCACGCGGTTACTGTCTGAAGATATGGGACACCTACCGTCCGCAGCGCGCCGTCAACCATTTCATCCGCTGGGCGGAGGATGTGCAGGACACAGTGATGAAAGCGGTCTTCTATCCGATGGTGGACAAGAGCCTGCTTTTCGAGCAAGGCTATATCTACGCGCGTTCGAGTCACAGCCGCGGTTCGACGGTGGACCTTACGCTTCTGGATGCGGCTACCGGCAAGGAGCTGGACATGGGGTCGCCTTTCGACTGGTTCGGTGTTGAGAGCCATCCGGATTACCGCTGCAAGCTCTACCGGCAATCCGAGAACCGACTTATTCTCCGCGAGGCGATGCTTCGCCATGGCTTTGAGGGCATTGACAGCGAGTGGTGGCACTTCACGCTGAAGAACGAACCGTACCCCGATACCTATTTTGACTTCCCGATAGAATAAAAATCGAACTTTTATATCCGATATTCGGGATTCATTTCAATATTGGGCGCTTTTTTTATGCCCGAAAACTTGCATATGTCAAAAAAATGTTGTATCTTTGCACTCCAAATAATTAAATGTCTAATATTAACATTCATTATTATGAAAACAAGTACTAAAATTTGGATGTGCCTCGCGGGTATTGCCCTCGTGGTACTGGGTGTGCTCTGTATCATGTATCCGGGCAACACTCTTCTTTCGTTGGCTTGGGCTTTCGGTCTGATGCTGATTGTTACCGGTTGTTCTACCTTTGGTGTATGGGCGACCTTCCGTGCCATTAACCCTTTCAGCGGTCTGACTTTCCTTGCTGCATTGATGCAGGTTTTCCTCGGTGTCGTGCTGATTATCAATCCGGCTCCGCTGGCTGTGGCGCTGCCGTTCATCTTCGCTTTCTGGGTGATGTATGAAGGTATCGGCCTTATGGTAGATTCGTTCAACTACAAGCGTCTCGGTTGGGACAAATGGTGGGTGCTCTGCCTGCTGTCTGTACTCATCATCTGCGCAGGCTGCTACGGTTTGTTCTGCAACCCGGCTGCTTCGGCTGCAACGTTGGCTTGGCTGGTAGGTGTCGGTATCATTCTTGACGGTGTGGGTAACTGGCTCAAAGTGGCTGCTGTCAACCGTGTGGAGAAACGCCTTCATAAAATCTCTGACCGCATTCAACAAGTCCTTGACGTAGAGGATGTCGAGGAAGTAAAGTAATGTACAAAGGTACAATGTACGAGTAAGCTTCAGACCTATGCGCCGGAAACGGCAGGAACTCTCGAAAGAGGAGTGTGAGAAGATTTTGAATAACGCCATCGCCCCCAATAAACCGATATTAGATATTATTTAAAACTGAATGCTTTAAATCATAAAAGAGAATCATGACCCGCAAAGAAACAATCATAGCAGCTATATTGCTGATAGTCTTTGGTACAAGCATGCATTTTGTGCATCACGTGCCGTTCTTCAACCATTTTATGGGCTAT
>JAFSLP010000009.1 GCA_017448345.1 Paludibacteraceae bacterium | reverse complement strand
GTCGTTAAAATAACACCTGGTAGAGGTGCTATACTAACAAGATGCGTATTTTATGAAGATAACGGAGAGTTTGGTGAGAAAAGATACATGCCTGACAGACCAAAGCGAGTTAAATTAGCTGCTTATCGGAGCGAGGTCGTTGGCAACATCTATGACAATCCTGAATTATTGATTCCGAAACCTAAAGAAGAGTAAAGCAATGAAACAACTATTATACATCGACCTCTTCTGCGGCGCAGGGGGGACATCAACCGGCGTGGAACGCGCAAGGATCAATGGTAAGAAATGCGCAAAAGTAATTGCTTGTGTCAATCATGACAAGAATGCTATTGCCAGTCACTCGGCAAACCATCCACACGCTTTGCATTTCACAGAGGACATCCGAACACTTGACCTAACGGAGCTGACTGCGCACACAAAGAAAGAACGCGAAGCCAATCCTAATTCCAAGGTGGTGCTGTGGGCTTCGCTGGAATGCACCAACTTTTCCAAAGCCAAAGGGGGTCAGCCGAGAGACGCGGACAGTCGCACCCTGGCAGAACATCTGTTCCGATACATCGACGCGCTGCAACCAGACTATATCTATATCGAGAACGTGGAGGAATTTATGTGCTGGGGTGACCTCAATGCGGACGGCAAGCCTATCAGCAGCGATGAGGGCAGGCTGTACCTCAAATGGGTCAGTAACGTGGAGAAACGAGGATATAAGTTCGATCACCGTCTGCTAAACGCAGCGGACTACGGAGCACGTACGAGCCGCACTCGCTTCTTCGGTATCTTCTCACGGCTGGACCTGCCGGTCGTATGGCCGGAGGCTACGCATTGCAAAGGCGGTCGTGCAGCTGACATGTTCCATCCTGCTTTGAAACCGTGGGAGCCTGTGCGTGATGTGCTGGAACTTGACAATGAGGGACAGTCAATCTTCACTCGCAAGAAACCTCTCACCGAGCGGACATTGGAACGTATCTACGCCGGACTAATTAAGTTCGTAGCCGGTGGCAAGGACGCTTTCATCGTCAAGTATAATTCATTTAACAAGAACGGCAAGTACGTTGCTCCCGGTATCGACGAGCCGTGTCCGGTAGTGGCAACACAGAACCGTCTGGGCGTGGCAAAGGTACAATTCCTCAGCAAGCAGTTCAGCGGAGAACCTGAAAGCAAGAACATAGGCATTGATGGTCCGAGCGGTGCAATCACATGTACTGACCATCATGCCCTTGTAGGAGCAAGTTTCATTGATGCTAATTATGGCAACGGTTTCCAACGCTCTCTGGACGAGCCTGCTCCTACACTCAAAACACACGACAATATCTCACTCGTCACAAGCCGCTTCTTTGCCAATGAGTATAGCGGCGGTGGTCAGTTAGCAAGTATTGACAATCCATCGCCTGCCGTAACGACAGTACCAAAGATGAAACTGGTGTCGGTGGAGAGGGGGCAGTTTCTTATGAACCCTTCCTATAAATCAAAGGGTGGTAGCATAGATGATCCAAGTTTCACACTCGTTGCCCGGATGGATAAGACTCCTCCGTATCTCATCAGCACGAAGCAAGGTGACTACGCTATCGTTACATACAAGGATGATAGCCCGGCAATGCAGCGTATCAAGGAGTTCATGGCCATCTACGGCATCGTGGATATTAAGATGCGTATGCTCAACATCCCGGAACTCAAGCGCATCATGGGCTTCGGCTCTGACTATACGCTCATAGGTACACAGACCGAACAGAAAAAATACATCGGCAATGCCGTTGAGGTAAATATGAGCCGCGTGCTTTGCGAAGCATTGGCTTCTAAACTGAATGAGTATGGCAAAGAAGCGTGACAAACCAACAACCCAACTGCGGTGCTGGGATTGTATTCACATCCGCCCGTCAGGGCAGGAATGGAACAGGACACCGGATGGCAGACCGATTACACAGCACTGCTATCGTGACCCGAATAATATAATTAAAGGGCTGTTCGATTACGCCCCGGCTTGTAAACATTTCAAAAACAAACAACTATCATGAAAAAAATTATGTTCAACGAACCTTATGGCTTGCAGCAGGCCACGTTCGACGGCAGCAAGACTATGACACGCCGCATAGTCCCGGATGTCATACTCAATTATGTCCCGATCTACCAACAGCAGTACTACGAACAGACATTAAGCACAATATCTGTCGAGGATGCTATCATGAATATGGTCGGACCGGAGAAGATGTTTCAGCGGTACGTTTACCAAGTCGGCGAGATAGTAGCAATCGCGCAGCGGTATGAGGATTTAGCTAATGGAGGCTATCTTGACATAATGATGGACGGCCCTCTCTCAATGAAGAAAGAGTATGCTGGAGCGGGTTATAAAAATAAGATGTTCGTCAAGCCGGAATTGATGCCGAGACACATCAAGATAAAGAGCCGACGCTTGGAGCACCTGCAAGACATATCTGATGAAGATTGTCTAAAAGAAGGTATTACATTCGTAAATGTTGGTATTAACCACTTTGGCGTTCGTGATTTAGTGAAAGGGGTAGTTTACTATTTCTACACTCCTTATCAGGCATACAAATATCTGATTGACAGGCTGAATAAACGCGGCTTCTTTGAGACCAACCCACTGGTGTTCGTTTATGAATATGAAAGAATAGACTAAAAATAGAAATCCTTATGAAAGCTTTTAGATTTACTTTTTTTGTTGATGGTGCAGAGGTTGCTTTTGTAACTGTACACCCATCGCAGTTAGATCGGTTCCGGCAGTTAATGACTCGGCTTTGCCGGTACGCCGCACGCTTCAACTACAATGTGCAATTTGAAACGAAGGAGGTAGAAATATGAAAGAACGCAAGTTCAGAGTTGTGGCAGACAGCTGCCCGCTCAAAAAGAAAGACTGTAGCAAGTGCCGTTACAACAACGGTTTTGATTTCAGAATGAAAACCTATTGCTACTATGGCGATAAGGACTGGAGATAGGAGGACTGATTATGTCAGATAAAGAAATCAAAGAGTTGGCGGAGCAGTATATCCGCGACACAAGGACTTTCTCAATCAAAGTGCAAGACCTTGTGGAGTTCGCCATCCTCTGCCGCAATCGTGACAACACCGTTCGCAGTGATAATACCCAGATGGTCATCAATCTGCAGGCCGAGAATGAACGCCTGCGTAATCCATGGAAGGATGCGGAGAAAGAGAAACCGGAAAAGGCAAATAAGTTCCTGTCGGAGCCTGTGTTGTGCAGATATACGAGAGGAGGTAGAGAATACCATCATGTATCTCAATACGACTACGACTATAAACAATGGCAGATAGACAATGTCACCCATTGGATGTATATACCGGAAGTATGAAACGCAAAGTTTGAAAGGTAAAACCATTAAAGAATATAAGTTATGAATAAAGACGAATTGAAAAAGATGGCGGACAGGGGCTGCACTACCCGAACGGCACACGGAACGCCACGGCAAAGTGGCAGCAACATAATGAACAGGGGCGAGTCGCCCGATATAACAACAACTAAAATCAAAAACAACAATGGAAAATTACAAAGAAAAAAAGGTTATCATCCGCTCAAACGGAGCCGGTGTGTTCTTCGGAACGTTGAATGATTACGACATGCAGAATGGCGTAGTCGAGTTGCTTAACACACGCAGGCTGTGGTACTGGTCAGGCGCATGCTCATTATCACAACTCGCCACAGAGGGAGTGAAATATCCTAATGATTGTAAGTTCACAGTCATTGTGCCGCAGATGCAGGTGGCGAATGTGCTTGAGGTTATTCCCTGCACCGAACAGGCTGTTAAGAACATTGAAAATGTGCCGGTATGGAAGAAATAATTAAACAATTTCTAC
>JAFSLP010000120.1 GCA_017448345.1 Paludibacteraceae bacterium | reverse complement strand
CCTTTCCGTCTTTACCTATTATGGTGTCCATCTCCCAGTCCCCGAAGCGTTTACCGTCCGCTTCCGCCGGACGGTCATGGATACTGATTCTGTCTTTTATCTGAGGGCATTTCCCGACATATCGCTTGCAGTGCTTGCCTCGGTGACGCAAATGCTTGTATAATGTGCCACCTTGCGCTTTATCCTCATTTTTGATTGTTACACATACTCACTTGTGTCCCGTTTTGTTTCAATCTATAAATGAGCGAACTACACAACTTTCAAAAGTACACAAACGCAATTTTGAAAAGTACACACAATTAGTAGCGTTTTTATTCATCGCATTTGGTAGGACTTTTGTGCAGCGTTAGAGTTCCATAAAATGCGATGTTTCTCCGCAATAGTTAGCTTAATGCGTTGATATTAAGCGTTATATAAGATTATTGATTAGCATTGCAATAATCTATATATACAAAAAATAGAGGTTTTTAATGCCTCTATTTTTCGTTTAGCGGAGAAAGGGGGATTCGAACCCCCGGTACCCTTACGAGTACGACAGTTTAGCAAACTGTTGGTTTCAGCCACTCACCCATCTCTCCTTTCGCGTAACGCGAACATTCAGGTTGTATCTGAAATTGTGCTTTTTTGCAAAAGCGGGTGCAAAGGTACAACAAAAAATTGAATTGCGCAAATATTTTTACACTTTTTTTTGTTTATATGGCAAAAAAATAGTAATTTTGCACAAAAATACACCATCGTATGCAGAAAAATACCGAAATAGAGCGTAAGTTTCTGGTTGTCTCCGATGCATTTGTGCATGAAGCCATCCGCAGTCATGAGATTATGCAGGGCTACCTGTGCAAGGAGCCGGGCAAAACCATCCGCGTGCGTATCCGCGACGAACACGCGTTCCTTACTATCAAGTCCGCACGCCTGCGCGAGGGGATTGCCAAATTCGAATGGGAGAAAGAGATAGAGGTGTCCGATGCGCGCGAGTTGATGCAGCTGTGTCTGCCCGGCGTGATACACAAGACAAGGTATATCATACCAAGTACCCAAAACGGATGTACCATGCCCGAAGGAGAACGATTCTGGGAAGTGGACGTGTTCCACGGCAGGCTGGAAGGACGCGTGCTTGCGGAGATAGAGTTAGGCGACGAACAGGAGCTTTTCGACCGTCCATCGTGGCTGGGAGAAGAAGTAACGGGAATGCCGCAGTATTATAATGCAAACATGTAATAAGGGACGCAGGCATCTGCAATAATAGCATAAAAGAGACGTTTATTGCAACAAAATACGCCATTTCCTTGCATATCTCAAAAAAAAGCAGTAAATTTGCAGCGCAAATTATGCGCGCAAAGGTTTCCACTCGTCATGACGACAGAGAATGAAACAATTACGCTTGCAAGCGTTACGCCTAAGAGCGTAATTAATAAATGACAAAATGGTAAATGATTAAATCCTAAATAGTTTTATGGAATACAACTTTTCTGACATTGAGAGCAAGTGGCAAAAGGCATGGGCGGAAGCGGGTGTTTACACCGTTTCCAATAAAAGTGACAAACCGCACTACTACGTGCTCGATATGTTCCCTTACCCTTCGGGTGCAGGTCTGCACGTAGGTCACCCGTTAGGGTATATCGCCAGTGACATTTACAGCCGTTACAAACGGTTGAAGGGCTTTAATGTGTTGCACCCGATGGGTTTTGACTCCTATGGTCTGCCGGCGGAGCAATACGCTATTCAGACCGGACAACACCCTGAGAAAACGACGTTCGAGAACATCGATCGCTATATTTCGCAGCTCAAGAAAATCGGTTTCTGCTACGACTGGAACCGCGAGGTGCGCACCTGCGATCCTAAGTTCTACAAGTGGACCCAATGGGCGTTTGTGCAGATGTTCAACAGCTATTTCGACCCGAAGACGCAGAAAGCGCAGCCTATCAGCAAACTGATTGCGGAGTTCGAGGCGAACGACCCGAAATGGGCGACGCTTTCCGAGCGCGAGAAACAAGAGCGGTTGATGAACTACCGCATTGCGTACCTCGCAGACACCAAGGTCAATTGGTGTCCGAAACTCGGAACTGTGCTCGCCAATGATGAGGTGAGCGAAGGTCTCTCCGTCCGTGGCGGCTATCCTGTGGAGCAACGCGTCATGCGACAGTGGTGTCTGCGCGTGAGCGCTTATGCAGGTCGTCTAATGGAGGGCTTGGACCGCATCGACTGGACCGAGAGCCTCAAAGAGACCCAGCGCAACTGGATCGGACGCTCCGAAGGAGCAGAAATGCAGTTCACCGTCAAAGGCCAGGACGCACCGTTTACCATCTTCACCACCCGTGCGGACACAATCTATGGCGTGACGTTTATGGTGCTGGCGCCGGAGAGCGAGTACGTGCAGCGCGTGGTGACCGATGAGCAGCGCGAAGAAGTGGAGGCTTACCTCACCCGCTGCAAGAACCGCACGGAGCGTGAGCGCATCGCCGACCGCAAAGTGACGGGTGTCTTCACAGGCTCGTATGCCATCAATCCGCTCACACAGGGCGAGATACCTATTTATATCTCCGATTACGTGCTTGCAGGCTACGGCACAGGTGCTATCATGGCGGTTCCGGCGCACGACAGCCGCGACTACGCTTTCGCCAAACATTTCAACCTGCCGATTATTCCGCTGATTGAAGGCGCAGACGTTTCCGAAGAGTCGTTCGATGCCAAAGAGGGCAAGATGATGAACTCCGGTTTCCTCAACGGCATGGAGGTCAAAGAGGCTATCCAAGCCATGAAGGAATACATCACCAATACCGGCATCGGTCGCGTGAAGGTCAACTACCGTCTCCGTGACGCTATCTTCAGCCGCCAGCGTTACTGGGGCGAACCGTTCCCTGT
>JAFSLP010000119.1 GCA_017448345.1 Paludibacteraceae bacterium | reverse complement strand
GTTCGCAATCGGTCCATAGACGATATCGAACTCATGCAGCGTGCGCCCTTGCGGTTCGGTACGATGGTTATACACAAAATGCGCCCATTCCTCCGTGTAAGACTCAAAGCGTTTGTAACATAACTCCTGCAAATGTTTTTCGTCAAAGGAATAGACGTTCACTACCGGTGGCTGTTCAGCAAACTCCGCTTTGAACTGTGCCATTTCCAAAGCTTGGTTGTAGTCCTCCGAGAGATAGAAAGCGCGCCCGAAATCCTTGTTGGGCTTGGATTTCATAAGGTCGATACGCTCTATATTGACCGTTGTGCCATGATAGAGGATCATAGATTGCCTCCTTTCCGTTGACAATATTCACGCAGGGTTTGCAGATTCTCCTCCACAGAGAGCGTGTGCATGATATCATAGTGTTTCTCGCACAAAGCCAACGCTCCATACTGCTGCAGGTAGCGGTATGATTGCACCTCGGACAACTTGTTCAAGCGGGCGAACTCCGCTACCAACAGAACAAGATATTCTATTCTATCTATGACCGATTTTGCCATGTTGTTTTACTCTCTTTGCAACTTTCGGCTGCAAAGTTACTGCTTTTTTTTGACATGTGCAAGGGTTTGGGGTGATTTTGTACGATTTTCTTGTCTCGGTCATCTCTCGGTTGTGAGTCGCTCATCGCTCGGTCGGGAGGCGGAGAAATGGGATGTACATGGCGGAGCGTAACAATACAAAAAAACGTCCCGAAGGACGCTTTCTGTGGATGGTTTATATGAGAGTTTTATAAACGGGTTCCCCGGGCATCGTACGTTTGGGTGTTGTGCTTGATATAGAGGACGCCGTTTTCGATGAACTTGGTACTTGGTGCTTGGTCGCTTGGGGCAGTCGGAGTGAGGTTTTCCGTGGTTGCGCTTTTCTCGAAGCGGACACTCACATTGCCGGAGCCGAGGGCGGAGGCAAGGCCTGCGGGATTGTCTATAGAACCGATGCGGGTGTAGGAATAGGAGCTGCTGAAAGTCTCATAGAACAGCACCACGCAGTTGTTGCCGTACAGCATCAGGTCGCCTGCCTGAATCGTGCCGGGCTGGTAACTGTCGGTCGGCAGCGAGGAGTCCAGATAGTGGTATTTCTCATTGCCGTTCAGTTCGGTCATCGGAAGGGTCAGCGGCAGCAGTTGCGCAAACGCTCTGCCTGTCTCGCTGTCCGCCAAAGTGGCGGTGAAGGTCTTGGTGCCTACAATGACATTGATCTGCATGGTATTCTCCGTTTGGTTCAGTCCGTTATTCTCCACCCATTCAGCCACCAGCGCAGCCGTGTTGGCGCGGTTGGAGTCGTGAATCCAGAGGCTCTCGCTCAGGTACTCCGCGTCCGGTACTAACCTCTTGCAGTCAGCCACTACGCCGCTGATGCCGGAGGAAGCGGAGGAGACGATGAGTCCGACTTTCTTGCCTGCCAGTTCCTCGCCTACTTGGAAGAGATAACTCTGCATGATAGCCGCCATCTGGCTCCACCAAAGAGGCGTGACGATGATGACGGTCGAGTACTCGCCCAGCGAGACGTTCACCGGGTCTATCGCCGGATAGGAAGCGGCATCGTTCGGAGCGGCTTTGATGGCATTGAGCAACTGCGTGCCGAGGGCATAACCGTTCGCCTCGTATCGGAGCCCTTTCTCGGCAGGTTCGATCTCCACCACGTCGGCAGAGATTCGTCGGGTCAGTTCGGTGACAATCGCCTCGCAGTCGCCGGTGTAACTGTAGTACGCCACAAGGGTCTTGCTACTCGCCGCAGCGGACAAGCACGCCGCCGCAAGAAAAAAGAGAATACGTTTCATAAATACTCCTTCGTACATCGTACATTTATCCTTTGTACATTCCTTTAGGCTTTGCCTTCCCAGCCGCCGCGGGTGTCGATGCCGGTGGCAGCGGCGAGGCGCTCCAGTGCGGCAACCTCGGAGGGCGTCAGACGGGTGTCGCCCACTTGCGCCGCTTCGGTCACGTGGTGAGGTTTGGTGGCACCGATGATGGGTTGCACGCCCTTGGTCATCGCCCACGCGATAGCCGTCTGCGAGCAGGAGAGACCATAGCGTTTGCCGATGGCGGTCAGTTCGTCCGTGAGTGACTGGAGTTGCGGCAGAACAGGGTTGTATTTGCGTCCGCGGTCGCTGTCGGCAGGCAGCGGATTAGCCGTGTTGTACTTGCCCGACAGCGCACCTTGCTCCAAGACCATGTATCCCCAGAACTCAATGCCGTTCTGCTTGCAGTAGTCAAGGATGCCGTCGCGCTCGGAGTTTGTGTAGAGGAGCGAGAAATGGTTCTGCACGGCGGAGACACGGAAGCCCGCTTCGGCGAGTATCTCGTTGGCACGTTTGAGTTGCGCAAGGTCGTGGTTGCTGACACCCACACGGCGCACGTTGCCCGACCGAAGCAGCGGAATCAGCCCCGGTGTCCAGCGCTCCACGTCGGCGGAGTTGTGGATCCAGTAGATGTCGATATAGTCGATGCCCATGCGCTCCATGGACGCCTCCGCCATCTTCTCCACCGAGTCGTCGTACATCTGCGCCAGTTGCGGCGTGAACTTGGTGGAGATGATGTAGTCCTCGCGTCTCTTGCCAACGATGAACGACCCGAGGATGCGCTCCGACTCGCCCATGGCGTACGCCGTAGCGGTGTCCCATGTGCGCAGACCCGCCTCCGTCGCCGCGTCAAAAACAGGTTGCAGAATATGCTCGTCGGTGTGCGAACCGAACACGCTGTCGCCGCCGAACATGCCGGCGCCCCATGACCATGTGCCTAAAATGATGTTTGCCATAATTGTACGTTTTTTTTAATGTTGTTACTGTTTGTTGGGAACCCCACAAATTTCAATTTGTGGGGAGAGGAGGAATTGAGACAATTATACAGTTACGGAGTAACGCAGTCATTGACCTCCAATTCCGACGACAAAGGTACTGCTTTTTTCCGATATACAATTATCTGAATTGAGGAAAGGCTTGCCTGTTTTCGGGAAAGGGGCAAAAACGATGCCTTTCTGTTCGATTTTTGCAAATAAATTTGCATATATCAAAAAATCTTCGTACCTTTGCAGCCGATATTGGAATACTATACACTATGATGCAATTAGTCAACAACGGTACAGTACTTCTTGAACGCGAGAAACCACGTGCAGCAAGAACCAACACCTTGACCCTTCGTGCCAAGCGTCTTTCGCATGGCATTAAGAAAACCGTCCGTCCGCAACTCATGAGCAAGGAGGACTTCTTTGCGAATGTCATTAACAAAGCATCTAATGGCAACGTATAAGAAAGAATACCCTAACTTGGCGGAGAGCGTGCTTACCGAGTGCGACATCTACACGGCGGATGGTCGCAAGTTCCATACCGAACGTGCTATGTGGGACACGGGAGCGGACACCACGATCATCTCTTCACGAATTGTCAAGGAACTCAATCTGCAACCTTACAAACAAGGTGGCATTGCTGGTATCGGCGGTGCCACGGGCTCTAATGTCTATCTTGTGCATGTGCTTATCCCGACAGGCGATGTCGTGACATATGTCGAGGTCATGGAAAGTGACTTTGAAGATATAGACGTACTTATTGGCATGGATATTATTGCTTTCGGTGACTTTCTGTTGACCAACGCAGACAACAGAACCACATTCCAGTTCCGCACCCCGTCTATTGGAAACATCAATTTATAATTCCAAATAAAAATAAATATATTAACGAATCTACCCCGCCTATGGCATAAACAACCAATAGGCGAAATAAAATACACGTCCCTCTCCAAGACGCTAAACCGGAGAAAGCGCGTAGCGACGCGCGATAACATATTAAATTATTAACAGCGTTTACACGCTTGTTCTCTGACTGTTTGGAATGTAGGAAACTTCAAAAAGTCGTTCGGAAACAAGAGGGTAGATGCTCACGAGTGTATATTCACTCGCCCATGCCCGTGGACGCAAGTCCTATGGGCATGTTGGGCGCATTTATACACAGCGCGAGTAACTATTGCTATCTGACGACAAGGCACTTCCTACAGCCTCAAACAGCGGATTACAACGGTTATTCGCGTTTTTGTGTAAATTATGAATATTGTGCAAGTAGGACCGTTCCCGCTTTCTGCGGATTGTATCAGAGGAGGTGTGGAATCTTCTGTATTTGGATTAGTAAACGAGTTATCCAATAATCATGTAGTTGATGTTTTTGATTACCCGAGAATCAATGGTAAAGATAGTGTTGAGCGCAAAGGCTCGCTTACTATCCATCGTTATAACAACCACGGGAAATACAATCAGGACGCCTTTGATCGCGGCAAAGAAATGCTACGTGATATTGTTGCCTTGCATCCGGATATTGTACATATTCACGGTACGGGGAAATTAAGTGGCGCGTTGTACTCCGCGGTAAAAGACAATGGAATACCTATATTATTAACGGTTCATGGCTTGCTGCATGTAGAGAAGAAGAATGCGCTTTTCAAGCACCCGTCTCTAAAACATCTTTACCAACTTTTTGTACAATCTCGTGCTGAATTCAATGTGCTTAATGAGGCGGAACATATCATTGTTGATACAGAGTACGTGGCAGAACAAATAAAGCATTTGTATGCTACAAAGAAGATTTCTCATTTACCATGGACGTATGTTGTGCCGCAAGGAATTCAATCGCAATATCTTCAATTATCTCCGCAAAAGGCAATCACTCCGACCATTCTTTCCGTTGGTTCTATCTCTCAAAGAAAAGGCCATTTGTTATTGGTAAAAGCTTTTGAAATAGTCCATAAGGCTGTTCCTTCTGCCAAATTGATTATTGCGGGAACTTTGACAGAAGAAGTTTATTACACGCAGCTCAAAAATGAAATAGAGCAACAGCATTTGGAACAAAGTGTAGAACTTCTAACAAATATATCGCAGGAAGAACTACTTCAAAAATATCAAGAAGCGACTATCTTCGCTCTTCACAGCCAAGAAGAAAGTCAAGGAATTGCACTTGTAGAAGCCATGGCTACAGGACTGTCAGTTGTGAGTACATTAGTGGGAGGCATTCCATTTGTTGTAAAAAATGGCGAAACAGGTCTGCTTTCCAAGTATGGAGATATAAATGCGTTTGCAAATAGTATGATAAAACTTTTGACAAACGAAGATCAACGTACAAAAATGTCTCAATCGGCACGTATAGTTGCACAGAATTATTCATGGTCGGAAATAGCAAAAGCAATAGAGACAATTTATAATCGAATTAGTCCTAATGATATTTTTTATTAAGTACCACGTGCCATAATTCTTCCGGATTAGCCAGCGGTCCAGTATCTCCGGATTTTTCAGTCTCCTTTTGCTTTCTCGGTCCTTCGGATCATCGGTTCTGCCCTCGCCGCTGTTTCGGCGAGCCCCTCCCTTTGGTCCTGCTCTCGCGGGTAGTACCGCGAGCCCAAACACCAGCCTGCTTCCCATCCAAGCAGGCTGCTCTTTCTTCCTTTCCCGGTAAATTTGGTTTGCCGCTCTTGTTTCGTCTGTTGTGCGGCTATGAGATAGCCGCTTCTTTCTTGGTAGTTTTGCCCGATTGAATCGGGCGTTATATTCTTGGCGGTTGCGCCGTCTGCCAGACGGCTTATTTACTTATACTCGGACGGAGGAATGCCGGTGACCTTTTTATATACGCGGGAGAAATGGGACGGGGTCTGGAAGCCGAGGTCGTACGCCGTGGAGGAGATACTGTTGCCGGCGCGGAGCAGTTCGTTGGCGCGGCGGATGACAAACTCATGGATGAAACCGATGGCGGTATTGCCTGTCGCTTCGCGCACCAAGTCACCGAAATAGCCGGCGGAAAGGCACAGCTGCGAGGCGCAGTAACTGACGGTCGGCAGCCCTTTCTCCATCTGGAGACCATGGGCGTAGTAGTTGTCCAAGACCGTCTCCAAGCGGTGTAACAGTCCCTTCTCGCCGGAACTCTGCATCATGAACTGGCGGCTGTAGAACCGCAGACAGTATTCGAGAATAAGCGAGAGCCAGGAAGCGACAAGCGACAAGTCGCTTGATGTACCAAGGACAGATGTACCATGTACGAAGGATGCCCGCAGATGCTCCAGACAATCGACCAATATGCCTCTCTCCTCCTCGGTCATGAGCAGCGGTTCGGAGGTGTTGTAACTGAAGAATCGGTAGCGGCTCATCTGCCGACCAAGAAACGTGTCGTGCAGCAGTTTCGGGTCGAAAAGCAACGCCCAGCCGGAGGCATGCACTATCTCACCGGTGTCCGTTCTGCCGCCTATCTGTCCGGGCGAGACGCACATGAGCGTGTGTTGCGGCATGGTGTATTGCACCGTGCCGTAGGTCAGTTCGGGCAGTTCGCCGTCGTTGAGGAACATCGCATAGACCTCGTAGCTGTTCAGGCTGTGCCGCATCGCCGTCAGTTCGTCGTAATGGATGACGCTGACCAACTCATGCAACACCGGCGCACCGATATAGCGTGCGTAGTCGTTCACCGAACGGATATGTAGAATCTTCTGTGCCATGCCCAAATCTTTTGAGACTGCAAAATTACGACATTTCTATGACATATGCAAGTTTTTCGGGCAAAAAAGTTATCAAAAAAAATCTTATATTTCCATCGATGCACGGGACTTTCCCTTCCGTCAGTGCCGAGAACAGGCTGAATAAGGCTAAAATAATATACTCTTTTTCGGAAAAATAGGTAAAATGTTCGCTAAATGCAATAGATGCTTTCGTAAATGAAAAAAAAATAGTAATTTTGCAACATATTTATTATCTATTAGCGGAAAAATGAAACAGACAAATCCTGTACCCATTGCCAAAATCTATCCCGATTACTATGCTTCGGGTGAACTCTATCGTTGCGGAGAGGACTTTTTCCTTGTTCATAACCCGCATTTTACGGACCTTTGTGGCAAAACAATGCAAGTGGATAAGATAGCTTATCTTATTGTCACACACGGGTTTATACAAGCTCAGATTGACGGAAAGTCTGTCCGGATCAATGCCGGTTCCTCGGTCATCACGCTCTCCAAGCAATATATCATGGTGGAGCAAAGCAGCGATGACTTGGAGTGCATGCTGTATTTCTTCACGCAGAAAGTGGTGGATTCGTTCATGGTTCGTCCTACGTTTGCGCTATTCAGGGAGATTCAGGAGAACCCGGTGGTCAAACTGACTGATTTCTCCAGACAGGCGCTGATGGATGTGTTCCAGCTGATGAAGACGACGCTCTCGCATCCGGATGCGGATCAGATGCTGCCTATCTGTATCTCGCTCATGAATATCGCTTTCCGCTTGGCTGCACCGGCAAGTATGTCGCAGCTTGACATCAACTCTCAAAGCAAGAACAGGGACGAGAAACTGACGCGCCTCTTCTTGTATGAGCTGGAGGCGAACTACCGTGAGCATCGCGAGGTGGCTTTTTATGCCGACCTGCTCTGTGTCACGCCTAAATACCTCAGCACCTGTGTCAAGAGCGTCACCGGTTATCCTGCCAACCAGTGGATAAACCGGTATGTCATCCGTGATGCTGCGCAGATGCTGGTATCGGGAAACATGCCGGTCAAGACGGTTGCGGCGGAACTCAAGTTCGGAGACCAACTGCTCTTCGGCAAGTATTTCAAACGCCAGACGGGAATGTCTCCTACACAGTACAAATACAAAAAAGTGTCCGAACTCTGATTCGGACACTTTTTTGCTTTCTACTTTGAGCGCAAGCGGTCTTTTTTCTTTGAGCGCAGCGGTCTTTTTACTTGTACAAGAAGCGCTTGATAGATTTCTTCGGCGTCTTCTCGAAGGGCTTCTCCTGCACCTCGATGTTCGACACTTTGCTGTACGACGGGATGAGGTGGTTCAGCTTCTCGAGGTTTGCCTTCATGATTTGCTGCACTTCTTCCAGCGTCATGCGCTTGGTCAGTGTCTCATCCGGGAACACTAATGCCACTAATTTGCCTTCACGCTCTACTATCAGCGACTCGCCTACAGCCTCTTGGTTGTTCAGTTTGTCCTCTATCTCTTCGGGGTATATGTTTTGTCCCGATGCGCCGAGGAACATTGTCTTGCATCGTCCTTTGATATAGATGTTCTTGTGTTTGTCAAGCCTTCCGAGGTCGCCTGTACGCAGCCATCCGTCCTCGGTGAACGCGGCTTGGGTGGCTTCGGGGTTCTTGTAATAACCCTTCATCACATTCTCGCCTCTCACTAATATCTCGCCGATGCCGGCTTCGTTGGGTTCGTCTATCTTCACCTCCATGTTCATCACAGGCACGCCGCCTGTGCGCGCTTTGAAGTATTTGGGCGGGTTACCGCCGATAAGAGGACCGCATTCGGTCATGCCGTAGCCTATCGATAGCGGAAAATGGATATCCATCAGGCATTTCTCCACAATGGGATTCATTGCTGCACCGCCGCAGATGAAATACCGCAGTTTGCCGCCGAAGGCGTTTCTCAGACCGCTTTTCACACGGCTCTTGAGGATGTCGCCGATGACCGGTACATGCCAGAACGTGCGGATGGCCCATTTGCTCAGCGTCGGGTCAAGGTTTTTCTTGTATATCTTCTCGATGACCAATGGTACGGTCACAACCAGATACGGCTGCACGTCTTTGAGAGCTTTGAGAAGGATGGAAGGGGTAGGGCTCTTGGTCAGGAAATAGATATGTGTGCCCGAACTGAGCGGGTAGAGCAGTTCGCATACCTGCCCGAACATATGTGCCAGCGGAAGCATGGACACAAGGCGTTGTCCCGGTTCGACGGGCAGCATCTTCATGCCTATCTCTACATTGTTGCTGATGGAACGGCCGGTCAGCATCACACCTTTCGGAGAACCCGTAGAACCGCTTGTATAGTTAATCAGCGACAGTATATCGGGGTCGGCTCCGAACGACACATCTTCCGGTTCTATCCCTCGCGGGAACTTGGTGCGGAAAGCCTTGTCCCATTTCGCCGTCCATTGCCCGTTATCCGTTGTCTCTTGTCCCTTGTCCTTGGACCAGTAGAGCGGTCTCCAGTCCGTGAGGGAGAAGGCGGCTTTCAGTTTCTCGGGCAGCTGCTGGTGCTGCAGCTCATTCCACACATAGGGTCCCACAAACAGCAGCTCGCTGTCGGAATGCTCTAACAGATGCGATATGTCTTCCGCCGTGAAATCCTGAAGGATACTCACGCATACGCCCTCGTAGGACGCTATCGCCAAGTATGCCACAGCCCAGTTGGCGCAGTTACGCCCTGCCAAAGCTATCTTGTCGCCCGGACGGATGCCCAACTGCTCGAATAGAACATGCAATCGCAGCATCTCGGTCGCCATCTCGCCGAACGTGTATTCATGTTTCTCGCCGTAATCTGTCAGTGCCGCATCGTTCCACTGGTGCTGAATGATATTTGTCAAGTACTGTAAAAAATGCTTGGTCATATCGTTTTCTTTTTACCGGTTGTGTTTCGGCTGCAAAATTACAACTTTTTTTTGATATATGCAAAAAAATAATTCGTAATTCGTAATTTTTAATTTTTAATTCAAAAAAACGCCCCGAAGGACGTTTTTTGTATTATAATGGCTGACCGAGAATAGTGTATCTCCTGCCGTCCGGAGTGATGATTACGCATCCGGACCCGTCTATGATTTTCACAGCCCGTTGCCGACCGCCGTTCTCTGGTGTCACCAGCCCCTCGTTTGGGTCATCAGGTTTCTCTTTCGGGATATTCCATACGCCCTCTCTATACACATACTCGCCTGTCCGCTCTGTCTCCACCCGTGTGCCGTCGGCGTTTCGCAGCGGCACCGGTTGAACGGGGCTTTCGGTGTAGTCATAAGACTCGGTATCGCCTGTCAGCTGCCAAATGCTGCCTGTCTGTCCGTTGTGTGCTATACGCACCACGCCTTCCGAATCGTCCGTTCCTACCACCTGTGCACCGCTTTCTGTGGCGAACAGCGCACCTTGCACATCTATCATTCCGCCTACCTCCAGCCGTGCCGGAACAAGCACGCTGTCACGGGGACACTCTTCCCAACTCGGTGTCCATGCCACGGTGTAATAGGCATTGCCGTTGAACATGCCCCATTGTGCCGTGTCGTACAGATAGACGCTCACGCCGTCGGGGATGACCAGTCTGGCGTCTGCACCCACTCTCATCGCTGCGCCCGGTAGCAGCACTGCGTCGTGCAGCACACGCAACTCGCCGCTCTCTGCCATGATGGACATGTTCGTGCATATCGGCAGCGTATAAGCAGACGAAATCAGGCTGTACCGTCCGAAGATTCCTGCGGAGAAGGTGATGCCTAACTCATCGAGTGTCACATCGCCGTTGACTGTCCATTCAAGGCGGTCACTCCGGCTGTCATAACGTTTGCGGACGGTTGTCTCGCCGTCGTCTGCCATCACAAACAGACCTTTCTCCTTGCTTATCAGCTGGATATCGTCGTATGCCACCTCCATGTCCATGACCGTGGCTGCTGTCGAACCTAACGCCTTGGCTCCGGAGTGGTAGAGGACGGATGACTCGATATTCTGGTAGAAATAATGCGTCAGCGGGAACACTCCTTGTTCGTTGTTAAGCATGCTAAAAATTACCGAAGCCCCATTCCAGTCGCCTATTTGCAGCCCTTCGTGTACTGTCGCGCCGTCCATCACTTCTATCTCGCCTTCTCCTCTTACGATTCCCCATGCCTGCATCTCTGCGCCTTTCTCTAACACAATGCGCGAACTCGGAGACAGCTGCAGCAACCCGTATTCGCCCGTCACGCCGCCGACACCCGAACCGGCAGATTTCTGCAACGCACTTGTCTCTAACACACCTTCAACGTATATCACTACGCTGTCTTCCAATGCCAGACAGGCATGTCTGTAACGGTTCTCTTTGTCCGGCGTATGCAATGCTTTCGGACCGATGGCGCGTGTCTGTTCGTCGTCGTATGCCACCACCAGCGAACAACCTTTCGGCACCTTGTACTCGCCTTTCGGCAGCACGCACGAACCCACTACCATGACCGTCAGCCGCTCCTCCGCGTGCGCGTTCATATATTCTATGGCTTCGGCTATCCGGTAGAAACGGTTGGTCGGCTGTTCGTCGCTTTTTTTCTCGAAGATACAGGCGACGATGGCGTTTGGGTCGGCACTCGGTTGGATGGTGTAGCGGTAGCCCTGCACATATTCGTCATCATGGTCCCACAGCCTGTATATGGCGCTGCTGTCAGCTATATGCTCGCTCAGGCGGTCCTTGTCGCTGTAATATCCGCCGTAGAAATAGAGCCTGCCCACTGCGTTTTTGTTGTATCGGATGACACTCCCGTCCTCCGGTGCCGTTGCTTTCATCAGACAGTCCGTGAACACGGCGCCGGTGCAGCCGTTGAGGGTATATACGCCGTATGCCTGCTGTGTGCCGGAGCGTACTTCCGCGTGGCAGTCACTCACTTCCGCCTCGCCGGAATACAGATAAAAGGCCCATGCTTGCGAATGGGTCGCCTCGCACGCTATCGTGCTCTCCTTCGTCTTCATCCGTGACCGCGAATAAACGCCGTAGGCGAGGGTAGGGGTGGTGCAGCGGATACTCAGACCGCGCAGAACGGCTCCTTCTTGCTCCACCTCGGTGCTGTCCGCGAAATGGTTGATGTACATGCCATAAGCGGTTGACTCGTTCGCTTCTGCTTCTATCCGGCATTCAGTCACTTGCGACCGGTTGTTGCAGTTGATGCCATAGACGGTCTTAAGACCGTGAGCCTCTATCTCGCACGCACTTGCACGCAGGCTGAATGTCGCATTCACGCCGTACGCCGTCACGCTGTCCGCCTCTACATGAATAGTGTCCTGTGCCATCTCTAACGGACCTTTGCTCTGAATGCCGTACGCTTTGTCATGTGCGCGGACGTCTATGGTGAGGCGGTTGGCTACGGTTTCGTATTCGCCGTGGATACTGTCTTGGAAAATACTGATATTCACGCCGTTGGCATTGCTGAGACCGGACCGGGCGGTTATCCGGCATTGCTCTATTGCCGCACGGCTGTAGCAGTTCACGCCATGTACGGTCGCTGCTCCGTAAGCCTCTATCCGGTTGTCGTTTATCGTCACATCCGCTGCCGTTGACGCATTCCCGGCTCCTGACACAGCTGTGGCTGCACCGCTGGAGAGGACATACACATGGCATCCGCTCATCGTCGCATGGGAGCTGTTGCTGAGTGCTACGCCATATACGGTGCTCTTGAAGGCTTCTTCCGCCTTGTCGTTTCCCGCACGGGCGGAGATGTCGCAGTGTTCCAAGGACACCTCGCCGCCTGCGTTGATGCCGTACAGGTTCTTCAGCGTGTCGTCACGCAGCGCCTCTGCCTCTATCTGACAGCCTGTCGCTTTCAGACCATTGAGACCCTGAATGCCGTAAGCGGTTGTTCCGTGGGTACGCACAGAGACGGTGTCTTGCTCCATGACGACAGGGGCTTTGCTGTAAACACCATAGATAGTGCTGCCGCCTGTCACACGCACCTGCACACCTTTGATACTTGCCTCATAGTCAATACCTTGCGCCGTGTCGCGGTAGTGACTGATGTTCACGCCATACACGGTGTTTTCCGTCGCCTCCGCCTCTATCCGGCAGTCCTCTATCTGCGCCTTGCTATACAC
>JAFSLP010000118.1 GCA_017448345.1 Paludibacteraceae bacterium | reverse complement strand
TAGCAGAGTGAAAAAGTTGTTTTGGCATAGAATTTGTTGAGTATTTCGGGGAGACCCCAAAATAGGATACTTAAGTTTCCTATGATGCCTATAAAAAAGCGAATCATTTAAAAACACTATACTACATTATGCAAAATCCTGTGGATATTCGTGAACTCCAAGAGCGTGTGGAACGCGAGAGTTCGTTTGTAGATGCCTTGAGTTTAGGCATGAACCAAGTTATCGTAGGTCAGAAACATCTGGTAGAGAGCCTGCTAATCGGTCTGCTGAGCGACGGACACATTCTGCTGGAAGGTGTGCCGGGACTGGCTAAGACACTCGCTATCAAGACATTAAGCGACCTTATCAAGGCTAAATTCAGCCGTATTCAGTTTACTCCGGACCTGCTGCCTGCCGATGTCATCGGCACCCAGATATACAGCCAGAAAAGCGAAGAGTTCAAGATCAAACGCGGTCCTGTCTTCGCTAATTTTGTGCTGGCGGATGAGATTAACCGTGCTCCGGCTAAAGTGCAGTCCGCACTGCTGGAGGCGATGCAGGAGCGCCAAGTGACCATCGGCGACGAGACCTTCAAACTGGACGACCCGTTCTTGGTGCTGGCTACACAGAACCCGATAGAGCAGGAAGGTACCTACCCGCTGCCCGAGGCGCAGACCGACCGTTTCATGCTCAAAGTGGTCATCGGTTATCCGAAGAAAGAGGAGGAGCAGGCTATCATCCGTCAGAACATCGCCAGCGAGAAGAAAGAGGTACTGCCTATTCTGAGCACCGCCGACATCATCAAAGCACGCAAGATAGTCGAGGAGGTTTATCTGGACGAGAAAATCGAGAAATACATCGTTGACATCGTCTTTGCTACCCGTAACCCCGAGGAGTACGGTCTGAAAGAGCTGAAACAGATGATTGCCTTCGGAGGCAGTCCGCGTGCAAGTATCAACCTCGCCAAAGCGGCGCGCGCGTACGCGTTTATTCATAGGAGAGGGTACGTAACACCGGAAGACGTCCGCGCCGTTTGCTATGACGTGCTCCGCCACCGTATCGGTCTGACCTACGAGGCAGAGGCAAACAATATGACCACCGAGGATATCATCACGGAAGTATTGAACGCCGTACAAGTACCATAAAGTACCATTTGGTCATGTACCATGTACCATTTATGTACCATTGGGCTATTTAGCCATTTGACTCAATGATTCAATGACCCGATAAATGACCAAATTGTAAATGACCAAATCGTAAATGGATTTATGACAAGTGAAGAGTTATTACAGAAAGTCAGGAAGATTGAAATCAAGACGCACGGCTTGAGCAAGAACATCTTCGCGGGCGAGTACCACAGCCAGTTCAAAGGCCGTGGTATGGCTTTCAGCGAGGTGCGCGAGTATCAGCCCGGCGATGATGTGCGGTCTATAGACTGGAACGTGACGGCGCGCATGAACAGGCCTTATATCAAGGTCTATGAGGAGGAACGCGAACTGACGGTAATGCTTCTCATCGACGTGAGCGGAAGCCGTGATTTCGGCACGATAAGCCAGATGAAACGCGACACGATAGCAGAAATAGCCGCAACACTCGCCTTCTCCACCATCGAGAACAACGACAAAGTGGGGGTGATTTTCTTCTCAGAAAGGATAGAGAAATTCATTCCGCCCAAGAAAGGCAAACGGCACGTGCTGCACATCATCCGCGAGTTACTGAGTTTTGAGCCCGAACACCACGGAACAGACATCAACGCTGCGCTGGAATACCTGACGAACGTACAGAAACGGCGCTGCGTGGCGTTTGTCATCAGTGACCTGATGGATGCGCAATTTGACAATGTGCAGAACACCAAGAGCCGCGGAGTACCGCCTGTGGTTATCGCAAGCCGGAAGCACGACCTGAATGCTATCCAGATATACGACCGGCGCGACGCAGAACTGCCGGATGTGGGACTGCTGAAAGTGCGGGACGCCGAGACTGGCGCCCGTGTATGGGCAGACACCGGTCTGAAAGCCGTGCGCGAGGCTTATGCAGAGGCGTGGCGCAAGCAACAGGAAGCACTGGAGACCGTTTATTCCAAGACCGGCATCAACCATGTGAGTGTGCGGACGGATGAGGATTATGTGAAGGCTCTGATGAGACTTTTCAGAAATTAAAAATTAAAAATTACGAATTAAAAATGTTTCTTAACATTTTATTAGCGATAGTAGTCAGCGCGAGTATTGACAGCACCATGCTTATGCTTGGCGACCAGACGGATCTGCACCTGCAGGTGACGCATGAGGCGTCGGAACAGGTGCAACTGCCGGTGTTCGGCGAGAGTCTGCAGGACGGGATTGAGATAGTCAACCGTTCCGGCGTGGATAGTACCATCCTCGGCGACGGACGTGTGCAGCTGAGCCAGACGCTGACCCTGACGAGTTTCAAAGACTCGCTGTTTGCCATCGAACCGCTTGCCGTGACCAGCGGCGAGGACACATTCTGGACAGAAAGCATGGCGCTGAACGTCATCCAACCGTTCGAAGTGGATACCACGCTCGCCATCACCGACATCAAAGATATCGAGCGTGCCCCCATCTGGTGGTGGGGAATCATCCGCTGGGTGCTGCTCGGACTGCTGATAGCAGGCGTGTTCGCCGCTGCCTATTACGGCGTGATGTGGTACCGCAAACACCGCAAGAGCGATGAAGAGCCCCTGAACCCGGAGCTGCTGCGCCCGGCTGACGAAGTGGCACTGGAGAAACTGGATGCCATCAAAGCCGAGAAGAAATGGAAGGACGGCAAAGTGAAAGAATACCAGACCGAACTGACCGACGTGGTGCGCGAATATATAGGCAGGCGTTTCGGCGTGCAGAGCACCGAGAAGACAAGCGATGAGACATTACGGGAAATGGAAACCATTCTCGTAAAAGGACAAAGAGACGATGTACCATGTACAAAGGAAGAGGGCAAAGCTCTCTATGGGCGGCTGAAGACAATGCTGCAGACTGCCGACCTCGTGAAGTTCGCCAAATGGCACACGACGCCCGACGAGAACGAGAGTGCACTCACTACTGCCTATGATTTTGTGAATAGCACTAAACAGCCGGAAAATCCGGAGAGTCCGGAGAACCCGGCTGACAGGAAGGAAGAAGAGGCGTCTCAACCGTAAATGGTAAATGAATAAATGGTAAATGAATAAATGGTAAATGAATAAATGGTAAATGAATAAATGGTAAATGAATAAATGGTAAATGAACAAATGGTAAATGAATAAATGGTAAATGAATAAATGGTAAATGAACAAATGGTAAATAATTATGACTTTTGCTAATCCCGGATATTTATTCTTATTGCTGCTGCTGATACCCGTCATCGGGTGGTATATATACGAGCTGCACAAGTCCGATGCGAGTGTGCAGATCAGCAGCACAAGCACTCTGGCAAGCCAGCCTAAGAGTTTGCGTATATGGCTGTTACACGTGCCTTTTGTGCTCCGCACAGCCGTCATTGCATTGCTGAGCCTCGCCTTGGCGCGTCCGCAACTGACCAACCGATGGTCATCAGAGAGCACCGAAGGTATAGACATCATGATGGCGCTGGACATCTCCGGCACCATGCTTGCCGAGGATCTGAAACCCAACCGCTTGGAGGCGGCAAAACAGGTGGCGTCAGACTTCGTGATTGCCCGCCCGAACGACCAGATAGGCTTGGTGGTCTTTGCAGGTGAGAGTTTCACACAGTGCCCGCTGACAACCGACCACGCCGTGCTCGTCAACCTCTTCAAATCGGTCGAATACGGAATGATAGAAGACGGAACGGCTATCGGGTTGGGACTGGCTAACGCCGTGAACCGAATGAAAGACAGCGAGACAAAATCGAAAGTGGTGATTCTTCTGACTGACGGAAGCAATAACCGTGGCGACATAGACCCTCAGACCGCTGCCGAGATAGCCAAGACCTTCGGCATCCGCGTATATACAGTGGGCGTTGGCAGCTATGGTCAGACACGCGTGCCGGTGAATACACCGATAGGCAGACAGTACGTAACGATGGATTCGGAGTTTGACGAAAGCACGCTGCGTAACATCGCTGACATCACCGGCGGACAGTATTTCCGCGCTACAGACAACAACAGTCTCAAACGTATCTACGAGCAGATAGACCAGCTGGAGAAGACCAAACTGCGTGTGCGTGAATATGCCAAACACACCGAGAACTTCGCACCGTTCCTCTACGCCGCTCTCATCTGCCTGTTGCTGGAAGTGATTTTAAGGTACTTTGTGCTGAGAACAATTACGAATTAAAAATTACGAATTACGAATGTTTAGATTTGCAAATATAGAAATGCTGTGGCTGCTGGTGACAGTTCCTGTCTTTGTGGTAGCCTATATATGGGAAAGTCGTCGCAAACGGCGTCAGTTAGAGGCGTTCGGCGATGCGGAGTTAGTGGAGCAGCTGATGCCGAATGCGAGTCATGTGCGCCCGAGAGTGAAGTTCGCCATCGTCATGGTTGCGCTTAGTCTGCTCATTATCGCTTCCGCCCGTCCGCAGTTCGGGCAAAGCGAACGCACGGAGAAAAGGCAAGGCATAGAAGCCATCGTAGCTCTGGATATTTCTAACTCGATGTTGGCTGAAGACGTGGCGCCCAACCGTCTGGACCGCGCCAAACAAATGCTGAGCAAACTGATGGATAATATGGTGAACGACAAAGTGGGACTGGTGGTCTTTGCAGGCGATGCGTTCGTGCAACTGCCTATTACCTGTGACTATGTGTCGGCAAAGATGTTCCTCAATTCCATCAAACCCGAGCTCATCAAAACACAAGGAACGGCTATCGGGCAGGCGCTGAGCACATCCATCCGCTGTTTCGGTGCCATTGACGAGGAGAAGAGCACCGGTGCGAACCGCGCAATCATCCTCATCACGGACGGAGAAAACCACGAAGACGATGCCGTAGCTGTAGCCAAACGCGCCAAAGAATTGGGCATCCAAGTGCTGGTGGCAGGTATCGGAAAACCCGAAGGCAGTCCTATCCCGCTACCGGGAACCAACAGTTTCCGCAAAGACCGGCAAGGTAACGTGGTTGTCAGCAAACTGAACGAAGAGATGTGCCGCGAGATTGCTCAGGCGGGCGGAGGTATATACGTGCGCTGCGACAATACCAACACCGCTACAAAAGCCATTCAGAAAGAACTCGACAAATTAGGCACAGAGGAAATAGAAACACAAGTCTATACCGACTACAACGAGCAGTTCCAGAGCTTCGCGATGCTGGCGCTCCTGCTGCTGGTGATTGATTATTTTATCTTCAACCGCAAGAACAAAACCATCGCCCGACTGGATATATTCGGGGAGAAAGTTGAGAATTAAGAGTTTAACGTTGAAAGAAGTTATGAAGTCAAAAGTTGAAAGAATATTAGTGGTACTGCTTCTATACAGCTCTGTTGCTTTTGCGCAGAAAGAGGCAGGTGATGTACGGCGCGGCAACCGCGAATACCGCAAACAGAATTTCACCGAGGCGGAGGTAGATTACCGGCGCGGTCTGGAAGCCAACAAAGACAGCTACGAGGCACATTACAACCTCGGCGATGCGTTGTTCAAACAAGACAAATACGCCGAGGCGCAGACTGAGTTTGAGACCGCTGCCAGAATGCTGGACCGCAAGGAAGACAAAGAGCGTTTTGCTAAAGCTATGCACAACATCGGCAACTGCAATTTTGCCCGGCAGCAGTACGACAAAGCGGTGGCGGCATACCAAGATGCGCTGCGCGCCAACCCTAAGGATAACGACACGCGCTATAACCTCGTGAAGGCAATGGAACTATTGCAGCAGCAACAACAGCAGCAACAGCAAAACAAAGACCAACAGAAACAGGACCAGCAACAACAGCAACAGCAGCAGGAACAACAAGACCAGCAGCAGCAAGAACAACAGCAACAAGAACAAGAGCAGCAACAGCAGAATGAGAACCAAATGGATAAAGAGACTGCCGAACAGATCCTGCAGGCATTAGAACAAGACGAACAGGACACACAAGAGAAAATGCAACGGCAGCAAGGCAAGAAACGCCGTGTAGAAAAAGAATGGTAAAACTATTTACGATTTGACCATTTACCATTTAATCATTTATTGAGATATTCAGTTATTTTATGAGACATAGAATTTCCATATTATTCCTCTTCCTCGGCATCGCACTCAGTGCGACTGCCGATGAGGTGGTATTCAAGGCGCAAGCTCCGTCACAGGTGATTGTCGGCCGTCCGTTCCAGTTGACCTACTCTGTCAACGAGCGCAGCCGCGACCTCCGTGCCCCGGAGTTCACTGATTTTGACGTGCTGGCAGGTCCATATACATCAACCAGCAGCAGTACATCGTTTGTCAACGGCCGCCGTAGCTCCTCGTTCACCCAGACTTATACCTATACGCTCATGGCGCAGAAGGCGGGGTCGTTTACCATCGGACCGGCAAGTGTCAAGGTGGACGGCGAGAACGTCCAGTCCAACGGCGTGCGGATACAAGTGCTGCCGGAAGACGAGCAGCCGGCACAGACCGGTCAGGCAAGTTCCGCCGGTGCTTCGGGTGCGACAGGTGCTGCCGGTACAGGCAGCTCGCCGGCTTCCGCCAGTTCCGCCGGTTCAGAGAACCTGTTTGTCAGGACGATAGCTTCCAAGACACGCGTGCATGAACAGGAAGCACTGATGGTGACCTACAAACTCTATTTTGCAAACGTGGATGTAGCACAGCTGACCAACAACACCAAGCTGCCGGAGTTCACCGGTTTTCTCAAACAGGAGCTGGAGCAAGGCGAGATACAGACGCAACTGGAGCATTACAACGGGCGCAACTACCAGACAGCTGTGCTCTACCGCACCATACTATACCCGCAGCATTCCGGCGACATAAAAATCGACCCTGCGCATTTTGAGGCTGTCATCCGCGTGCAAACGCAACAACGTGCCCGTAGCATCTTCGATGATTTCTTCGCCACCTACACCAACGTAACGCGGATGCTGACTGCTCCGGGTGTCACCGTACATGTGTCCTCGCTGCCGGGCGGCAAGCCTGCCGGGTTCTCAGGAGGTGTAGGCAAGTTCACCCTCACACCCTCCATCTCACAGACAGAAGTGCAGGCGAACGATGCCATCACCATCCGTTTGGATATCAGCGGAGCAGGCAACATGAAACTGCTCAAGACCCCAGCCATCGACTGGCCGGAGGGCTTTGAGCCGTATGACCCGAAAGTGACCAATAATTTCTCCACCACTACAGCAGGCGTCAGCGGCACCAAGTCCATTGAATATCTGGCTATTCCGCGCAGTGCCGGCGACTACACCATTCCTCCTGTCACATTCAGTTATTTTGACATCGACGAGAAAGTGTACCGCACGCTCTCCACACCGGAATATACCATTCATGTCAAACGCGGTGCCGGAGAGAGCACTGCAGCCGGCACACAATCAGCTGCCGTCGTCTCTTACACACAGAAAGAAGATATCAAGCAACTGGGCACCGACATCCGCTATATAGACACCAAGAAAGTCGAAAATCGAAAGCCGAAAACAGAAAGCATCCATTACAAATACATCTGGCTGTTCTACGCCATTCCACTGCTCATCGCCGTTGTGCTGCTGATTGTGCTGCGCAAGCAGATTAAAGAGAATGCAGACATTAACCGTGTGCGGTACAAACATGCGAACAAGGTAGCGCAGAAACGTCTCAAAGCGGCAGCTGCCGCCCTCAAGGCTAACGACCGGAACACTTTCTATCTGGAGATAGAACGCGCGGCTTGGAGCTACCTCAGCGACCGTCTTTCCATCCCGACTGCGGAACTGAACAAAGAGAATATAGCTTCCATCCTTCGCCAGAAGAATGTACCGGAAGAGCTTATCGACGATGTACGCAACGTGCTTTCTACAGCTGAGTTTGCACGCTACGCCCCTGCCACCGGTCATGCTATGGATGACCTCTACCGCGACACGACAAACCTGA
Source organism: Paludibacteraceae bacterium (assembly GCA_017448345.1). Classification (GTDB taxonomy): domain Bacteria; phylum Bacteroidota; class Bacteroidia; order Bacteroidales; family Paludibacteraceae; genus Colicola. The sequence continues at coordinate 16,790 of JAFSLP010000118.1, read as the reverse complement.
TTAACAAACTCGAAGACCAAAAGATATGAAAATAGTTAAAAGCAGAAAGCAGAAAGTCGCAAGACTTCTTATCGCATTGTTATGTTACAGTTCCGTCACTTTTGCACAAAGTGCATTTGACGCTGCTAATTCGGCATACGCAGAGGGGCGTTACGAGGAGGCAGCCGAAGGCTATGAGGCGCTCTTGGCGGAACAACCCGATGAGGTGCTGTATTATAACTTAGGAAATGCCCGGTTCAAACAGGGCGAGTTGGCGCAAGCTATCCTTAATTACGAGCGTGCGCTTCGTCTCCGCCCCGGTTATAAGGATGCGCAATACAATCTCGCTTTTGCACAGAGCCGCATCATTGATAATATTACGGAGAAAGATTTCTTCCTCTCCACATGGGTTCGTACGGTGCGCAACAGCCTGAAAGAGAACACATGGATCATCCTTTCTATCGTGCTGTTTGTCTTGGGTTTGGCGGGGCTGCTTGTTTTCCTGCTGAGCCGCACCTCATGGTTACGCAAAACGGCATTCCACACCGCGTGGGTTGCCCTACTCTTCTCGCTCATCACAGGTCTCAACGCAGTCTCGCTGCATAACCGTGACACCAACCGTGCTGAAGCAATCATCACGCAAGGTGTAGTGAATGCCAAGTCGGCACCTGACCGTTCGGGCACAGACCTCTTCACCCTGCACGAGGGGACCAAAGTGACCATCCATGAGACGCTTGGCGAATGGGCTAACGTCCGTGTAGGCGGCAATGAAGGATGGCTCCCCACCCGCACTCTTGAACGTATCTGAGCAGCACAGAAACATCACAAAAAAAACGCCCGTTTGGGCGTTTTTTTGTATTTGTACGTTATTCGGTCTTTCGTTGGCTGCCGTTAACGGCGGGAAGTACCGGAGGTACGGGTAGATGTCGTTGATGACGATGAACCGGACGTACGCGAAGAAGAACCCGAGGTGCGCGAGGACGAACCCGAAGAACTTGAACTGCTACGCGATGATGAAGTGGAAACCGATGTACGCGTAGAGGACTGCTTGGACGATGAGGACTCGCGTTTGATGGTCGTCGTTTTTCCCGAAGCATCAGTGGTCCTGACCGTAGTACGCGTTGTGCCGGACTTGCTGACACGGCTCTCCACTGTGGTGGAAGGAGTGACAGACTTGGTCGTTGAGCGGACAGAGGTGCCGGTGCTTTCCGAACGGGAACTTGCTTTCGTACTCTCCGAACGGGAAGAGGATGTAGCACTGCCGGAACGGGACGACTGGGAAGATGTTTGCGACTTCGAGGATTTGACGGACGAAGAGGCGGTATTGGTAGAAGAGGTGTTTCCCGTTGAGCGAACCGAACCTGAAGTGCCGGTAGTAGCTGTCGTTCTACCGGTGTTGCGGGTAGAAGTGGTTGTCGTAGAAGCGGAACGCGAAGAGGTCGTGTTAGTTCCCTCTTTGGTCTGTTGCTGCTGACGGGTTACTTCTGTGCGGAGTTGCCCGGAGTTGCGAACCGACACACCGGATGTACTGGTAGCCAGTTCACGCGTCACCCTCCTGTCGAAGGCATCTTCCGGATGCTGGCGCTGGTAGTCATTGCGTGTATGCGGACGCGTCATCTCCGTGTAACCGGAATAGAACGGTTTGGTCGGGTAGTCACAATGCGTGCAATAATGATTATGCGACATATACGTCGTCACGTATGCCTGATAATGCGTCAGATAGACCGGTTGCGGCTGGGTATAATAGGACGGATAATAGCCATAATAATACGGCGATGTCCATACCTCATACACCGGTCTGCCGTACACATCCCATATGGGCGGACGCTTGACAAAGACTGGACGCACAATATAATTGGTGCCATAGAGCCAGCGGTCACCCACTACCTCCACATATAATCTGTCCGGCATATGCTGTGCCACGAGCGTGGCAACATCCTGAAAGACAGAAGGAGCAAGGCACGCCTGAATGAGCAGGGCGTGGTATGCACCGTTGTATGTCTCTATCACGCGCAGATAATCTATCCATCCGTCACGGTTGAGGTCCAGATTGTTAATCATATACCGCGAGGAGTTGAGCAGTTGCTCAAACTCGCGCACCGTTCGTGATTCGGCAAACGCTGCAGCCACCGCGTTGAGGTCAAGGAAGAATGACATGTCTTCATTGAACGATGTGACAGTAACCGTCTTGACCGTTGTCACTTTGGGTGACGGTGTAGTGACCTGCGTGGTATAGACCGTCTTGACCGGAGCCACATGCTCCGTGGTGGGAGCTACTGTGAGGATACTGGTCCAGCAACCGGTCAGCAGAATGGACAATGGCGCAAGACACAATATTCGAAAGATTTTATTCATAATTCCAAATTGTAAGGGTTAAACAATTAAGTTTGTTTACAGAGTCTTTGCCACTTCTATTTCCTCGAAGGACTCCAAGATGTCTCCTGCCTGAAGGTCATCGTATGCCTTGAGACTCAAGCCGCATTCGGTGTTGACACCCGCCTCTTTGATATCATCTTTGACATGTTTGAGCGAAGCGAGTTCGCAGGTCTTGATGACGATACCGTCGCGGATGACGCGTACCTTGTTGCCGCGCTTGATCTTACCCTCACGCACAATACAACCGGCAATTGTGCCGACCTTGGAGATGTGGAATGTCTGGAGTACCTCCAGCGTTGCAGTGACTTCTTCTTTGATCTCCGGTGAGAGCATTCCTTCCATCGCCGCCTTGAGCTCGTTGATAGCATCGTAGATGATGGAATAGATACGGATATCCACTTCCTCCGTCTCCGCCATCTTGCGTGCCGAACCGGTAGGACGGACGTTGAAGCCGACAATGACGGCATCCGAAGCGGCAGCCAGCATCACATCGCTGTCGCTGATAGCACCTACGGCGCCATGAATGACATTAACCTGAATATTCTCCGTCGATAGCTTGATAAGGCTGTCCTTCAATGCCTCAACGGAACCATCCACATCGGCTTTGATGATGATATTCAGTTCCTTGAAGTCTCCGATAGCCAGACGGCGACCGATTTCCTCCAAGCCGATATGTTTCTTTGTGCGGATGGACTGCTCACGCTGCAGTTGCTCACGTTTGTTGGCTATTTCGCGTGCCTCTTGCTCGGTAGGCAGTACATTGAACTCGTCGCCGGCCTGCGGCGCACCGTTGAGACCGAGGATAGAACAAGGCTCACCGGGATGTACCTCCGTGATTCGCTGTCCGCGTTCGTTAAACATCGCCTTGATGCGTCCATGGTAGGTTCCGGCAAGCACGATGTCGCCCATATGCAGCGTACCGTCCTGCACAAGCAGCGTAGCCACGTATCCGCGGCCCTTGTCCAGAGAGGACTCGATGACCGAACCTTTTGCACGGCGTTTGGGATTTGCCTTGAGGTCCAGCATATCTGCTTCCAGCAGCACTTTCTCCAGCAGTTCGAAGACACCTGTTCCTTTCTTGGCAGAGATTTCTTGGCATTGGTATTTGCCTCCCCAGTCCTCCACAAGGATGTTCATGTTCGACAGTTGTTCGCGGATCTTATCGGGGTTGGCACCGGGTTTGTCCACCTTGTTGATGGCAAACACCATTGGTACACCTGCTGCCTGTGCGTGGTTGATAGCCTCTATGGTCTGCGGCATAACGGCATCGTCGGCTGCGATGATGATAATCGCTATATCCGTCACTTTGGCACCACGGGCACGCATAGCGGTAAATGCGGCGTGACCCGGCGTATCAAGGAAAGTGATATGACGTCCGTTTTTGAGTTTGACATTATAGGCACCGATGTGCTGGGTGATACCGCCTGCCTCACCGGCGATGACGTTCGCATTACGGATATGGTCAAGCAGCGAGGTCTTACCATGGTCAACGTGACCCATCACGGTAATAATCGGGCAGCGCGGCTCGATGTCTTCGTCATGTACCACCTCGTCTGCATTGATTTCCTCCACCACGTGTGCCGCCACATACTCGGTCTGGAAGCCGAACTCTTCTGCCACCAGATTGATCGTCTCGGCGTCCAGACGCTGGTTGATGGACACAAACAGTCCGAGAGACATACACGTACCTATAATCTTGTTCACCGGCACATTCATCATCACGGCAAGGTCATTGGCGGTAACGAACTCGGTCAGTTTGAGCACTTTGGACTGCTCCTGTGCCTCCATGCGCTCAAGCTCCAGTTTTTCGCGTTCTTGCTCACGGCGTTCACGTTTGTATTTGGAGGAATTACTCTTGTTCTTGGGCTGCTGGAGACGGTTGAGTGTCTCTTTCAGAGCGCGTTCCACCTCCTCTTGCGTAGCCTCGCGCGGTTTGTTGTTTTTGCTTTTCTTGCCTGCTTGGTTACGTTTGTCGTTGGGGTCCACCTTGGCGGCATTGTTCTTGATGCGCTCGCGTTTGCGGCGCTCGGCGGCGGCAGCCTGTTGCTGAGCCTGCTGTGCCTGCTGGCGTTCTTCACGCTCTTTGCGTTTCTGCTCTTTGGTCTTCTTGGCAGGACGTGTGGAGGTGTCGATGGCATCGAGGTCTATCTGCCCTATGACTTTCGGTGCATGTTTGAGTTGCGGTTTGCCGAGGGTGAATATCTCCGGTTTGGCTTTCTCTTTCTTCGGTTCCTCTGCCTGAGCGGCACCTGTTTGAGCCTGTTTCTGAGCCTGTGTCTGGGCTTGCGTTTGAGCCTGCTCTTTCGCTGCTTTGGCTGCCTCCGCCTCTGCGCGTGCTCTCTCTGCCTCCGCTGCCGCTCTGGCTGCTTCTTCCGCTGCTTTCTCCGCAGCGATACGTGCCGCCTCGCGTTTGGCTGCCTCTGCCGCAGCGCGTGCCGCCTCTTCAGCTGCACGGACCCTGGCTGCTTCTTCTGCCGCCTTGCGTTCTGCTTCCTCGCGTGCCTGACGGGCTGCTGCTTGCCGGTCTGCCTCAATCTTCACCGCCATGTCACGGTTGAATTCTTTTGCTAACAGCAGGTAGAGATCGTCATCAATACGCACGTTCGGGTCGGACTCGATGGAATAGCCGTTCTTCTCACACCATGATGTGAGAGTAGCCATACCTATATTCAGTTCTTTGCATGCTTTGATTAACTTGATAGCCATAAATTGATTTGCGATTTACAGATTTACGATTTACGATTTATTTACGATTAGTGTTATTTACGATTTGCGAACAATCGTCAATCTCTTTTAATTGGACAATCAATCGTACCTCGTCAATCGTCCAATCGTCAATTATGCGATTCCATCGCTTATTCGTTTTCAAACTCGGCAGAGAGGATGCGGAGCACGTCATCTATCGTCTCCTCCTCAAGGTCAGTCTGTTTGAGTAACTCTTCCTTGCCGGTACCTAACACGTCTTTGGCGGTATCGAGACCGATGGCTTTGAAAGAGTCGAGCACCCACTGGTCGATTTCGTCATTGAACTCGTCCAGATAAATATCGTCCAGATCCTGCTCGTTTATCTCGCGATATACATCTATCTCATAACCCGTGAGCATGGAGGCCAGCTTGATATTAAATCCGCCCTTACCGATAGCGAGGGACACCTCATCGGGCTGGAGATATACCTTAGCCTTCTTTCCCTCCTCGTCAATCTCCATAGAAGATATTTTGGCGGGTGCGAGAGCGCGCTGGATATAGAGATTGGTGTTTGCCGTATAGTTGATGACATCAATATTCTCATTGCGTAACTCGCGGACTATGCCATGGATACGTGCACCCTTGACGCCGACGCAGGCACCTACCGGGTCGATGCGGTCATCAAAGGTTTCTACTGCCACTTTGGCTCGTTCGCCGGGTATTCGGGCAATCTTACGGATGGCAATCAAACCCTCTTTGACCTCAGGTACCTCTTGTTCGAAGAGGCGCTGGAGGAAGAGCGGAGCAGTACGGCTGAGGATGATTTTCGGAGTCTGGTTCTTGTTATCCACCTGCACCACCACGGCGCGAACCATCTCGCCCTTGCGATAGAAGTCGGTAGGAATCTGGTTCTGCTTGGGCAGATAGAGTTCGTTGCCGTCTTCGTCAAGCAGGAGCATCTCTTTCTTCCACACTTGGTACAGTTCACCGGTGACAACCTGACCTACCATTTCTTTGTATTTCTGATAGAGGCTCTCCTTCTGCAGCTCAAGAATCTTGGATGCAAGGGTCTGACGGAGGTTTAGGATCATGCGTCGTCCGAAGGACTGCATATCCACTTTGTCGGTCACCTCCTCGCCTACTTCCGCCTCTTCGTCAAGCAGTCGGGCATCGCTGAGCGCAATCTGCGTGTCTGGGTTGGCTACATCGTCGTCCTCCATCACCAGACGGTTACGGTAAATCTCAAGGTCGCCTTTGTCGGGGTTGACGATGACATCATAGTTAGCGGCATTGCCGTACATCTTGGTGATTACATTGGTAAACGAGTCCTTCAGCACATTGATGAAGGTCTGTTTGTCAATACGTTTGAAATCTTTGAATTCCGAGAAAATGTCAATCAGATTGACTGTTTCTTGTTTTGTTGCCATTTTGTATATTAAAATTTTAAATCATATTTCACATATTTGGGTTCATCGTACCGCCAAGTATGGGTGATGACGCGTGTCTCTTTGCGTTTCCTGCCCTCTACCGCCACTTTCTCCTCGCTGTCGATAGAGAAGGTGTCCTCGTCAACAGACACCAGCTGCCCTTTGTACTTTGTGCTTTGTCCCTCTGTATTTATCATCACCTCTACATCATGACCAAGATTCTTCTCAAACTGCATCTTGGTTTTGAAAGGGTCAGTCAGACTGACGGAGCCCACCTCGAGAGAATAATCCGGCTCCACTGCATCCAGTTTCTCTACAAGGAAACGGTTGAGCTCGGCGCAGAAATCCACGTCCACACCGCTCAGGCTGTCTATCTCCACAAGGATGTCGTTCGCCGCCGAAACGGAGAGGGTGACCAACTCATAACCGGTACCGTTCAAGCGGTCCTCTATCCATTGTCTGATGTCTTCTTTATTGAGCATATTCGCATTTATATTTTACGAAGAGGAGACCTTTTCGGGTCCCCTCTTTCAATTCACGGTGCAAAGATACAACATTTTTTTGACATATGCAAGGTTTTGCGCATTTTTTTTCATTTTGCTGCTCTTTTTTGCATTATTTTTCATTTATTTGCCGTTTCCGGCCTCTCGTCAAGAGAGCGGAGGTCATAACCTTGCGCCAGCAGCCACTCTATCGCCTGCGGCAGAACTGCCAGCATCCGTTCGTTGGATTTGAGCGAGTCGTGGAAGTTGATAATACTGCCCGGACCGGCCATCCGTTTTATCTTGTCCAGCATCTGGGCGGGAGTGACGTTTTTGTCATAATCACGCGTGAGCACATCCCAATAAATAAGCCTGTACCCCATTCTGCGCAACGCCCTGCGCTGCCACAGCCACGCCTTGCCGTACGGCGGACGGAACAGGTCCGGAGATAATCGTGCCTTCGGACCAAGAACCGGCGCAGGACTGTCTTCGGGCATATGCCGCTCTATCGTCCTTTGCGCTTTTTCCGCGTTTGCCAGATACTCCGCTTGGGAATACTTGATACCTTTGAGATGGTTGTAGGTATGGTTGCCCAAGGCATGTCCCGCCTTCACCACCTGCTGGAAGACCTCCGGGTGCTTGTCTATATTCTCGCCTACCATAAAAAAGGTCGCTTTAACCTGATAGCGGTCGAGTATCTCCAGCACTTTGGGGGTTACCTCAGGAATAGGTCCGTCATCAAAAGTGAGATAAACAGCCGTACCCGTACGGAAAACACCATACGGGTACAGGTTCTGTAATATATGCCTCAGTGCATTTACCATGCGAGTGAGGAAGCACCGAGAATGGCTGCGTCGCTATCTTTGAGCACGGAGACGGAAACAGGTATCTTGCCCTTCCAAATGGGCATGAGGTTCGCCTCCATCGCTTCACGAATCGGATCCATGATCCAGTGACCAGCCTTGGTCAAACCGCCAAATAGGATAATAGCCTCCGGGCTGGAGAAATGCACGTAATCCGCAAGTTTCTCTCCCAGCAAGCGGCCTGTGTAATCAAAGATCTCCTTGGCTACCAGATCGCCCTTCTCCGCAGCATCAAACACATCCTTGGAGGTAATATGGTCAATATCTTCTACGTTGCGGAGAAGCGTTGCCTGTGTAGTGGAAGTGACGATTTCTTTAGCCGTGCGTGCCACACCTGTAGCTGACGCATAGGCTTCGATACATCCGCGCTGACCGCATCCGCAGAGGCGTCCGTTACCGGAATGATCCACCTTGCAGTGTCCCAGCTCTCCGGCAAAACCGTCATGTCCGTAGAGCAGTTTGCCGTCGATTACAATACCCGACCCGACGCCTGTTCCAAGGGTAATAACGATAAAGTTCTTCATTCCACGTGCGGAACCGTAAATCATCTCGCCTTGCGCGGCTGCATTGGCATCGTTGGTAATGGTACATTTGATGCCCATACGCTCGCTGATGAGTTTGGCAAAAGGCACTACCCCTTTCCACGGCAGGTTGGGAGCCTGTTCGATACAGCCCGAATAGAAATTACCGTTAGGCGCACCGCAACCGATGCCAACCACATCACTCAGTTCAATACCTTCATCCTTGACGAGTTGGCGCATACGTTCGCACAACTCATCGCAGTATTCGTTGATTTCAGGATACTGCTGTGTGGGGATGGAATTACTGCGGAGCACTTGTCCTTCTTCATTCACCAATCCGAACTTGGTGCCCGTTCCACCCAAGTCGATACCTAAAGCATACTTTTTCATGGTTAATCAATTTTAATATCTTTGTTTACGTTTTTGCTTCCCCAGATAGCGTAGTACAGAATATATGCTACACAGATAATAGGTACGACATAACTGAGCAGGCAGTTGTGAGCGGCTATCATACTCTGAATCTGCGGTACAACACCACCGCCGAACACCATCATCATAAAGATACCCGATGCTTTTGCCGTATATTTACCCAAGCCTTCGGTAGCCATATTGAAGATGGATCCCCACATGACAGAAGTACAAAGTCCTACCAGCACAATGAGCAATGCGGCTAATGGCATCGTCTGTGTCTCGAACGCCCAACTGGTAAGCATCGGAACTTGCACTTTCTCACCGGTCAGCATCGCAGCTGCCATCAAAACGATTGCCACCAACGACACCCATGTAACCATTGTGCGGCTACTCACTTTCCCACCGATGGCAGAGCCTATGGTACGTCCGACAAGCATCAGCAGCCAATACAATCCGGCTACAAAGCCTGCGGCAGCAAAACCATACGGTTTAAGATAACTGATGAGGGTCGCGGGAACACCGATCTCAACGCCGACATATACAAATATCGCTATCGCGCCCAATACAAAGTGACGGAAAGCCCACGGGCTGCGTTCATAGGTGATTTTCTGACCTGCTCCCTCCGGTTCTGCGATAGGTGTGAGCCAGAAGATAAAGAACAACACGGCAAAGACAGCCATCGCTATGTAGAGTACAATATTCACATCGGCGATGGTTTTTCCGGCAAGGCTCTCTCCTATCAGCGCACCGACTAACATCGGGGTTAACGAAGCGGTCAGTGAGTTGATGGTGCCACCTATCATATTCAACTGGTTACCACGGTTGCCTCCGCCGCCGAGCAGATTCAGCATCGGGTTTACAACTGTATTCAGCATACATACGCAGAAGCCTCCAAGCAATGCACCGCACAGATAAACAGCGAAACTGCTTGTCTCACCACTCAGCCACTGCACACAGATGCCCAGAAAACCGAGAATGATAGCAGAGAGTGCTGTTTTTTTGTAGCCGTACTTAGCCAAGATGTTTCCCGCAGGGATACCCATAATGAGGTAAGCAAGGAAGTTAAAGAGGTTACCCAGCATACCCATCCTTTCGGCTTGCGCCGGGTCTTCAAACGATGCGCCCCAAATCTTACCAACAGGGGCTGCGAGGTTCGTCACAAACGAAATCATTGCATAGAGGAACATCATCGCAATGATCGTAATCACGGTCAGTGATTTGTTTTGTTTTGTTTCCATGTTATTATTTATTAGTTAAATTGTTGAATTGTCAATATAATTAGCGTATGTTGCGCGTATGTTGCGCGTATGTTGGATATCACTTCAACACCCGCGACAAAAAGCCCAATACACGCTCATGCATGTGTTTGGCGTTGTTGCCTTTCTTCAGAAAATGGTTGTCGTCGGGATAGAGCTGCATCTCAAACTGCTTGTCCGCCTGCACGAGCGCGTTGATATATTGCATTGAGTGCTGCACGTGTACGTTGTCGTCTCCGGTGCCGTGGATGAGGAGCAGGGCTCCCTGATGTCCGGCGGCACGGGGGATGAGCGACGCCTCCTGATAGCCTTTGTCGTTGACCTGCGGACGGCGCATATACCGCTCGGTGTAGGCGGAGTCATAGAGTCGCCAGTCCGTCACGGGAGCTATAGCCACGCCGGCTTTGAACGGATGTCCCTTCACGGTCATGGTAAAGAGGGTCTCGTAACCGCCGTAGCTCCAGCCGAGGATAGCCATACGCGACGCGTCTATATCGCTCCGCTGACCGATATAGTTTGCTGCAGCTATGAGGTCTTCGGCTTCTTTGGTGCCGAGGCTCATATAGGTCTCGTTGCGCCATTCACGCCCCCTGCAGTCGCTGCCGCGCGGATCAACGATGAGCACCGCATAGCCCTCTTCCGCCAGTGCGTATTCGAACCGTTTGCGCCAGCGGTTGAGCACACGCTGGCTCTGCGGACCCGAATAGTGCATCAGCACCAGAGGTCTTTGTCCTTGGTACTTCGTCCCTTTGTCACTTGTCAGCAGCATTGCCTCCAGTTCCTGTCCTTTGCCGTTGGGGATGCGCAGCAGCTGCGGTTCGGGCAGCCCTTTCGCCCTCCATGCCTTGGCAAGCGGCTCGTTGTCCAGCAAGACCTTGCGCTTGGTTATCTGTGCGGAACCGCGTGCGCAACGCACCGCGTAGAGCGTGTATATATTCGGGGTGTCGAAGCTCTGGAAACAGTCAATCATCCACTTGTGGTCGGTGGAGAAACGTGCTGCATGTATGCCCTCTCCTTCCGTCAGCTGCGTGGTGAGCACCCTGTTGCCGGTCTCCGCAAGACTGGCGGCATAGACCTGTCGCGTCGAGGGTTCGGGTGCCGCTTGGTAGTAGAGCACCTTGCCGGATTCGTCCACATGGTAGAGCGCCGTCACGTCGGTCTTCTCCGGCGTGAGGGGACGGAGAAGCGTGCCTTGCCCGTCATGGAGATAGGCGCGGCGCCACCCGTCGCGTTCGCTCAGGGCGATGAAAGAGCCGTCGGACAGCCATTGCCATTCATCGAAAAGGGCGTAGTCGATGAAATAGCGGTTGGACTCTTCTTTGTAGAGAGGGTGCGTGACGGTGGAGCGGGTGTTGCAGGAGAAGACCTCCAGCTTGTTCTGGTCTCTGTTGACGCGGAGCACCAACAGCATTCCGTCAGACGTCCAGCGGAGCCTCGGGAAATAGAAATCATTGACACGGACGTTGGTCAGCTCCTCAAGGCGTATGATGCCTTTGGTGGCTACATCATAGACGCAGACAGTGGCTCTGGCGTTCGGGCAACCGGCTTTCGGGTACCGCAGACTGTCCGGCAACGGGTATTGGGGATTCTCCTTGGCACTTGGTACTTGACCGTTTGATACTTGGTACATCGTCCATGTGAAGACCGGCACATCCGTCTCATCGAGCCGCACGAAAGCCAGCTGCTTGGAGTCCGGAGACCATGCGAAGAGTGCGGTGGTGCCGAACTCCTCCTCGTAGAGCCAGTCCGCCACGCCGTTGATGAGGTCGGTGTTCTCGTCCTTGGTGACGGCTATCTCGGAGCCGAAATCGAGTTTGTGGATATACAGGTTGTTATCCCGGGCGAAAGCGATGTAACGCCCATTAGGGCTCATCACCGCATCCCGTACACGGCTGCCCTTCCATTGTCCGTTCTGGATGAAAAGACCTGCGCCGAGCTGTTTGCGGATGTTACGCTGGGTGTCAACGATATACCAGTCCGCCACGGTCGAACGGCGGAATAGTTTCTCCTCGTTCTCACGCTCCAGACGGTAACGGGTACTCACGTCAGACGGCTGTTGGTAACTGATAACTGACAGCCCGAAGATGCTGTCCTGCTGAGCCGCAGTGAGCGTTCGGGCTTTGTACTCACCGCCTAAGATTCCGGTCAGTACGGATAATATGACAAGTGTTATTTTCATCTTCCGTTGTTTTGAATCAATGTGCCGGAAAGGTCGTATTCACGCTCTCCCGCACGGATTATCACGCGTCCGCCGCGCAACTCCTTCGTACATCGTACATCTGTCTTTTGTACCTCTGTTGTCCCCATGCCGCACTCCGGATGGCAGGTGTAGGCATAGACGCAGGTGCGCGGTTGCGGCAGACACAGCCCCATCGGCGAACTGAGGTTGGTTACCGGCTGCAAACCGGCATAAAGAGTATTGTCACTGCCCATCACGTTAAGCCACAGCACATATTTCTTGGTGCCGGCAAGGGTGTAAAAGATAGTCTCGTCGCCCTCGTGATAGACGAGCCACGGCGAGGGATATGCCCTCATCTTCGTGCCCTCATAGCCAATCGGCGTGCCGGTCTGCACATGGGTGATATACGCGGTGTCGGGTGTCACAAAATCTATGCTGTAGTATTGGTTTTCGGAGGCGAAATCGAGCGGTTCATAGCCCATTCTGCCGTTCTCCGGCACCCCTGCCAGTGCCATGCCGGAGATGCGGTTGGCGTAGAGATAGATGTCTGACTGCAGGTCGGTGACGAAAACCGTCTCCTCCTCCGACGGTTTGGTCTCATAGAGCGCCCAGAGGGTGCAGTCCTCGTCCGGTATATAGAGACTGCCTGCCCGGTAGTACTCCGGTGCTTCATAAACCATCCAGTACTCATTTTCCGTCCAGCCGAGGAAACGCCAGCCCTCTCTGTCCGGCAGCGACGGCAGCAGTACGCCCTGCCTGTTCTTGCCCGCTCGTAATTCGGTCACCTTGCCGGTGCCGTCCATCAGCGTTACAGCATACGGCTCCGGCTCGGAATAGGTGATGGCATATTTCCCGATGAAAAGCGAGTTTGCAGTCCCGTCAAGACGTATCACCAGTTCTTCCGCTCCCGTCGCCGGCTGGCTGAGAAGCGTAATGTCATGGTAGTTGGCGTTGTCGTAAGTGCCGGTCCATGTCTGCAGAGTGCCCTCCTGCGTGGACACCTGTGTGCCGTTGACGGAGACGGTGAAGACTCCGCCGCCGCTGTTCTTGTTGGATTTGAGAGAGACGGTGACCTCTTCGATGGTCACGCCGCCGAGAGAGGAGAGGGTGAGCGTGGCGTTATCGCCCTGACGCACTTGTCCTTTCTGGTAGGAGCATGCGTACTCCGCCGTGGTGCCGGCGGGTATGTCTCCGTCACCCGCTACGGTGTTCTTCGTCTCCACCGTCCATGTCATGACAGACAGAAGGATAAGCAGCATTCTCATAGATTAATTTTAATTTATTCCGCCTGCAAATTTACTGCTTTTTTTTGACATGTGCAAATTTTAGTGTACTTTTTTCTGTATTTTGTCAATAGCACATACAGTTGCGGTGGCTATATCTGTCTTCTGCTATGGGGAAGAGTACTGTGAGTCTGAGCCCGAAAGAGAGGAAATGAACTGCTGAACCCGCCGTCTCGTCTATGGCGTATGGGTGCGTCATGGTAACATACATATATTGGTCAAAACCGGGTGTTGTGCGCGCAGGGGCAAGCGTATTCTTATCCCTCATGTCCATCAGACCGTATTCCACAAAGAGTCCTACGCGTACGAGCCTTCCTACCTGCGTCCGTGCATCTTCACGCACCTTGCCCATATAGCCTGCCTCTGCTGCAAGCCGCACATCAAACGGGCTGAGAGGCATCGTGTGGGAAGAGTGTGTGGGCTCGTAGTCATGATAGCCGTGATTAGGCATCTCTTCAAACCAGTCATAGTACCTGCCAAGATAATCCGCTTGTGTCTGCAACTCCGCCCTGATATCTGCCCGTGCGTGCAGGTTCATCACCAGTTTCGTGCCGATAATACCGTACATCCCTTTCCATACACCGCCAATCATGACGGGAAGAGCCGCCTGCCCGAATAGTATCCGGTCCTGCCTGCCGCGCAGCGAGCCGTGGTATTCAAAGGGCTGGTTACGTGTGTCCACCATCGGGTGCACCAACAATTGGTCGGTCAAAGACAGACGTGGATGATGGATGGCATAATGCAGCCCGGTATGGAGAATGAGGTGGGTGTAATGCCATTCATAGACAAACCCCGCTTCGCCGCCTACGGCTATCCTGTTGGTGGTGTAGTCTATAAGGTCCAGCGTGAGAGGACTATGCAGGGCTGCAGCGGCTCCTATATAATGCTCCGCCCTCGTAGGAAGGGTACACAGCATCGTCATTACACAGAAGGTTGTGCATGCAAGGCGTAGAGCATATGTCATGAATCGCTGTCTCATTGTACAAACAACTTAAGCACTTTGGTCCTGTCTCTTTCAGTCAGTACGCGGATGATGTATATGCCTTGGATGTCCGGGGCTTGGAAAATATTGTCTCCGGGTTCCAGACGGCATTGGTGTATCAATCGTCCCGTGGCGTCGCACAACTCCATCTGCGCGCTCTCGGAGACATGGCAATGCACAAGGCATGCCGGTTCCGAGACTGTCGGATAAACGGAAATGTCAGTTTGGGGAGAGGCTATGATGGGGCAGCACATCAGCCGTGTGCCGTCTCTCTCCGTCAGCATAGCGCTGTATTCCGCTCCCATAATCAGCGGACGGTAGAGATACGAGCGGGTCTCTCCTGAGAGCTTGTTCCCGTTCTCGTACCATTGGAAGGCGACAAAGTCATACCCTCCGTTGTAGTCATGCGTCAATGCAGCCACCACGTCGTTCCAGTGCTGCTCGATGACAAAGGAGGGGAAAAGGAATGCAAAGGGGACCTCCATCCTGTGCGCCACTTGGTCTCGGAATAGTAACTCCACCCGTGCGCTGTACTTGCCGGCTCGTGCATGGAAGGGGATGGTAACAGCACCCTCTTTGCCGAGCGAGACTATGGTATCGCGCAGCCCTGCATTACGCGCCTTCTCGTCAAAATGGAACGAAGCACGGTTTGCCACACCGAATGCTGAGAATCGAACTTCCAATATACCTTCGTCTGCACAGGGCTCGTCCACTTCTACGGTCAGCGATTCCTTGTCTATATGTACCGTCTCCAGATGCAGAGACACTACGGAGTCGCAGCCGTGTACGGTTTGCAGCACTACGGTGTAGTCGCCTGCATGCAGGATGGCGGTGTCGCCGATAGTATAGGTCTTCCCCTCAAGCACGGAGTCTGTCCACTGGGCATACACACGCGGCAGAACCGTCAGATGCAGTGTGACCAGCGTGTCCGCCTGACGTCCCTCACGCAGGACGGTTTGTTCCGTAGAGGTCGTATATGGTGTGTCATAGAAGACGAACGTCTCGCCCTCGCAGATGGTCACGGTACTGTCGCGGTTGAGCACCGGCTTATCCAGTACCGTAAGGTGCAGCGTCACCACGGAGTCACAGCCATGCACGGTTTCATAGGTTTTCGTGTAGGTCCCGGTCTCTGTATAGGTATCCCCCTCCCATGTGTATGTCTCGTTCTCGTACATCGTATGCTCATCAGCCGGCATGTCATATGTCGGGTGTACCGTCAGATGCAGCGTCACTACGGAGTCACAGCCATGCACCGTCTGCAAGGTCTTGGTGTACTCTCCCTCTTCGGTATATTCCGTACCCTCCCACGGGTACGTCTCTCCCTTACAGATGGCACCATAATCGTTTATATTGTCATATCGCGGATGTACCGTCAGATGCAGCGTGACCACACTGTCACAGCCATGCACCGTCTGCAAAGTCTTGGTGTACTCTCCCTCTTCGGTATAATCCGTGCCCTCCCATGGGTACGTCTCTCCTGCGCAGATGACGCCGTAGTCGTCTATACCGTCGTAGCGCGGATTCATGGTCAGATGAAGCGTCACTATGGAGTCACAGCCATGAACTGTCTGCAAGGTCTTGGTGTAATCACCCGGTTCTGTGTAGTCCGTGCCTTCCCATGAATAGGCTTTGCCCTCGCAGATTACGCCGTAGTCGTCTATATCGTCATATTCAGGGTAGTATTTGAGGTGCAGCGTGACTATACTGTCGCAACCTGCTACGGTCTTCAGGGGCACGGTATAATCTTTTTCTTCATCGTAGCGGATCTCGTTCCACTCCGTATAACTGCCCGGGCAGATATACCGTGTTTCCTCTGTATCATCATATCGCTTGTGCACCGTCAGATGCAGCGTGACAATCGAGTCACAGCCATGCACCGTCTTATATTTTCTGGTGTGGTCACCGGACTCCGTATAGTCCGTACCGTCCCACGGATAGGACTCGCCTTCACAGATAGAAGCGGAAAACTCCTCATTCGGATAGGACGGATGTACCGTCACCGTCAGCGTGATGAGCGTGTCCGTCTCCTCGCCGGTGATACGGTGTGTGAACACATGGTCTGTCTCCGTCGGCGTGAGTGTCCTTTCATGCCACAGGATATCATCCCCTGCACAGACGGTCTGCACCTCGGTGCTGTCATACACCGGCTTGTCGCTCAGATGAAGCCATGCGGTGCTGTCACAGCCATGGGAAGTATGGAGTGTATTGCAGAGATAGTCTCCTGCGGAGGTGTAGGTCACGCCGTTCCATGTGACAGGCTCATTGTTGGTCAGCGTCAGATACTCATGCCCTACTCCGGGTTCGGGCCATATAGTCAGCTCTACACTCACCACACTGTCACAACCT
>JAFSLP010000117.1 GCA_017448345.1 Paludibacteraceae bacterium | reverse complement strand
GAATTATATGAAGAAAGTATTTTTGACGATGATGATAGCCATAGCGGCTATAGGAGCAAGTGCGGCAGACATGCCCAAACAGGGATTCGGCGTTCAGATAGGCTGGGCGCAACCCATCTTGCGTTTGAACACCCCCTCCAACCCGATCGATGCCAAGGACTCGCTGAGCCAGAATGTCCGGCTGAACGGATTCAAAGTGGGGTTGGTATATGACGGCAGTATTGTCGCCGGGTTCGGTACCTCCATCGGTCTGAACTACACCTTCGGCGCCTCCAACGGCGGATGGCGTTCCACCAACCCCGCCTACGGAGAGTACCCCAAGAGACGCCAGCTGATTACCTATCAGGAGCTGGAGTTGTACGTGGACTGGCAGTACAAGTTCGAGATAGCCAAAGAGACGTACCTCATGCTCTACACCGGTCCCACCCTCCAATGCGGTCTGACCTTTACGATGCGTCAAGACATGAAAACCGAAGATTTCTCCGGCGAGATAACCACCACCTACGGCGAGCGTTTCAACGCCTACAAGGCGGATGCCTCCAACACCGAGCCGGACATCCGCGGTTTCATCGAAGCCGACAACGCCTTCCGGCGCTTCAACGTCACATGGGGAGTGGGAGCCGGATTCCAGTACAAGCGCTATTTCCTGCGCGGAGGATATGACTTCGGTCTGTTAGTGCCCTACAAGAATGTTGACTTTGCCAACGGATACCACACACGCGGACGCCTTGACCAATGGAACATCAAACTCGGCGTGTACCTCTGGTACCGTGAGTAATTACGAATTACGAATTACGAATTACGAATTAGGAATTACAAATTACGAATTACGAATTACGAATTACAAATTACGAATTACGAATTGCAAATTAGGAATTGATTCCAAGAGAGACCATAGAACGCATCTATGCGGCGGCGAAGATAGAAGAAGTCGTCGGCGACTATGTGAGTTTGCGCAAACGTGGCGCAAACCTCATCGGGCTGTGTCCTTTCCACAACGAGAAGACCGGCTCGTTCACCGTCAGCCCGTCCAAAGGTATCTACAAATGTTTCGGCTGCGGCGCCAGCGGACATTCCGTGGGTTTTATCATGGAGATAGAGCAATGCAGTTATGTGGAGGCACTCAAGCAACTTGGCAAGAAATACCATATCGAGGTGGAAGAACGCGAACTGACGGCTGAAGAACAGCAGCGTCAGGACAACCGCGAGTCGATGTTCGTAGTCAATGAGTTTGCCAACAAATGGTTTCAGAACCAGCTATGGGAGACACAGGAGGGGCAAGCCATCGGAATGAGTTATTTCCACGAACGGGGACTGAGGGACGACATCATCCGCAAATACCAGTTAGGCTATTCTCCCGAGAAAGGCAATCCGCTTTCCAAAGCACTAAAAGACAAGGGTTTCAAAGAAGAATACATCGTCAATAATGTCGATACCAAGATAGGCGTCGGCGTGGTGGGCAAGAGCGAAGACGGAAGGCTGTACGACCGTTTCCGCGACCGTGTCATCTTCCCCATCTTCACCGTCAGCGGCAAACCTGTCGCCTTCGCCGGACGTATCCTCAAGAAGAAAGACAACGTCGGCAAATATGTCAACTCGCCGGACTCTATCATCTATTCCAAGACCAACGAGTTATACGGTCTATTCCAAGCCAAACAGTCGATAGCACGGGCAGACATGTGCTATCTGGTGGAAGGTCAGATGGACGTCATCTCCATGCACCAGTCGGGTATCGAGAATGTGGTGGCAAGCGGCGGTACGGCACTCACCAAACCACAGATACGGCTCATCCAACGCTTCACCAGTAACATCACCGTTCTCTATGACGGCGATGCGGCAGGTATCCATGCGGCACTGAGGGGTATAGACATGTTCCTTGAAGAGGGTTTTAACGTCAAAGTGGTGCTGCTGCCGGACGGCGAAGACCCTGACAGCTATGCACAGAGCCACGACTCCACAGAGTTCATCCGCTATATCGAGGAGCACCAGACCGACTTTATCCGTTTCAAGTCGGCACTGCTGAGCAGAGATGCCGGCGACGACCCGCAGAAACGCGCTTCGCTCATCAAAGACATCACCTCGTCCATCGCCATCATTCCGGATATGATAACCCGGCAGGTCTATATCAAAGACAGCGCGGAACGGCTGCACATGAGCGAGAAAGTGCTCACCAACGAAGTGGTCAATCTCCGCCGCAAGAGAAGCGAGGAACGGCAGAAAAACAAAGAGAACGAACAGGCACAGGCGGACGAAAACACCATAGTACAAGATAGTACAGACTTTCAGGATAATCCGAATGGTCCGAGTAATCCGAGTCATCCGGTTAGTCCGAAGAGTCCTTTGGAGCAGAACTTCTACAATCTGATGCAACTGGTGGTGCGGTACGGAGAACGCCCCATAGAAGTGGAAGGAGAGGTCTATACCATCGGTGAGGTCATCATCTACACCTTGGAGGGCGATGAGATAACGCCTCCGAACCCTGTATATCAGACTATCATGGACGAGTTCAAGCAGCATTACAAGGACGAGGGTTTCCGCGCCGAGCAGTTCTTCAAGTTCCACCCCAACCCGCAAGTCAGCGCCTTGGCGATAGACATGATTGCCGAGAAATACCGCTATGTGACATCCGATACGG
Source organism: Paludibacteraceae bacterium (assembly GCA_017448345.1). Taxonomy (GTDB): domain Bacteria; phylum Bacteroidota; class Bacteroidia; order Bacteroidales; family Paludibacteraceae; genus Colicola. Next base: position 46,099 of record JAFSLP010000117.1, on the reverse strand, counting down.
AAGCGCGGCTGGGAGCCGTCGTGACGCAGCTGCTCTACGAAATCAAACTGACCGTCATCAACCTCCAGATTGAGCAACTGGAGCAAGGACTGAAAGAGGCACAGGCAGCGAACGACTGGAACCGGCAGATGCAACTGCTGGCGCACCAGCCCGAACTGCTGGCGCAACGAAACGAGATTTGCAAGATTCTCGGAAACAGGGTGATTAATATATAAGTCGAAAGTCAAAAGTCGAAAGTCGAAAGCAGAAAGTCATGTTATTCAACGAGATTGCATACGGACCTATTCACAGCCGGAGGCTCGGCGTGAGTTTAGGCATGGAGATAATGCCGCTGGAGCATAAGTTATGCACCTTCAACTGCGTGTACTGCGAATGCGGCTGGAACGAAACGGTGCCGCACCCCAAGTTGCCTACCCGCGAAGAAATACGCACGGCGTTAGAGGCGAAACTGCGCGAAATGGCACATGGTACAAGCAATGGTACTTCTCTTGATGTCATCACCTTCTCCGGCAACGGCGAACCCACCCTCCATCCGGATTTCAAAGGTATCATCGAAGACACCTGCGCCCTCCGGGACCGCTACTGCCCGTCCGCCAAAGTGAGCGTGCTGAGCAACTCCACACAATTAGGCAGAGAGGAGGTAGTGGAAGCCCTGCTCCTCTGCGACAACCGTATTCTCAAACTCGATGCCGCCACCGATGAGATGATGCACCGCATCGACCTGCCCGTCAATAACGGACTGACGGTAGCCACGATTATCAACTATCTGTCGCAGTTCGACGGAGATTTCACACTGCAGACCTGTTTCCTGCGCGGAGAACATGCTGGACAGCCCATCGACAACACCACGCCCGAACAACTCTCCGCATGGTACAAGGCGGTGGAGACCCTGCACCCGAAGGAAGTGATGATATATGTCATCGACCGCAAGACGCCCGAAGAACATTTAGAGAAGATCTCCCGTGAAGAGATGGAGTCCATCGCCGCTCCGCTACGCGAAAAAGGCTTTGCGGTAAGTATCAGCGCGTAAATACGAAAATGAGTACATGCAAAAATGAGTAAATACCTTGTTGCTCCGCTCAATTGGGGACTGGGTCATGCCAGCCGCTGCGTGCCCTTGGTGCGCCGTTTCTTGGACGAAGGGCATGAGGTTATCTTAGGCGGAGACGGCGACAGTCTGACCCTCCTCCGCAAGCATTTCCCCAACCTGCGCTACGTACGTCTGGCGCCGCTGAAGCTGCGTTACGGCAGCGGAAAACGGCAGGTTTGGGCGATGATACGCGCCCTGCCGCAACTGCTCCTCCGGGCGGTGAAAGACCATGCGATGCTCCAAGCCGTGCTGCGCGAAGAACATATCGACCGCGTAGTCAGTGACAACCGTTTCGGGCTGTACTCCACGGCGACAGAGAGCGTCTATATCACCCACCAGCTGCATATCATGTTACCCCAAGGCTGGCGGTGGCTGGAACCGCTTGCCGAGCGTCTTCACGCACGTATATACAGGCGTTTCAATGAGGTGTGGGTGCCCGACTACGAGAATCCTGCACAGAGCCTCAGCGGTGCCTTGGGGCACCCGCAATCAGCCATCAGCCATCATCCATCATCCATCATCCATTACATCGGTCCGCTGAGCCGTTTCGAGGGCTGCACCAGAGACGACACCAAGAGCTACCCTGAGCACCTGACGACCGTTGTCCTGAGCGGTCCGGAGCCGCAGCGGACGATGCTGGAGCGGGAGCTGCTGCAGCGCTTTGCCGGCACCCAAGACCCCGTGATTATCATACAGGGTTTGCCCGGCAGACCCAACACACGTATCACGCGCGGCAAGATAACCGTCGTGCCGTATATGAACGATACCGAAATGGCGCAGACCCTTCTCCACTCCGGTCATATCATCGCCCGTTCCGGCTATTCCACTATCATGGACCTCCACGCTCTCGGCATCCTTGACAGAGCCGAGCTCATTCCCACCCCGGGGCAACCCGAACAAGAGTACCTTGCCCGCCTATTGGCGAGAGGCACCGGTTCGAAGGTGACGTGCTGAGCCTCCGCGCTGACGCACGGAGCACCCGACAAAAGACCGGCGGATGCCGTAAGGGACACCGGTTCTTGGGCGGATGTCGTATGGAATGTCTGCTCTTGGGAAGCGGCTTTGAGCTGGCGGTAGAGAGCTACGTAGGTGTATTGATAGAAACGGGAGTAGCGTTTCATGCCCGGTTCGGGCTTGGCTCCGCCTTTGAAGACCCTGTAATAATGGAGGAAGAAACGGATACGCCACTCAATGCCAACGAAGGAATGGTCGTGTTCGAGGGCGTGGGCTTGGCGCTGGGCTTCTTTGATGAGTTCACGGTTAGCGACGCAAGCAGCAGACCAGTGTGTGGGGACATGGTAGGTATATAACTCGAAGAGCCCGTCGCGGAAACGGGAAGGACGGACGATGATGCGCTTGCGGTATTGGCGTCCTTCTTTTTGGTAATCCATGGTACCCCAGTAGCACTCCACGCCCGCACAGAAACGGAAGTAGTGCACGCCCCTTTTATGGGGAGTGGAGCCAGCCGGAAGGGACACAAAAGTGCAGCCGACGGACTTCAAACGGCGGATTACACGTGTTTTCAAGTGCTGTGACATAATGGTGTAAGTAATTGATGTTGTGTAGTTTAGGTATGGTTACAAAATAACAAAGTCTAGGATATATAGGTAGCGATATGAATTTTTGATGTGTTTTAGGTTTATTTGCGGGTGCAAAGATATAAAAAATATTTGATATATGCAAATTTTCGGGGGATGGAAGGTGGGAAACCGGAAAATCCGGATAGACCAGACCGCTGCGCTCATCCGGAACCATGCGGAGAGGAGAGCGGGCAATTATATTGCCCTGAAACTACCAAGAAAGAAAAATACAAAGAAATATATGCAAATTTTCGGGGAATGGAAGGTGGAAAAACGGAAAATCCGGATAGACCGGACCGCTGCGCTCATCCGGAACCATGCGGAGAGGAGAGCGGGCACCTAAGCCATCATAGAACCTGCAACAGTAGTGAAAAACAGCACATTCTTCAAAAAAATCGCCCCCAACCCTTGCACATGTCAGAAAAAAGCAGTACCTTTGCACATGAATTTTTAATCAAGTGCTGCTAAGCACAAAAAATGGCTAAATAAGCCGGAAGTTGCAAAGACAAACACAAACAACGAAAAATATGGCTCGACCCATTAGAGAAACACCTATTCTTTTCGGTGACGAAGCACGCCGTTTTGAGATGCAGATGCTCAACCCGCGACCCATTTCTGCGGAGCAAAAAGCACAAATGATGAGTGATTATGAGTTTCTGCGCGCGCGGTGCGTTAATTGTGCGTTCTGAATTCGCCGCCCATGAATAGAGAAAACATAGTACTCCGTCGGCTTGGAGAAGAGGACTTCGTTTCAAAGTTCGACTGCGGAGATGAAGATTTGAATGACTTCATCTTCGGTGACGCTATGCTCTATTTCAAGGTCCGCCTTGCCACTACATACATACTGGAAGATAAGAGCACAAACGACACAATCGGCTATTTCAGTCTGGCACATGATCGCATTTCATTGACGGATTTTCCGAGCAACTCAGCCTACAACCGCTTTCGCAAGCAATTCTTCGCGCAAGGCAAAATGTTCAAGAGCTACCCTGCACTAAAGATTTGTCGTTTGGCAACAGATAAGAAATACCGTGGAGAAGGAATAGGAAAGATGATGGTCAATATGATTATTGCCTCATACCAATCGGACAACAAAGCCGGTTGCCGGTTTATAACGGTTGATGCCTATGCTGATGCGTTGCCGTTTTATTATAAGATGGGCTTTCTGCCCTTGTCCAGCGAGGACGAAAATTCACCAACCAGACTCTTGTATTTTGATTTAGAAAATATCAAGTAAAATAACATAACACCCCGCCTATGGCATAAAACAACAGACAAAAAAATACATAAATAAAGCGTTGTAAGCCAAACTTGATACTTTGAAACCCTAGACAAGTTTACAAAGAATCATTTATTCTTCAAGCATGGTTTATGCACGCTCACGTGTCAGCGTGAGTTTTCCGTGCATTTATTTGAAGAATAAAGGTAAGTCTAGGACCTCAAAGTATCAAATGAAGCAAACGAAAGCTTGCGCTTTTTGCGTATATATACGAACAAAAATTTAATCACTCTAAATTACATTTATTATGAACTACAAACAAACAATCGTCTTGGCGGCATTGATTGGTTTGATGCCTGCCTGCAAAGACCAAATCAACGAGCCGGAAAAGACCACCAAACAATCCGGTATGTCCACAAACATTTATGGTGCGACTGCGGACGAAACGCCGTTTGATTCCTTTATGAAACATGTTCCTAATGTGGGAAATGTGAAATTCTTTATCCCACGGGAAGAGAACAGCCGCTTTTATTTTGAGGTCAATTCGGCAAGTGGGGACATCTATAAAATGACAGAGGAACATGACGTAGCACAGACAAGTACGAATATTTTGTATCCTTTGAATTTCAATAGAACGGATAATATGTCTTCCGATGGCACCGCATCGTTTAGTTTGGCAGAGACGACATGGAATTATTTGGTTTCCTATACAACGCCAAACAACGAAAACCGCACATGGAGTATTGAGGATATTCCGGAATCGTTATATAATAATTATGCTAATGCTACACTTTCACAAATGGCCGGTTACGCGAGAAAAAAAATCTTAGAAAGAGACCCGAATGAAACCGCCCATGCAGATAGTATTTGGTCAAATATTTATTTTGGTCGTTCGGGTTCATTTACGCAGAACGAACCGGTTAGCGTTCAGATTGATTCCAAGGGTGCGCAGCAACATCTGGAACACTCGGATTTCGGAACCATCACCTACACTCAAGGCGCAGCCTCTGAAACAAAAATGTATTTTGGAGCAAATAAAGATGATGCCATTAATGTTTACTATTTCCCTGCAAAATCCATACAAGCAACCGCTTATGCCAATGTAAAAAGATACGGTGTAAATGGAGAAAGCGAGCAATTGTTGCTCAGCACAGATAAAAATGCAGCCAGATATGTTGTTGATGAAGCAAAAAACGAAACCATCATTATGCCTTTCAATAATTGGTATACCGTAACATTTGTTAATCCATATGCTAGAGGTATTCATTCATATCTAACTGACTCTGCCCATGTTGTTCCGGCACAATGGCAATTTATCCATTTAGATAATCAAGAAAACGCATATATTGAAAAGTTTATGCCTAATGGAATGTCTGCTTTTTATGGTATTCGTGAATATGATAGCAGTAACGGATTTAGAAGTAATTTTTCATCAGTTCATTTCTTGGAGCAAAATGGCGATATAGAAGTTGTTTGTCAGGGATACAGGGAAGACTACACCGACTCCGACCGGATTGTGATGACTTTCTGCTTCGGCGGTACCGACCGCGTCAACGAAGATATTTCCACCGGTCTTGAGATGGTTTATTGCGCTCCGCAGCGACAGAGATGAACAAATCTTAAAGATTCTGCAAAGATTTCCCCGATGCAATATACGCCGGTCTGCTTTGATGGAAGCAGGCCGGGGCTTTTTTTTCCCCCCTTTTGTGTCCTAATAATAGCGAATAATGCAGACAAAATAAAAAAAATATTTGCATATGTCAAAAAAAAGCAGTACCTTTGCAGCGCAAAGGTGTGTGCCATATTTACTATTTGGTCATTTACCATTTACTATTTGGTCATCCCGTTTTCGGGGAAACGGCACATCCATACAATCCGGGAGTCCAAACCAAGAATACAAACCAAGAATATAAACTAAAAAATATACGTATATGAAATTTAATGTATCGAGTTCGAAACTCTTTTCCCAATTACAGGCGGTAAGCCGCGTGATTAACAACAAAAATGCTTTGCCCATTCTGGATGACGTGCTTTTTGATCTGGTAGGCAACGAGCTAAAGCTGACCGCATCAGACGGCGAGACCACCATCCGCACGAGCGTGGAGGTAGAAGGTGTAGAGGGCACCGGCAAAGTGGCATCTGCCGCCAAGCTGCTGTTAGAGACGCTGAAGGAGTTCAGCGAGCAGCCTCTTTCGTTCACCATCGACGAGCAGAACTTCGCCGTCAGCATGGTGAGCCAGAACGGAACCTATTCGTTTGTCGGTGTCAACGGCAACGAGTACCCAGAAATGCCGGAAGCCGAGCCTGAGGCACGCACCCTCTCCTTACCCGCCAATGTACTGCAGAGTGCTATCGAAAAGACCATCTTCTGCACCGCCGACGATGATTTGCGTCCTGTGATGAACGGTATCTTCTTCGACCTGACGGAAGACAAAGTGACGATGGTAGCGACCGACGCCCACCGTCTGGTACGTTACACCAACGCAGGCGTGAAAGCCGGTGTTGCCGCCAGTTTCATCCTGCCCAAGAAACCCGCCGGTCTGCTGAAGAACCTCCTTGCCAAAGAAGAAGGCGAGGTGAAGGTGACCTTCGGCGCGAAGAACGCCCGTTTCGAGTTCGGCAGCACCATCATCGTCTGCCGTCAGATAGAGGGACGTTTCCCGAACTACAACGCCGTCATTCCTCAAGCGAACCAGAACATCGTGACGGTTGACCGTCAGACGTTCATCAACGCCTGCAAACGCGTGGCAGTGTTCGCCAACAACGGTACCGCCCAGCTGCGTCTGGCTCTGAGCGAGAACCAGATAAAAATCTCCGCACAGGATATCGATTTCTCCACCAGCGCCGAAGAGACCATCTCCTGCGACTACAACGGCACACCGATGGCCATCGGTTTCAAGGCACCGTTCCTCATCGACCTGCTCTCGTCCATCGGTTCGGCTGACGTGCAGCTCAAACTCGCCGATCCCGCCCGTGCCGGTCTTATCCTGCCGGTAGAGAACGAAGGCGACGAGGATGTGCTGATGCTGCTGATGCCGATGCTGTTAAATGATTAAGTTGATAGTTGACAGTTGATAGTTGATAGTTGAAAGAAGTTGTTAAGTATAAAAGTAGAAAGACTTCTATGGTTTTCCGCAAACTGACGAGCGCAGAGATTGCGCAAATGGAGGCACAAGGATGCTCGGCGAAAGACTGGTCGGAAGTGGAAGTGGCGCAGGATTTTGACGCCCGTTATGTCCGTAACGCCGCTTTCTCCGGGCACAACAAAATCGGAGCCTTCCACCGAGAGATAGCATTGCCCGGAGGGCTGAGTGTGCATTCGGGTATTTACAACGCCACGTTGCACAACTGCGAGGTAGGCGATGATGCACACCTGTACAACATACACAACTACATCGCCAACTACCGCATCGGCCGTAACACGTGCATCGAGAACGTCAATGCCATCCTTGTGGACGGCAGGACAACCTTCGGCAACGGCGTACGCGTGTCCGTGATGAACGAGGGCGGCGGCAGAGAGATTCCCATCTTCAACGAGCTGAGCGCCAGCCTCGCCTATATCCTCACGCTCTACCGGCACCGTCCGAAGATGATCCATGAGCTGGAGCGGATGATAGATGACTATGCGGAGAGGCAAGCCTCCGAGACGGGTTACATAGGCGACCATGTGCGCATCCTCAACTGCGGCAGCATCAAGAACGTGCGCATCGGCGATTACGCCGAGTTATCCGGCGTGAGCAGGCTGAAGAACGGCACCGTCAACTCGAACCAAGCCGCACCGGTACGTCTGGGAAGCGGCGTCAAATGCACCGATTTCATCATCGCCTCCGGCGTGGAGATAGGCGATTCGACACTGGTAGGCAAATGTTTTGTAGGACAAGGATGTATCTTTGACAAGCATTATTCTGCGGAAGAAAGCCTTTTCTTCAGCAACTGTCAGGGCATGCACGGCGAGGCCTGCGCCATCTTCGCGGGACCGTACTCCGTCACCCACCACAAGAGCACCCTGCTGATAGCCGGAATGTTCTCGTTCCTCAACGCCGGGTCCGGCAGCAACCAGTCCAACCACATGTACAAACTCGGTCCTATCCATCAGGGTATTGCCGAACGAGGAGCCAAGACCACCAGTGACAGTTATCTGTTATGGCCGAGCAAGGTAGGCGCCTTCTCGCTGGTGATGGGGCGCCATACGCACCATGCCGACACGTCTGACCTGCCGTTCTCCTATCTGATAGAGAACAACTCGGAGAGTTATCTGGTGCCGGGCGCCAACCTGCGTACAGTGGGCACCATCCGTGACGCCCAGAAATGGCCGAAGCGTGACAACCGCAAAGACCCCCACAAACTGGACATGATCAACTTCAACCTCCTCAGTCCGTACACCGTACAGAAGATGTGGCGCGGACGGGAAGTGCTGAATGAACTGCAGGCTCTCAGCGGCGAGAACACGGAGGTCTATGGCTACAAGAACTGCAAGATACGCAATTCCTCCCTGCGGCACGGAAGGGAGTTATACACCATCGGCATCCAGAAGTTCCTCGGCAACAGTCTCATCAGCCGTCTGGAGAAGAGCGAATGGCATACGCTGGACGATATACACGCCCTCTTACGCCCCGACACAGAAACAGGTTTGGGCGACTGGGTCGATATGGCGGGACTGATTGCCCCGCGCAGCGAGGTGACGCGCCTTGCCGACGAGATAGAACAGGGACGGCTGACGTTAGAGGATATACAAGCCCGTTTCGAACAGATGCACGCCAACTACTATTCGTACGAATGGACGTGGGCATGCGAGAAACTGGAGCAGGTATGGGGCTGCCGCGTGGAAGAAGTGACTCTGGAGCAGCTGCGCAAGACCGTGAAGGAATGGCAAGAGGCCGTGGTGAACCTTGACCATATGGTGTATAACGACGCCCGCAAGGAGTTTGACCTCAACAGCCAGACCGGTTTCGGCGTGGACGGCGACAGGGAACAGGCGGAAGCGGATTTTGAGGAAGTACGCGGCTCCTTTGAGTCCAACTCGTTCGTCAAAGCGGTGCTCGAACATATCGAGAAGAAGAGCCGGCTGGGTGAGAGAATGATGGAGAAACTAAAAATCAAGAATTAAAAATTACGGATTGTCCGTGAGCGAAGCGAGAGTAACCATATTAGGATGCGGCAGTGCCAAACCGACGAGGACCACTTCCCCTTCGGGGCAGCTGGTGGAGTTGTGCGACAAGTCGTTTCTGGTGGACTGCGGCGAGGGCGTGCTGCTGACGCTGCAGCGGCTGGGCGTACACACCGGACGGCTGTACAACATCTTCATCTCCCATCTGCACGGCGACCATTGTTTCGGGCTTATCGGTCTGCTGACGACCTTGGGTATGCTCAAACGCACCCAGCCGATGCACATCTACGCACATCCGGATTTGGAGCGGCTGCTGACACCGCTGTTAGAATACCACTGCAATGACAGGCTGTACGACATCATCTTCCACCCTATCAATCCGCGCAAGCATGAGCTCATCTACGAGGACCGCACCGTGAGCGTAGAGACCGTTCCTCTCAAACACAGCGTGCCCACATGCGGATTCCTCTTCAAAGAGACCCACCGCATCAAGAATGCCGACGGCACTTTCGGACATGAGACACGCAAACGCTATGCCTACTGCTCCGACACGCAGTACAGCGAGAAGATTATCCCCATCATCGAAGGTGTCTGCACGCTGTACCACGAGTCCACCTTCCTGCAGTCGATGGCAAAACGATGCAAGGAAGTGAAGCACTCCACGGCAGCCGATGCCGCCACTATTGCGCAGAAAGCCGGTGCGGGAAAGCTCATTCTCGGGCATTACTCCGCACGGGTGGAAGACCATGGTTTGTTCCTGCAGGAAGCAAAACCGATATTTGACAATACCTTCCTCGCGGAGGAGAACCTCGTTTTCGAACTATAGAAAATCCGCGTATGTTACGCGTATGTTGCGCGTAGGTTATTTATGGCGAAACCCACTATCCAATATATCTGTTCGTCCTGCGGCGCAAGAGCCCCGCAGATGTTAGGGCGATGTCCGGTCTGCGGCGAATGGGGCACCTACGAAGAGGAAGTAGTAGAAAGCCGAAAGCCGAAAGACCGCTCCTCTCAAAGCCCAAGCACCACCAGACCGCAGCGTTTGCAGGAGGTGGAGGCATCCGAAGAGATGCGTATCGACATGCGCAACGGAGAGTTCAACCGCGTGTTAGGCGGCGGTCTCGTTCCGGGCAGTCTCGTCCTGTTAGGCGGCGAACCGGGTATCGGCAAATCGACTCTGGCACTGCAAGTGCTGATGCAACAGGGCGAACGCAAGACCTTCTACGCCTCGGGCGAAGAGTCCGTACGGCAGCTCAAGCTGCGGGCTGAACGGCTTGCAGGCAACGCGGAGAACCTGTTCATCTCCTCGGAGACTTCGCTGGAGCATATCTTGGAGCAAGTCAGGCAGGTGGAACCGGAGATAGTGGTCATCGACTCCATACAGACTATCGGCACCGAAGAGGTGGAAGCCTCTATCGGCAGTCTGACACAGGTGCGTGAATGTGCATCGCGCATTCTCGAATTCGCCAAGACACGGAATATCCCGTTTATCATCATCGGGCATATCAACAAAGAAGGCTCGCTTGCCGGACCGAAAGTGCTGGAGCATATCGTGGACACGGTGCTGCAGTTCGAGGGCGACCAGCAGTATATGTACCGCATTCTCCGTGCGCAGAAGAACCGTTTCGGTTCCACCTCGGAGATAGGCATCTATGAGATGCGTCAGGACGGTCTGCGCGAAGTGACCAACCCCTCCGAGCTGCTGCTGTCCACCGCCCGTGAGGGGCTTTCCGGCATTGCCATAGCCGCTGCCGTAGAGGGCGTACGGCCGTTTCTGATAGAAGTGCAGGCACTCGTCTCGTCTGCCGCGTACGGCACGCCGCAGCGCTCCTCCACAGGCTTTGACGGCAGGAGACTCAACATGCTCTTGGCGGTGTTAGAGAAACGGGTGGGATTCAAACTGCTGCAGAAAGACGTGTTCCTCAACATCGCGGGCGGTCTGCGTGTGCAGGACCCGGCTATTGACCTTGCCGTCTTGGCAGCTGTGCTCAGCAGCAACATGGACATCCCTCTGGATGCCGGCACGTGCATCTGCGGCGAAGTAGGACTGGCAGGAGAGATACGTCCTGTAAACAGGCTTGAACAGCGTATCGCCGAAGCACAGAAACTCGGTTTCCGAAGGATTCTTGTGCCCGCAGAGCAAATGGACCGGATAGCACACAAGACACAGAACGCAATAGAGACAGTACCGGTCAGGAAAGTAACGGACGCTTTCCGACTGCTGATAAAATCATAAACTACAATACGAAAAAAGAACTGTAATGAAAAAGTATATCTGTATGCTACTGATGATGGCTGCGATGAGCGCCAACGCGCAACTCTCCGCCATCTTGGGCGAATGGAAAACAGTAGATGACAAGACCGGAGACAGTTTCTCCATCATCAGCATCTACCAAGGCAAAGACGGACTCTTTCACGGCAAGATAGCCAAGATGCTTGTTGGCGAACCCGGTTTGCGCTGCGAAGCCTGCCGTGAGGAGGACCATAACGCACTACTGGAAGGACTTGTCATCATCCGGGGCATGAGCTATAACAAAGAGAAGAACCAACTGGAGGGCGGCAAAGTGCTGGAACCGGAGACCGGCAAGTTCTATTACGGCAAGATTTACCCCAAAGACGGCAAGCTGGTACTTCGCGGCTCACTGGACAAAAGAGGTATCTTCGGACGCAGTCAGACATGGATAAGGAAATAACTATGAGACTGGTTTTTGCATCCAATAACGCGCATAAACTATCGGAGGTGCGCGAGATAATGCCTGCGGGTATCGAAGTGCTGAGCCTGCGCGAGGTGGGTTTCGAAGCAGAGATAGACGAGACAGGCACTACACTGGCGGAGAACAGTGCCATCAAAGCGCACACCGTGTACCAATGGCTACAAGACCATATGGCAAAAGAACAAATGGCAAGCGGGTTCGGCGTCTTTGCCGATGACACAGGGCTGGAGATAGATGCGTTAGACGGAGCACCGGGTGTCTATACGGCACGATGGTACCGGCTGGGAGCAGATGCGGCACAATGCCCGCAATGCCAGAACGAGACGGAGGTATTCGCCGCCAACCGGGCGAAAGCATTACGTGAACTGAACGGCAAGGCAAACCGCCATGCACAGTTCAAGACCGTCATCACACTCATCACTCCCGCGCAGGAGATACAGGTGGAAGGCATCGTACGCGGACAGATTGCCACAGAGGAACACGGAGAAGGCGGTTTCGGCTATGACCCCCTATTCATACCCGAGGGATACGACCAGACTTTCGGCGAACTGCCCGTAGAAATCAAGAACTCCATCAGCCACCGGGCACGGGCTTTGGAGAAACTGGCAGAAGTGCTGAAGACATATCCGGACTAATATCTATCACGAATTTATGAAATTGCGCACATACATCATTATCCTTTTAATCGGTCTGCCGGGCATCCTACCGCTACATGCGGCACGATGGACGACGCATTTTGCCTACAACCAAGTGACGCAGATAGCGATGGCACCCGACCAAGTGTTTGCCATCTCCAACGGCAGTCTGTACAGCGTGGACAAACAGACGGAGCATATCCGGCTCTACAACCGCCAGTCCGGACTGCACAGCTCCGGCATCACCTGCATCCATTATGACGAGACAGGCAGACAGCTCATCATCGGCTACGAAACGGGAAAGATAGACATTCTCTCCCCTTACTGCGTACGGTATCTCGGCGAGTTGTACGACAAGGAAATGACGCAGCGCAAGACCATCTATAACGTGACTATCCAAGGCAGGACAGCATATCTCGCTACTCATTACGGGGTGCAGACACTGGACTTGCGCGAGAACAAACTGGTGGACAGTTACTGGCTTCGCCCGAACGGCGAAGAGACAGCGGTCAAGGATGTACTGCTGAAAGGAGACAGTATCTATGCCTTCACGGATGACAGTCTCTTCTGCGCTGCGATGAGCGACAACATCGTGGATTACACCGTCTGGAAACGCGAACAACGCTCCGGCAGAGTGGCTCCTGACCCGGAAAAAGGACAGCATTATTTCGACGGCACAGACCATTGGTATGCAGCACAGGCGGAAGGTATCGTCCGTTTCACGCCGACAGAACGTCTGGCATATAAACCCGACGGACCGATAGACAACACCCCGTATGCGCTGACTGCGGCACAAGGGCATATATGGATGGTGCCCGGAGGACGATGGGCGTCACAGAACGAGACACCCGCATGTGTGATGCATTATGACGGCGAGCGATGGACCAACATCACCCAGACTCCGCTTAGACAGAAGATACAGCAGAGAGCATTGGATTTTATGAATGTGGCGGTGGACCCGAAGAACAAGCATCATTATTTCGTCACCAGTTACGGCACCGGTTTGTATGAGTTCGACCATGACACGCTGGTCAGCCATGCCATCGCCGGCAGCGGCAGCAACACCCTGACCTCCGCAGACCCGAACACTCCGAAATACTACACACGTCTGGATGACGCCACATATGACCCGGACGGAAATCTCTGGTTTCTCTCCGCTACGGATAACGCCCAGTTGCAATGTATCGACAGGAACGGCGGATGGCATGCCGTGACCATGACGTCCGGCAGTGAGCTTATAGCGCTGCACACACCGGCAGGACTGATTATTGACAACCACAACGCCAACTACAAATGGATAGCCACTGCACGGTATAACACCTGTGTATGCCTGCTGGACGACAGCGGCACACGATGGGAGGCTTCGGACGACAAGGTCATGGTCCGCACACAATGGACGACAGCCGACGGACTGAAATTCGAGCCGGTAAATATCTATGCTATGGCACAAGACCGTAACGGACGGGTGTGGATAGGCACAGACATCGGCGCAGCATATATCGAGACGGGCGGAGATTATTTCCGCTCCGATGCCATCGTGCGCCCGGAGCTGATGGACAACAACGGCGAAAATCCCCTCACACAGCTCGCCATCACCGCCATCTGCCAAGCGGCGGACGGAGACATATGGTTTGGCACCAAGTCCATCGGTGTCTATGTGCTCAACAGCGAAGGCACGGAGATAAAAGCGCATTACACCACCGACAACTCCGCCATGCCTGCCAACGGCATCCTGTCGCTTGCGGCTGACACGGACGGGAAAGTATATATCGGCACAGGTGAAGGAATGGTGGAATATGACCCCAACGGATGGGAAGAAGGACTGGACGGCACAGATAGCGACGAAGAGTTAGAGCAAGGATCCATGCATCAATGGAGGCTCCATTTCTCCTATTCCGACCCGCAGGAGATAGCCGCTACGCCGCATCATATCTACGCAGCAGCTAACGGCTCGCTTTTCAGCGTCAACAGAGAGGACGAGTCAGTCAACTACTGGAACAAAGCCACCGGACTCAACGGAAACAGTATTGCACATATCACCTATGACAAGGCATCCTCCAACCTCATCATCGCCTATGACGACGGACGCATAGACCTACTGAATGATGACGGAGGAGTGACCCAGATGCCGGACCTGTACATGAAAGCCGGCTCTATGGCGGTAACCATCCATGACATCTACGTTGGTTCCCGATATACCTATCTCGCTATGCCTTTTGGTATCATCGCCATCAATCCGAAGAAAGGCGAAGTGGTGGACACCTATTACATCGGTCATGAAGCCGCATCCATGGAGATACAGGCGATTACGGAGTTGGGCGACACGCTCTATGCGTTCTCATACGACCGGATGTACAAAGCATCGCTGAACGACAATCTGGTGGACTACACTTTCTGGAAATATGAACAGCTGCCATGCGAGAAAGTACAGCAGGCGGTGACATTCCGTAATACCTTATATACGCTGCAGCATGACTCGCTATACAGCTATGAGAACGGATTGTGGCAACTGGCTATTCCCAACAAACTGGAATGGATACACGTCAGTTCAAACCGTATGCTGATGTTTGAGCGCAACAAAGGTCTGCTACAGATGAGCGATGGCGAACCGACCGGTCTGAGCAGCAACTATGCAGCCACGGATGCTGTCTATTCGAATGGCGAATACTGGCTGACAGAAGAGGGGAAAGGACTGGTGCGCCTCAATAGCGGAGGGGATGATATATTCCGTGCCGAAGGACCGCTCAGCAATTTCGGTTACAGCCTGCATATCGCTCATGACCAGCTCTATGTGGCTCCGGGCGGACGATGGGCGGAGCAGTTCGGACGGCAGAGCCATATCAGTGTATATGACGGCACACAGTGGCGCGGCATACCATGGCAGGATACTTGGTATTATACCGGTCATGATATTCGTGATGCGGTGTCTATCGCCGTGGATCCCGCCAAACCGGACCATTTCTTTGTAGCAACATACGGAACAGGAGTATTTGAATTTGAAAACTACAAAGCACTCCGCAACGGACACTACGACAGCAGTAACAGTTCGCTGCGCAAAGCGACTGACGACAACAGTGACTATTACTTCACCCGCACGGACGGGGCTATGATGGATGAGCAAGGCAACCTGTGGGTACTCAATGCCACAGAGACAGGTCACCCGTTGCATGTCAGGACACCGGACGGCATATGGCATCCGCTTAACCTGCGCAGCGGAGGTGCTGCACGCTCTCTGGAGACACCGGGCGGACATATCTGGACTGACCGTAGAGACAGCCGTTTCAAATGGATGTTCAACGTCCGCGTGAATCCCGCCGTCATCCTCTTGGACGATGGCGGCACACCTGCAGACGGCAGCGATGACCGATGCGTGGCACGTACAACCTTTGTGGACCAGAACGGCAACAACCTGAACCCTGCCAACTTCCGTTGTATCACGCAGGACCACACCAACCGCATCTGGATAGGTACAGAAAAAGGCATCATCACTATCCCTTCATCCGTTGATTTCTATCTCTCCAATGCCTGCCGGCGTATCATCATCCCGCGTAACGACGGCACAGGCTTAGGCGATTACCTCTTGGGCGACGAACAAATCACCAGCATGGCAGTAGATGGAGGAAACCGCATGTGGATAGGTACTGCCAGTTCGGGACTCTACCTCATCGAAGATGACACCATCACCGTGGCACATTTCACGGAGACAAACTCGCTGTTGCCGTCCAATTCCATTCAGTCGATAGCCATCATGCCGACAACAGGCGAAGTGTTTGTAGGCACAGACAAAGGTATCGCATCCTACCGGAGCGATGCCAGCGAGCCGAAAGACGACATGAGTACTGCTTATGCCTTCCCAAATCCCGTACGTCCCGACTACGGCGGTTATATCAGCATCACAGGACTGATGGAAAACACTGTGGTTAATATCGTTGATGCCGGCGGTAATCTGGTCTGCAAGACACGCAGCCATGGTGGAACGGCGGTGTGGGATGGCAAACTGAAGGATGGAAAACGCGCAAAGAGCGGAGTATATTCCGCCCTCTGTAATGACTCCACCGGCAAACATACCGTAGTGAAGATTCTCTTTATTCAATAGGGAAAGACTGCCCGGCAGGACCGGTCATCCTTTGATGAGTTTCATAAATTCCTCGCGGGTCTTGGCTTGGTTGAAAGCACCGGTGAAATCCGATGTGACGGTCATAGCATGCTGTTTCTGCACGCCGCGCATCTGCATGCACAGATGCTCTGCTTCAATCACCACCATCACACCCAACGGGTCGAGGGTATTCTGGATACAGTCTTTGATTTGCGTGGTCAGCCGCTCCTGCACTTGGAGTCTCCGTGCATAGACGTCCACTACGCGGGCAATCTTGCTCAGACCGGTAATACGGCCGTTCGGTATATATGCCACATGCACCTTTCCGAAAAACGGCAGCATATGGTGCTCACAGAGCGAATAAAAATCAATATCTTTGACCACCACCATTTGGCGATAGTCTTCCTCAAAAAGCGCAGAACGCAGAATAGCCTCAGCATCTTCGTTATATCCCTTGCAGAGGAATTGTAGCGCTTCTCCCACACGGGAAGGAGTCTTTAACAACCCCTCCCGGTGCGAATCCTCACCTATCTGCTGCAACGCAGCCTCCACAGAACGGGCTATGGCGGCGGTCACTTCAGGGTTGGAATGAAAATCTTGCAAGTTCATTGTAATACTTGTATTTTATCGCGCACTATATAAGTATCTCCCATCATATCAGGGTATTGCTGCACGAACAGTTTCTTGTATTCTTTTGCCTCCTCGTACGTACGGAAATCCCCAATACGGACTTTCCAGAACGGTGTAAGATAGAGTACATATACCGTCTGCTGAATCTTGTCTTTCAGTTGGGTCTCCAAACTTAACGCCTCCGCCTTGGCTGTCTGCTGCTGGTTGGACGAGTATATCTGCACGCGGTAACCGTCTGTTTCCACCCACTCCATCCTGCCGTTCATGGCTGCATCCAGCAAGAGGGCTACTGCCGAGTCCTGTATGATTTCAATGTCAGACAAAGAGTCCAGCAGGTACGGACGGACAGGTGCAGCCACACTGTCCGTAGCACCGGTTATCTCCTGTGCCCGCATGACCAGACTTGCAGCAAGAATCCATATAGTCAGTATCGAATATCTCATTTGTGTATTCATCATCACCATCCTCCTTACAAATCTTGTGCCATTAATAACGGAACGAACTGCCTCCGACGAACTCGCGCAACAGCGATGTGGGCGGTATTTCCCGCTCGGGTATCGGAACAAAATACTGCAGGAACTTCAGCAGCCGGTGTGCCTCCGTGTATTCCTCGCAGAACTTGGGCACCTCGGACAGAATCGGTTCGGCATGCCGTTTGAGGACTGCGAACTCAAAAATCAGTGCCGAGTTAAACATCACATCGGCTTCTTCTTGGAAAGGATACACCCATTTGGTCTCTCCGCGTATCACGCTCGGGCACCGGGCTATCGTCTCTCTGGCTGAGAAACCACGGTACTTGTAATCACGCACCACGCGGCGTAGCAGACGTATGTCCGTTGTCGGAATCCAGTTATGGTTGTCAATGTTAATGGTAGTGAGAGCGGAAACATATATCTTGAATGTCAGGCTATGATCCACATCCGGAAGAATGCAGGGATTCAGCGCATGCAGTCCCTCAATCACCAGCACGCTGTCTTTCTGCAGGCGCAACTTCCGTCCCTCGAACACACGCTCTCCCTTGGAGAAATCGTACGTCGGCAGGTCCACCTCTTTGCCGTCTAAGATGTCATGCATCTGTTGCCGGAAGAACGGCAGGTCCACAGCATTGACGTTCTCGAAGTCCCATTCGCCGTTCTCGTCACGCGGTGTATCCACGCGGTTGACGAAATAATCATCCATACTGAGCACCTCCGGACGGATGCCATCCACCAGCAGTTGTATCTGCAGACGTTTGGAGAAAGTGGTCTTTCCGCTGGAACTCGGGCCGCTGATAAACACTATCTTAGGCCGTTTCTCTGCTATTGCGTCAGCTATCTGCGCTATCTTCTTCTCATGAAGCGCCTCTGCCAGTTTGATGAGCTCGAAAGACTTGTTCTGCTTGCAGGCGATGTTAAAATCACTTACATTGTTGATACGCAGCAGTTTGTTCCACCGGTTGTATTCGCGGAAGATGGCAAACATCTTATCCTGTGTCACGGAGTCCTCTAATACCGTCGGGTTCTGGCGGTTGGGTATGCGTAGCAACAGACCGTCTTGGAACGGCTCGATGTCAAACACGTTGATATAACCGCTGCTGGGAAGTAGCACATTCGTGTAATAATCAACGTATTCTCCCATCCGGAAATAGCGGCAGTAAGGATTACCCAGTGCTTCGAAGATAGAACTCTCGTTGTTGTATCTCGCAGCAAAAAGTTTGATGACCTCCTTGGTCTGTTTCTCCTCCTCATAAATAGGTCTGTCCTCAGCGATAATCTGCAGCATACGCTGTTTGATAGCCGCTATCATCTCCGTGGTCAGCACAGGTGGCTGGACATCGGAGTCAAAGTCCTCGTTCTTGTCCTGATGCCACTGAAGCGTGCAGTAGTAACCTTTGCTGATAGGGTGCTCCACACGCAAGTCGGTACGCGGATATAGTTCATTAACCGCACAGGAAAGCACCATTCCCAATGTACGCACATACGCTCGCATACCCGACGGAGTACTGGCATCCAAGAACTCTATGTCCTTGGGTTTGTACAGCCGGAAATTGAGGTTCTCCACTTTGTAGTTCACATGCGCCGCAATAACCGGATACCGCAGCCGGATGTGAAGCAACTCTCCCAGTTCAATCAGCGAAATACCACGTGGCACCTCATGATACGAATGTGTGTTTTTGCAATAAATAGTGATGGTTGAATCCATGTGAGTTTGTTTCTATTATACTAACGTACACGAATGTACAAAATTATTAATCTCCAGAGCTTGTCTGAGCAGTGTTTCCATGCTGGTTAGGGGCACTTGGTTGGCAGCGTCTGAAATAGCGTGGTCGGGGTCCGGGTGAGTCTCTATGAACAGCCCGTCAACACCCACCGCTACAGCGGCACGCATCAGGTATGGGACCATTGCTCTGTTGCCTCCTGTCACACCGTTTTGGGCGGAAGGTTGCTGTACGGAGTGGGTTGCATCGAAGACCACCGGGCAACCGTACCGGCGCATCTCAACCAGCGATGTCATGTCCACCACCAGTCTGCCGTAGCCGAATGACGAACCTCTCTCAGTGAGCCATATACGTCCTTCTTTGGTTGCATAGGGTGTCACTTGCTCTATCTTCTCTATTGCGCCTCTCACGTCCCACGGTGCCATGAACTGCCCTTTCTTGACATTCACGATACGCCCTGTCTCTGCCGCTGCCTGCAGCAAGTCCGTCTGACGGCTGAGGAAAGCCGGTATCTGCAACACGTCCGCCACTTGCGCCACCGCCTCACACTGCCAACTCTCATGCACATCGGTCAGGATAGGAAGCCCGAACTGCTCTTTCACCTCCTGCAGGACACGCAGCCCCTCGTCCATACCCACTCCCCGCGGCGAAGCCGATGTTCGGTTGGCTTTGTCAAAAGAGGACTTGAAATAAAGCGTTACCCCAAGGTCATAGCAGAGACGGTTGAGTGTCTCGGCAGTCTGCATCACGCAGTCTCGGCTCTCTATGGCGCACGGTCCGGCAATGAGAAACATAACTGTCAATCAACGGCTTTGAATACTCGTGCCCATTGAATCTTAAGTTTGCCTTCGCCGCCTTTCTCGTTTCTGGGCAGCCAGCTCTGTGCCAGATAGAACATCGCCTCTTGCGGCAGACGGTTCGGCAGACGCAGTATCTCAAGATTGTTCACATACCATATCAGCTCGTTTTTCGTCCAGCGGAAGGTATAGACATAATACATCGACCGCAGCATTCCTGTCAGGTCTGCCATCTGTGTCTTCTGCCCGTTGACCAAACCCAGTTGATGATGGTCGCCGTTGTAGTGATATAGCGCAATCATCGGGCTGTTCACCTTGCCGGTTGTGATACCGAAGAAATGGTGTCCCGTACCTTGCGAACGCACTTTCGCCATGAACATACCGTTCTCCTGTGCAAATGCAGCCTTGGTATTCATCACGTCTGACGTGTATTCGAACACTTCCTCCACGAACCCTTTTTTCTCATCCCAAGCCACGGCTTTCTTGCTCTCCGCACGTGTCTCTAAGTCCATACGGCCGTCCACAAAGAACGTGTTCTTTCCGCCTACATAAGCCTGTCTCTCCGAGGTGCGCGAATGACCGTCTTTCATCGCCGGGTTGGCATAGCCGAAACCGGCTTTCCAGTTGGCGCCGGACTCCATATGGTCCTCGAACGACGGACGGAAAAGCTCTGCCCAGTCAATCTTCTCGGAGCGTTGCTCGAAGTAGAACTTGATGTCATCAGAGTTAGCCAGCTCGTTATAGCGTTGCTCCACTTTGTATTCCTCCGAGTGCTGCCAGCGTTTGGTATCCGCCCACAGCGCATGACGTTTCTGGAAATCTTCCGTCTTGACCTCTTGTTCCAGCGCCTCCAGTTGACGTAACTCGACCGAGTTCTGCACCTTCAGATAATTCTTGAAATACGATGAGTGGTACAGCATGTTATACCGGCGGATGACGCTGGAGCGTAGACACTCCTTCACGCTCTTCACTTTCTGGAACTCATCGGTGTCACGGAATGCGAGAAAGGCTTGGAACTCCTCATCCTTGAGAGCTTGCTGGTAACGGCGTATACTGCGTGAAGAAGCCAAATCCTGATAGGAAATCATCTTGCGGCCCTCATCCGTATCTTTGTACTTGCGGGTCCGGAGAACATTCTTTTTCTCCTGAAAATCGCTGCTTTCAACAATCTTCTTAAGTCTCCGGTACTCTTCCAACTCGGGAGATTTCTCAATCTCGCGCCATCTTTTGACACGCGCTTGCATCTCACTGATTGTCTTCTCGAACGCATCGGTCGAGAGCATTTTGCCGGTTAATCTGGCTGTAAATAGGTTCATAATATAGAATGTTTAACAATTTAACGTTTTTATGTGCTAAAAACTTTTTAACTCTTCAGTATCTCAAAGAGTTCTTCCGTCGTGTCCACAAAGACGGGGCTGTAATGTTCGGGCGTAGGGATGAACCCGAGTGCCTTCATGTGTGCTATCTGCGCTTTGAGCGGCTCGTAGAAACCGTTGTAATTGAGCACGACGGTTTTCTTGTGGTGTTCGCCTACTATGGCGGAGGAGGTTGCGTCCATCATCTCATCGAGTGTTCCGTAGCTGCCCGGCAGACATACGATTACATCCGCTTCGTCGCGCATGCGCTGTTTGCGTTCGGACATGTTAGCCACTTCGATGAGATAGTCGCAGTTGGATGCCATCCGTCCTGCCGCTTTGATTCGCGGAGGGATAACTCCTATCACATGTGCTCCGGCGGCTTTGGCAGCATCACTCACGCGGCTCATCAGCCCGCCCGTAGCTCCGCCATAGACCAGCGTATGACCGTTAGCACCAATCCATGCGCCCGTCACGTCACCCAATGCCAGATACTCCTCCGGTATTGCGTCTTTCGCACTACAATATACTGCGATTCTCATTTTTCTCTCTTGTTTGCTTTTATACCGATTTTGTGTGTTTGGGGACCCCGACGGAATTTATTCCGGTGGGGAGAGCGGAGGCAATGGTCGCACTTGCTAATTAGCGGAGCGGTTTAGCCCTTGCGACCCATTTGCCGAACGCGACTAGGCGTCAATGTTGGCGTATGTGGCATTCTCCTCGATGAACTCGCGTCTCGGAGCCACATCGTCGCCCATCAGCATAGCGATGATACGGTCCGCTTCGGCGGCGTTCTCGATGGTCACCTGTTTGAGCAGACGGCGTGCCGGGTCCATGGTGGTCTCCCAGAGCTGCTCATCGCTCATCTCACCCAGACCTTTGTATCGCTGGGTCTTGATTTGTCTCTCGTCGCCGTTGCCGTATTTCTGGATAAAGTCAAAGCGCTGTGCATCATTCCAGCAATACTCGCTGTAGTTACCCTTCGAGCATTTGTACAGCGGCGCGCAGGCGATATAGAGGTGTCCTTGCTCTATCACCTCTTTCATATGACGGAAGAACAGGGTCATAATCAGCGTAGCAATATGTGCACCGTCCACATCGGCATCCGCCATGATGATGACTTTATGGTACCGTATCTTTGACAGGTTGAGCGCCTTCGGGTCCTCTTCCGTACCGAACGTGATACCGAGAGCCGTGAATATATTACGCACCTCTTCGGATTCGAACACTTTGTGCTCCATAGCTTTCTCCACGTTCAGGATTTTTCCTCGCAGAGGCAGGATAGCTTGGTGTACACGGTCACGGCCGGTCTTGGCGGTACCGCCTGCGGAGTCTCCCTCCACAAGGAACAGCTCACACTCCGTGGCATCTTTGGATACGCAGTCCGCCAGTTTGCCGGGCAGACCGCCTCCGCTCAGCGGACTCTTGCGCAGCACGCTCTGACGGGCGTTACGGGCGGCTATACGCGCCTGAGCGGCAAGAATCACTTTCTCGACAATCTTCTTCGCATCGTCCGGATGTTCCTCCAAGTAGTTCTGCAGTGCCTCCGCCACAGCGGAAGATACCATACCTGCCACCTCGGAATTGCCTAATTTGGTCTTCGTCTGTCCCTCGAACTGCGGCTCTGCCACTTTGACGGAGATAACCGCCGTCAGACCTTCGCGGAAATCGTTCGGGTCGATGGTCGAGTTGCCGTCTTTGTCTTTCAGTTTGGCTTTCTCGAGCATCTTGCTCTCCTCGGCGTATTTCTTCATCACACGCGTCAGGGCAGCTCGGAAACCGGCTACGTGGGTACCGCCTTCGATGGTATTGATATTATTGACGTAGGAGTGTACATTCTCGTTGAAATCGGTGTTGTATATCATTGCCACCTCTACCGGTGTGCCGTATTTGTCGGTATTGAGGTGAATCACCTCGCTGATAAGCGGCGTACGTGTGCCGTCGATATAACGCACGAACTCGCTCAGACCTTTCTCCGAGTAGAACACCTCTTTCTTGCAATTTCCCTCCGCATCAACCACACGCTTGTCTTTCAGCACGATACGGATACCGGCGTTCAGGAATGCCAGTTCGCGCATTCGGTTCGCCAGAATCTCCCAGTGATAAACGGTTTCGGTAAAGATGGTCTCATCCGGCCAGAACTGCACGAACGTACCTGTCTTCCGCTGTTCCCAGTTGCCGATAGCCTCTGCCTCGGTAATCGTATGTACCGGCGCGAGCGGTTTGCCCTTTGCATAGTCCTGACAATGAATCTGTCCGTCACGATAGACCTCAACGTGCATCTTGGTCGAAAGCGCATTCACGCAGCTCACGCCCACGCCGTGCAGACCGCCGGAAACCTTGTAACTGTCTTTATTGAACTTACCGCCGGCGTGCAGCACCGTCATCACCACCTCCAGCGCACTCCTGTGCTCCTTCGGATGCATATCCACCGGAATACCGCGTCCGTTATCCTGTACGGTTATCGAGTTGTCCTCATTGATATGCACGGCTATCTCGTCGCAGAATCCCGCCAGCGCCTCATCAATGGAGTTGTCCACCACCTCATACACCAGATGGTGCAAACCTTTCTGCGAAATATCGCCGATATACATCGCCGGCCTTTTACGCACAGCCTCTAATCCCTCGAGCACTTGGATGCTCGAGCCGTCATACTTTTCTTTTTCCTGTTCTTTGCCTTCCGGTACAATTGTTTCTTCCATATAATTTATTCTGTTTTATTTCCTTAAATATTAGCATGCGCACACCCGCGCATAAGACGCTGCAAAGGTACAAAAAAAATCCGACATACGCAAGTTTTTTTTGCTTTTTTGATAAATTATTTGCGTATATAATTTTTTTTTTGTAATTTTGTACCCGAAACGATATAAATCGTACATCGGAAAAGTGTTCATCGTCAAATCGTAAATGTCTTTATGTTTATTATCGGCATTGCGGGCGGTACCGGCTCGGGTAAAACTACGGTAGTCAGAAAGCTTATCGAACGTCTCCCAAAAGGCGAAGTGGTTGTCATCCCTCAGGATTCTTACTACAAAGACAGCAGTAATGTGCCTGTCGAGGAGCGTCAGAACATCAATTTCGACCATCCCGATGCCTTCGACTGGCCTCTGCTCACCAAGCATATCGCTATGCTCAAAGAAGGCAAGCCTATCGAGCAGCCCATCTATTCTTACATCACCTGCACCCGTTCCGAGGAGACTGTCCATATCGAGCCTCGCGAAGTAATCGTTGTGGAGGGTATCATGGCGCTCCGCGAGTCCAAGATGCGCCAGCAGATGGACCTGAAAATTTTCGTGGATGCCGATGCCGACGACCGTCTCATACGCGTCATGAAACGCGATGTGATGGAGCGCGGACGGACTGCCGAACAGGTCATCGAGCGATACCAGCGCGTCCTCAAGCCTATGCACGAGCAGTTCATCGAACCCTGCAAGCGCTTCGCTGATGTCATCGTTCCGCAGGGCGGACACAACAATGCAGCCATCAACATGCTTTCCAAGTTCATCAAACAACAGTTGGCGGATAAATAAGAACGGTATTTCGTCGGTATTTTATCGGTATTTTATCGGATTCAGAATTGTCAGCCCGCTGATGCGCAAAGCATGTTTTTCCAGTTGTTTTGGACATACCTCAAAATCGGCACCTTCACCCTTGGTGGAGGCTATGCCATGTTACCGCTCATCCAACGGGAAGTGGTGGACCGGAAAGGCTGGATTGACGAGGAGGAGTTTCTCAATATGATTGCGCTGGCGCAGGCGGCACCGGGACTGATAGCCGTCAACTCCGCCATCTTCATCGGCTGGCGCGTAGGAGGCTGGAAAGGGGTCTGCGGAGCCGTTTTGGGAGCTGTACTGCCTTCTTTCTGTATCATTCTGGCTATCGCCATGGTCTTCTCCGAGTGGAAAGAACTGCCAGCCGTGGAAGCCGCTTTTAAAGGCATACGTCCAGCTGTGGTGGCACTCATTGCCGCGCCGCTCGTCAAGATGGCTAAGACCGCGAAAATCAGTTGGTTAACCGCTCTTATTCCTATTTCCGCCGCCCTGTTAATCTGGCTGGGACACGTCAATCCCGTCTGGATCATCATCGCTACGGTAGTACTCACCCTTGTGACTATATACCTCCGCGAAAGAACAACGCGTAATTCGTAATTCGTAATTTTTAATTCGTAATTTCCATTGCTCTATCTCCAGCTCTTCATATCATTCTTCAAAATAGGTCTCTTCGGTTTCGGAGGAGGCTTGGCTATTCTGTCTCTGATTCAGATGGAAGTGGAGCAGCACGGATGGATGAGCCAGCAGGAGTTTGTCGATATTGTGGCTGTGAGTCAGGTCACACCCGGACCTATCGGCATCAACTGCGCCACGTATGTCGGTTATACCGCCACGGGAAGTGTCTGGGGAAGTGTCCTCACTACGTTTGCTATCGTCCTGCCGAGCCTGATTATCATGCTGGCTGTCTGCAAAGCCTATTTCTGGCTGAACAGGCGTTTTCAGGGCAACCCGTATTTCGAGCAGACCTTGCGTATGCTGCGTTTCACGGTCATTGGTCTGATTGCCGCAGCAGCACTCATGCTCATCAAACCGGCGAATTTCATTGACAGCACCAGTTGGATTATCTTCGCCGCTGTCGCATTCTTCACCGTCCTGCCTAATCTCTATCAAAACAAGGTGACCAAAATCATCAGTCACCCCATTCTGTTAATCATCATCGCCGGCATTGCCGGTTACTGTATCTACGGATAACAACAAACGCCCCGAAGGACGTTTTTTGTATGGGTTGGAACCGGAACTTCAGATGCGGTCGAGCTTGGCGTATGAGAGGAGAAGTGTCTTCGTTCCCTGTGCGTCGAAATGAATCTCTATCTTGTCGTTTCCCGTCGCTTCGTCGTGATAGACGCGTACGACGGTTCCGTCGCCGAACGAACGGTGCGACACCCGGTCGCCGGAATGCCAGATAGCAGAAGCCTGATCCTCTTCGTTCCTTACCGGGGTTTTCGCTACACCCGGAGCACTCGAAGTTCCCGGAATATTCAGATTAATCGGATAATTCGGATTTCTCGGAACACTCGGAATACTCGGAGCAGCCTGCGTATTTCTGAGAGCGATATATTGCCTGTCTATATCATTGAGGAACCGGCTGGGCGAAGCGAAAGAGAACGAGCCGTTACGGAACCGCTGGCGCGCGTAACTGAGGAAACACTGTTCCATAGCGCGCGTGACAGCTACGTACAGCAACCGGCGTTCCTCTTCTATCTCGCCCGGCTGGACGCAGAACTGCGAGGGGAACAGGTTCTCCTCCAGCCCGACGATAAACACCACGCTGAACTCCAAACCCTTGGCTGCGTGAACGGTCATCAGCGTCACACGCTGCGTGGTATCTTCGAGGTTCTCGTCTTGGTCGGTCTGCAGACTGACTTCGCTCAGGAAATCCGTGATAGGCGTGAAATCCACACCTTCGTTCTGCCGGAGCGCCACAAACTCCCGGATAGCATTGAGCAGCTCCTGTACGTTCTGCGCACGGTCGATACCTTCCGGCGTGCGGTCAAGGGCGAGTGCCGTCAGCACACCGGACGTACGGAGCACATACTCAGCGAAGTAATAAGCGTCCATCTTCTCGCTTTGCTCGTGCAGGTCGTCTATATACAGCGCGAATGACTGCAGTTTCTTCTTGGTGCCGGCATTGACTTCCAGCCCTGACTCATCGGGTGCGCGCATCACGTCCAGATAGGAGCGGTGGTGCTCGATGGCATTGAGCGACACCTTCTTCATCGTTGTGTCGCCGATGCCTCTGCCCGGAAAACCGATAATACGGAGCAGCGCTTCGTTATCCCGTCTGTTGACCGCCAACCGCAGATAACATAGCGTATCTTTGATTTCCTTGCGCTGGTAGAACGATGTGCCGCCATAGATACGGTAGGGTATATTCTGCTTGCGCAACTCGCCCTCCAGCACACGCGACTGGGCGTTGGTGCGGTACAGCACGGCTATGTCGTCATAGCCGTATCCCTCTTTGCGATGGCTGGAAGCTATCTGCCGTACCACTCCTTCCGCCTCTGCGCGGTCGTCCATATACGCCTGCAGAGACAGCGGTTTGCCTTCTTCTTTCTCGGAATAGACCGTCTTCTCTATCTGGTGTACGTTCTTATGAATGAGCGAGTTAGCGGCATTGACGATATTCTGCGTGGAGCGGTAGTTGCGCTCCAGTTTGAAGACCTGAGCCTGCGGATAGACGCGCTGGAAACCAAGGATATTACGGATGTCCGCTCCCCGGAACGAATAGATGGACTGCGCATCGTCGCCCACTACGGAGATGTTGTTCTGCGGTTCTGCCAGTTTCTGCACCAAGAGGAACTGTATATAGTTGGTGTCCTGATACTCGTCCACTAACACATAGCGGAACTGCTGCTGGTAGTTGTTGCAGACATCCGGGCAGTCGTTCATAAGCCGCAGCATATTGATGAGCAGGTCATCAAAATCCATGGCATTGGCGGCACGCAGACGCGCTTGGTACAGCTCATACACCGCCGTCATATCGTACAGACGCATCTCGCGGTCCTCGCGCAGCAGCTGCTGGTTCATTCCATATTGGGCAGGAGAGATACCGCTGTTCTTCGCCATGGAGATACGGCTGTGGACAGCGGCAGGTTTGTATATCTTCTCGTCCAGACCGCGCTCCTTGCAGATGGCTTTGAGAAGCGACCGGCTGTCCGTGGTGTCGTAGATAGTGAAATCGCGGGTATAGCCTATCCTGTCGGCGTACGGGCGGATGAGACGCGTGCAGACGCTGTGGAAAGTGCCCATGACAAGGTAGCGGGCATCGGCGGAACCGACAAGCCTTTCGATACGTTCTTTCATCTCCCGCGCAGCTTTGTTGGTGAACGTCAATGCCATAATCTGCCGCGCAGGGATACCTTGCTGCAACAGATAGGCAATCTTATAGGTCAGCACACGCGTCTTGCCGGAACCGGCACCCGCCACAATGAGCGAGGGACCGTCCGTACAGGTCACCGCCTTGAGCTGCGATTCGTTCAACTGCTCGGGAAAATCCATCCGGTTCAGAGGCTTTTGATATATTTGTCCGCTTCGATAGCTGCCTTGGCACCGCTTCCGGCAGCCACTATCGCCTGACGGAAATGCGGGTCGGCGCAATCGCCTGCGGCAAAGACTCCGGGTATTTTTTTATTTTCACATTTACCCATTTGCGCATTTTCACATTTGAAGCATTGTGTAGAGGCACCGTCGGTGATGATATATCCTTCCGGGTCGCAGGCAATGAAATCCTTGAACAAATCGGTGTTCGGGTGATGACCGATAGCGAGGAAGAAACCGTCGATGGCAATATGCTTCGTTGCCTCATCCGGTTCGCCTTTGCGATAGAAGAGATCTACCCCTTGTACCTTTCCTTCACCGGTCAGGCGGATGGTGTTATGCTCGAAGAGGACTTCTATCTTCGGGTTGTTGAGGACACGCTGCTGCATAATCTCCGAGGCGCGCAGATACGGTTTGCGGACAATCATATAGACCTTCTCGCACAGCCCTGCAAGGTAGTTCGCTTCCTCGCAGGCTGTGTCGCCGCCGCCAACGACAGCTACCGTCTTCTTGCGATAGAAGAATCCGTCACAGGTAGCGCAGGCACTCACGCCGCGGCCTTTGTAGGTACGCTCGCTCTCGATGCCCAAATATTTGGCACTCGCGCCGGTAGCGATGATGACAGCGTCGGCTTCATACTCTTCCGTATCTTCCACCCACACTTTCTTCGGGCTGACAGAGAAATCCACTTTCGTCACTACGCCCGACACAAACTGGGTACCGAAACGCTCTGCTTGTCGTTTCATATCGTCCATCATTTGGAACGGCTCCACACCGTCCGGATAACCGGGGAAATTCTCTACCTCTGTAGTGGTAGTCAACTGTCCGCCGAGTTGCGGACCTTCGATGAGTACCGGCGCAAGGTTTGCACGGCTGGCATAGATGGCTGCCGTGTATCCCGCAGGACCGGAACCAATTATCAAACACTTTACTCTATTCATTTTCGCATTTTCTTATTTTCGCATTTTCACATTTATGCATTTTTGCATTTAGAAACGCATGTCATTCACATACGTATTTTTGCTGGGTTTCAAGATAAATATATCCTCCGGATTGGTTGGCACGAACTTCGGGTCTTTCATCTTCAGTGTCGAGGTCTTTTTGCCTTCCTTGATTTCTACAGACAGGGGCATCAGGTCGTTGTTGCGCACTTTCAGCACAAAGCGGTTGATGCCGACGGACTGATCCTTGGGGGTCAGCGTCACAATGGTCTGTAATCCATCTTGGGTTGTTCTTTCCGTCACGTTGCACACCGGCACTAACGCCTTGGCGTACAGGAACGGATTGGCTTCCAGCAACTCCTGCTCGGTCGGGTTGGAGAGCGTCAGTTCGTCCGTCTCGCTGGAATACATATACATCGTCTTGCCGTCGTACGCCGCCTCTATATCCATCATCTCCAGACGGAAGTTACTCCCCTGCATAATAATCTCTCCGGGGAAATTCATCGGTGCATTTACCTCTTCCGCTACGGTCACGGTGAAAGCCGACTGCAGCGTCTTTGTCTCCATATTCGCCAGAAACGAACTGAGGACAGTCAATATGATTGATAACATTTGCATAGCATTTAGTTCCTTTATGCCTTCGTATTTTCCCCTACCCGATTCTCTCTCGTTAGTGTCTCGCCAGTCTGATTTGGCTACTTTACGCCCAGCTCTTCCAGCAGTTGGTCCAGCTGGCTGAGGTCTTGTATAAGCACGTCACGACCTTTGGGACCTTTGTTCGGACCGACGATGCCGGCGGCCTCGAGTTGGTCGGAGAGTTTGCCGGCACGGTTGTAACCGATTTCAAAGGCGCGTTGCAGACGGCTGGTGGAGCCTTCCTGCTTGGTGACCACGTAGCGTGCTACATCGCCGAACATCGGGTCGAGCCGTTTCATGTCTACGCTGCCCGGAGCCAATGCTTCTCCTTCGCCGCCTTCGCCCACATATTCAGGTAGTTGGTACGGCTCGGTATAACGCTGCTGCTTGGCGATATGCTTCACTATCTCGTCCACCTCGGGCGTATCGACAAAGGCACACTGCACACGTGTGATGGAGGCGTTTCCGGCATAGAGGCTGTCTCCGCGTCCGATGAGCTGCTCCGCGCCTTTGGCGTCCAGCACAGTACGGCTGTCAATCACAGACTGCGTGCGGAGCGCGATAC
Source organism: Paludibacteraceae bacterium (assembly GCA_017448345.1). GTDB lineage: Bacteria > Bacteroidota > Bacteroidia > Bacteroidales > Paludibacteraceae > Colicola. The sequence goes on along the minus strand of JAFSLP010000117.1, from coordinate 15,449 downwards.
GCGTCGGGATGTTCGCCTTGATGACACCCGTGACGATGTTCACAGACGGACGCTGGGTAGCCAGAATCATGTGCATTCCCACCGCACGCGCTTTCTGCGTGATACGCGCGATAGGCGTCTCCACCTGCTTGCCTGCCTGCATAATAAAATCGCCGTACTCGTCGATAATTATCACAATATATGGCAGATACTGGTGGTGCAGGCTGTCTCCCACTAACTTGTTCGGGTTCAGTCGGCGACGGACGAACTTGTCGTTGTAATCCTCCAGATTGCGCACTCCGGCATCCATCAGCAGCTTGTAGCGGTTCTCCATCTCGATGACGAGCGAGTTGAGGGTATTGATGACGCGGTCGCAGTCGGTGATGACTATCTGCTCCGGGTCCGTGTCCGGCATAGCGGCGAGGTAATGCTTGATGAGCGGTTTGTACGGCGCGAACTCCACCATCTTCGGGTCCACCATCACCAGCTTCAGCTCCGACGGATGTTTCTTGTAGAGCAGCGAGGTGATGATAGCATTGATGGCGACGGACTTACCCGTTCCCGTGGCACCGGCGACAAGCAGGTGCGGCGTCTTGGCGAGGTCGAACATAAAGACCTCGTTGGTGATGGTTCGTCCATAGGCTATCGGCAGACGCATCTTCTGCTCGTCTTGGAACCGTTTGGACGCCAGCACCGAGTGCATGGACACCACTTGCGGTTTCTCGTTCGGCACCTCAATACCGATGGTTCCTTTGCCCGGCATAGGCGCGATGATACGTATTCCCGTGGCGGAGAGACTCATCATGATGTCGTTCTCCAGCGACTGGATTTTCGAAATCCGGATACCGGCTTTCTGCACTATCTCATAGAGCGTGACGGTGGGACCGACGGTAGCTTTGATGGACTCAATCTCAATGCCGTAGTTGCGCAGGGTGGTGACGATGCGTGCGCCGTTGGCGCGTTGCTCGTCCTCGTTGATGACCGGCGCCGCCTCGTTGTCATAGACCTTCAGCAGGTTCAGGCTCGGGAATTTGAAGAACTCCAAATCCTTGCGCGGGTCGTACGGACCGAGTTTCTCCAAGAGCTTGTCCGGGTCTCTGGTGTATAACTCGTCTTCGTTCACATCTTCTATCTCCAGTCCGGGGTCGGTGTTCTCCGGCGTTTCCGGATTGTCCGGACCTTCCGGGTTCTCCGGGTTTTCCGGTTCTTCCTGTTTTGTCTCTTCGTCCGTCAGCGGCTCTATGGTGAAAGGCACATCGTCCGGACTGCCGGTCTGCGGTTCCTCGTCCCCGACAGGGATATCTATGGATATTTCCGGCTCTCCGGGATTTTCGGGATTATCCGGACTGTCCGGGATTTCCGGAATCTCCGGGTTTTCCGGCTCTTCCGGTACTACCGGCTTGGGTTTTCTCTTGAAGAGCCCTGCAAACCACGTGCCAAAAGCTTTACAGCGGTCGATAAAACGCGGGTCGGTCACTATCAGGAAGATGACAAGCGCGGAGAGGAGAATGAGGACCGTACCGGTCGTGTTGACATAGCTGGAGAGCCACCGGGCAGCCCAAGAGCCGAACTGTCCGCCCCACCGGAAGACGCCCGAATGCACCATCTGCTGCGCGAAACCCAGCACCATCGCGCCCCACAGCACCCAGAAGACGGTGCAGCAGAACAGCTTGACCGCGTGGATATCCTTGAGCACATGCATCAGCCTGAGCGCATAGATGGTCAGCATAAAAACCAAGAGAATACTGACGAAACCGAAACTGCCGTCAATCATAAACTGCGCCAGACGTGCCCCGGGAAGCCCCAAGAGGTTCCGGACAGCCTCGCGGTTGGCAAGCCGTTCGGGACGGTCCAGCGCCAAGACGGACTGGTCACTCGTGCCGGTGAACAGGAAACTGACATACGCCAATGCAGCAACTGCCGCGAAAGTCAGCAGCAGAATGCCGATGACCATCCGCGTCTCACGCGCGGCAAGAATTCGGCTTACCGTCTCTATCCAGTTGGTCCGCTCCACGCGAATCGCCCGCTCCGTTGGACGGTCTTCGGCTATATTTTTCGATTTTGACAAAGTTCTGGGCATAAAGTCATTTACGATTGGGTCATTTACAATTTGCCATTTTACGCAAAAATAGCATGCAAAGATACTATAAAAAATCGAAAGTCGAAAGCCGAAAGTTGAAAGAAACCGATTTTTAGGTTAAAAATCCATATTTTTTAATAAAAAGGACGTGCGCGCTTGCGTATATGAAAAATTATTTGTATCTTTGCAGTCGCTTTATTTTATGGACATGGATGAAATGATTCGGCATGAAGGGGTGGTGACACGCACGGACGGCAGGTTCGCGCATGTAATTATCGTGCAGACGAGTGCCTGCTCGGCGTGCAAAGCCCGTAGTATGTGCGTCTCTTCCGAGAGTCAGGAGAAAGAGATGGACGTGGTGATGCTCGAGCCGCTTCATCCGGGCGACCGCGTGGAGGTGCTGGTGCGCGAAAGGCTGGCTTGGAAAGCCGTGCTGCTGGCGTATATCATGCCTTTTGTAGTGATGATGGCGGTGATTGCGGTCTTGGACCTCACCACAGGCTGGTCCGAAGCCGTCGTAGGGACACTCTCGCTTTGCGCCATCGCGCTGTATTATATCGGGCTGAGCGTCTTCAAACACAGGCTGCAGAAAGATTTCAGTTTCACAGCAAGGAAATTATAACACACTGTTTTACTGCCGTTTATAACATCATATCATAGGCAAGTAATAGGAATGTCATAGAAACATGCTATGCAACACATGGTCATTACATCCAAGAAACGAAAATTAGCATAAACAAAATAACAAACAATTAAAAACAAACAACCAACATGAATCTTATTCTGATTTCAATGGGAGTGCTGGGCGTGACGGCGTTGGTGGCAGCCATCCTGCTGTATTTCGTCAGCCAGTTCTTCAAAGTGGAAGAAGATCCGCGAATCGACTTGGTGCAGGCGGTGCTGCCCGGTGCCAACTGTGGAGGATGCGGATTTGCCGGTTGCCGGAACTTTGCGGAAGCATGTGTCAAGGCAGGAGGTATTGATGGTCTGGCATGCCCTGTGGGAGGAGACCCGACCATGGAGGAAGTGAAGAAAATCCTCACACCGGCTGGTGAGGCCGCAGAGCCTGCGGCTAATGAGACGGCTGAGACGGGAGGCAAGAAAGGCTTCGACCCCGCTGTCGCTGCCAAAATCAAAGCACTCGCTACGCCGAGAGCCGTATTCCCCAATCTAATCTCTATGGCTCAAAAAGCGTAATCCGTAATTCTTAATTTTAAATTTTTAATTCAGAATGCGTACATTCAAAATAGGCGGAGTTCATCCGCAGGACAACAAACAATTCTCCGCACACCGGCCTATCACGGAGTGCCCGCTGCCCAAAGAAGCTATCATTCCTTTGGTGCAGCATATCGGCGCACCGGCACAGGCTGTGGTGGAAGTAGGAGCGAAAGTGAAAGTGGGCGAACTGCTTGCCAAAGCAGGCGGATTCGTGAGTGCGAATATCTGTTCGCCGGTGAGCGGTACAGTGACAAAAATTGGTGACTGGACTGACGCTTGGGGCGCACCCGGACAGGCTGTCTTCATCGCTGTGGAAGGGGATGAATGGCTGCCGGAGATTGACCGCAAGCCGGACATCGTGCGTCAGTGCACGCTGGAGCCGAAAGCTATCATCGACAAGATTGCCGCTGCCGGTATCGTGGGTCTCGGAGGTGCTTGTTTCCCGACACACGTCAAACTGCTGCCGCCTCCGGGCAAGAAAGCGGAGGTGCTCATCATCAACGGCGTGGAGTGCGAGCCGTACCTCACATGCGACCACCAGCTCATGATGGAGCATGGAGAGGAAATCATCGTGGGTATCGAGATCCTGAAGAAAGCACTGGGCGTGGACCGCGCTATCATCGGTATCGAGAACAACAAGAAAGATGCAATCGAGCACATGACCAAGCTGGCGCAGAGCAAGCTGGGTATCGAGGTACAACCCCTCAAACTCAAATATCCGCAGGGCGGTGAGAAACAGCTGATTGACGCTTGTATCGGCCGTCAGGTGCCGAGCGGTGCGCTACCTATCGAGGTCGGCGCCGTGGTGGATAATGTAGCTACCGTCTTTGCCGTCTATGAGGCGGTGCAGAAGAACAAACCGCTCATCAGCCGCGTGATGACCGTTACCGGCAAGCACGTTGCCAAACCCGGCAACTACTCCGTCCGTTTCGGTACACCGGTTGACGAAGTGATTGCCTTGGCTGGCGGAATGCCCGTCAACACCGGCAAAGTAATCGGCGGCGGACCGATGATGGGACGCGCCATGGACCATACCGAAGGCATGCCGGCTAACAAGAGACTGTCAGGACTGCTCTTCCTCTCGCAGGAAGAGAGTGTCCGTCCCGAGGAGCAGAACTGTATCCGCTGCGGCAAGTGCGTGCAGGCGTGCCCGATGGGGCTGGAGCCTTATCTGCTCAGCCGCCTCAGCGAACTGCAGATGTGGGACGAACTGGAGAAACATGACATCATGGACTGTATCGACTGCGGATGCTGCGTATTTACTTGTCCTGCCCACCGCCGTCTGCTCGACGGCATCCGTCCCGGAAAAGCCAAAGTGGGCGCTATCCTGCGCGAACGCGCTGCTGCTGCGAAGAAATAAATGGTCAAATGATTAAATAAACGAAAAAATGGTAAATGATAAAATGAATAAATTCATTGTCGCTCCGGCTCCGCACGCCCATAGTGGTGACAGCGTCCGCCGGAATATGCTTCTGGTCATTCTCGCGCTGCTGCCCGCATACGTGGTTTCAGTGATTGAGTTCGGCTGGGGCGCGCTTATCACGGCATGCATCGCCATTCTCGCCTGTATCTGCACCGAGTATGTCATCAGCCGTTATCTGCTCAAAGAGCAACGCCAGACCATCGGCGACCTCTCTGCCGTACTGACCGGTCTGCTCCTCGCCTTCAACCTGCCCTCCACTATCGACTGGTGGATTGTTGTCATCGGTGCCGTAGTGGCTATCGGTGTGGGTAAGATGACTTTCGGCGGTCTGGGACAGAACCTTTTCAACCCGGCGCTGGTCGGACGTGTATTCCTCCTCATCGCTTATCCGGCGCAGATGACCACTTGGCCCACGCCGCAAGGATTCAACGGGGCGTATATCGACGCCGAGACAGGAGCCACTCCGCTCTATTTCCTCAAGCAAATCGTCAAAGCCGGTGACGCTTCGGCTATCAGCCAGCTGCCCTCTCTTTGGGATTCGTTCCTCGGCGTCATGGGCGGTTCGCTCGGTGAGGTCAGTGCGATTGCACTCATCCTCGGAGGACTCTTCCTCATCTGCACACGCGTCATCACATGGCATATCCCTGTAGCCATCCTCGCTACCGTAGCTTGCTTCGCCGCCTGCACAGGATGGGCGGGTGCGCTCCCTGAGGGGCTTGACACATGCCATTATGTGGGATACGAACTCCTTACCGGTGGTCTGATGCTCGGCGCGTTCTTCATGGCTACGGACTATGTCACCAGCCCGATGACCGCGTGGGGGAAGATTATCTTCGGTATCGGCATCGGCTTCATCGTCATGGTCATCCGTACATGGGGCAACTATCCCGAAGGTATGTCCTTCGCCATCCTGATTATGAACGCTTGCGTTCCATTGTTGAACCGGATTCGTCCGCAACGTTTCGGCGAACCTAAAAAAGCATAAGGAGATACGATCATGGCTAAATTAGAAAGTACATTCAAAAATATGGTGCTCAGCCTCGTCATCATCTCCATGGTGGCAGCAGGCGCACTGGCAGGCGTTTATACGCTCACAGCAGAGACCATCGCCGTGCAGGAGGCACAGAAACAGAAAGCGGCTATCGCAGCCGTGCTGCCGCAGGGCTGCACTATCGCCGAGCCGGAAGAGGTTGAAGGTCTCACCATCTACAAGGCTTACGAGGGCGACCAATGGATAGCTACCGCCGTAGAGACCAGCGAGGTCGGATTCGACGGACCGCAAGTCATCATGGTAGGTCTGGATGCGGAAGGCAAAGTGCTCGATTATGTGGTTCTCAAGCAAACCGAGACTCCGGGTCTGGGAGCACATATCGACCACTGGTTCAAAGATGCTGTAGCCCACCGCTCCATCATCGGCAAGAAAGCCGGAGAACTGGCTGTCAGCAAGGACGGGGGCGAGGTGGACGCTATCACAGCGGCTACCATCTCCTCGCGCGCGTTCCTCAAAGCGGTCAACAAAGCCTATGCTGCCATCGCCGCACAGGATGTGGAGGCTGCTACCGGTGCAAGCATGTTAAACAATGAAACGGAAGTAACGGATACACCGGTATCTCCGGAAACTCCGGACAATAACACAGAAAAGGAGGAAAAAATATGAATAACGCATTAAAGACTCTCACCAACGGTATTCTCAAGGAGAATCCTACTTTTGCGTTGGTCCTCGGTATGTGCCCTACGCTGGCTACTACCACCTCTGCCGTCAACGGTATGTCCATGGGTCTGGCTACCCTCTTCGTGCTTGTCTGCTCGAATGTGGTCATCTCCATGCTCAAGAATGTGATTCCCGACAAAGTGCGCATCCCTGCCTTCATCGTGGTCATCGCTACGTTCGTGACGATGGTGCAACTGGCAATGCAGGCATACCTGCCCGCCATCTATGATGTGCTCGGCCTCTTCATCCCGCTCATCGTGGTGAACTGTATTGTCCTCGGGCGTGCCGAGGCGTTTGCTGCCAAGAACACCGTCGGGCTCTCTGCCCTTGACGGACTCGGCATGGGTCTGGGATTCACCCTCTCGCTCACCGTGCTCGGTATCATCCGTGAGTTCCTTGGTGCAGGCTCCGTCTTCGGTTTCCAGATTTACAGCAGCCAGTTTGCGGCACTGATTTTCGTACTCGCTCCGGGTGCCTTTATCTGCCTCGCCTACCTCATGGCTGCCGTCAACAAACTGCAGAAGAAGTAAATGACCAAATTGTAAATGATTAAATTGTAAATAGCTTTATGGTATATTTTCTGATATTCATCTCTGCAATATTCGTTAATAATATTGTATTGAGCCAGTTCTTGGGTATCTGCCCGTTCTTGGGTGTAAGTAAGAAGATTGACACCGCGCTGGGTATGGGTGCAGCCGTTACGTTTGTGCTCACACTCGCCACGGTGGTTACCTACCTGCTGCAGAAACTGTTGGTTCTCTGGGGCGTGGAGTTCCTCCAGACCATCCTCTTCATCCTCGTCATCGCCGCCCTCGTGCAGATGATTGAGATTATGCTGAAGAAGGTCTCGCCTGCCCTCTATCAGGCGTTGGGCGTGTTCCTACCGCTTATCACCACCAACTGCTGTATTCTCGGTGTAGCACTCATCGTTGCCGACCAAAACAAGCTCTTGGCTAAACTGCCCTTCGGCGCCGAATACGGTCTGCTCTCCGGCACCGTCTATGCTTTTGCTACCGCCATCGGCTTTGCACTCGCGCTGGTTCTCTTCGCCGGCTTACGCGAACAGCTGGCGCTCAACAAAGTGCCCGAAGCAATGAAAGGAACGCCTGTCGCGCTCCTCACGGCAGGTCTGCTTGCCATGGCATTCATGGGTTTCAGCGGTGTAGTATGATTAACAAATCGCACCTCTCAACAGGAGGTGCGATTTTCTTTTCTATGGGTTGGAATATTCTACAGAAGACGCATAACGAACTTGTTCACAACACGGCAAGGCTTCTTTTTGCAAACATCATTGCGCAAGTGATAGGCTTGCTGGTCTATCCTGTGCTCACACGCATGTACGCCCCCGATGATTTCGGTCTGCTCAATCTTTTCATGAGCATAGGGGGCATATTGTCTTTGTTAGCAACAAGTGAATACCAGAATGCGGTTCTTCTTCCTTCACATGAAAACGAGGCTGCCGGCGTGGCGCGTGTAGCCCTTTGTGTGCTGTTGGGCTGGCTCATAGTAATTACCTTAACAATCCCCTTTTCTGCATCTATAGCACATCTCTTAAAAGCACCAAGTTTATCCGCCGTGTATTGGCTCTTGGTGCCCTATGTGGGACTGACGGGGTGCTGGGCGGTTTATAATGCATGGCTGACGCGCAGACGTGAGTACGGACGTATCAGTGCCTGCCAACTGAATCAGTCTGCTACAGGTGTGTTGACCAAGTTGCTCTTCGGATGGCTGGGATGGCTGCGCAGCGGTCTTGTCCTATCATCCGTTCTGTCTCCGTTTATTGCTGTTTCGGTGGCTGTTTGTCGTAGTAAGGAAGCCTTTCACGGGTTATGGCAATCCCATGATGAGCCTATAAAGGATATAGCTAATCGATATAAGCGTTTTCCTCTTTATAGCATGCCCCGCACATTGATTAATAATCTTAGCGGCAATTTGCCTGCATTGTTGCTAACCCCTTATTTCGGGCTTAATCAGCTTGGTTTTTTTGCTATGGCGATGACGTTGGCTTTCCGACCAATATCCATGATTACCTCTTCTGTGCATCAAGTACTCTTTGAACATGTTGCGCAGTCCGTACGAAATCATGAAAGTATAGTTCCGTGGCTCAGGAAACAGTGGCTTCGGGCGGTGGCGTTCGTAATACCCGTGATGGCTGTTATAACGGTCATTTTGCCTTGGCTGGTGAATCTGTTTCTCGGAGACGGCTGGGAGAAAACAGCCGCCTTGATCCGGTATATGATGCCATGGATGACCTGCGTGTGCTTAGTGGCTCCGCTTGCTTTTATCAGCGAAGTGTTTGGCAAGCAGAAACTATTCTTGGTTTTGGAGATTGTTTATCTTGTGCTTCGCGTGGCAGCGATGGGCATAGGAATATGGGTGAATAGTTTTGAATGGGCGATAATCCTGATGTCCGTAGCAGGTACTGTTGTATTACTCGCCCAACTGGTATGCTATATTGTCATACTGAAGCGTTATGAGTTATCGCGTTTGACGCAGGCAGGCGAGTAGAGAGAGTACCTGCATACGCTCGGTGGCGTTCCCTTTGCTCAATTGTAACGCCATTTGGTTTACTGCGGGAAAACCGTTCAGCAAGTCCATATTTGTTTCCAGATATTCCTCTGACCATCTTCGGAGAGTGGCGTTTTCTGTGAACCAGTCATCTTCGGGAGTCATCGTTTTACCGGCTGTCTCAGTGTAATAATCATGGATGTGCAGCCGTTTGAGAATATACCAGACAATGCGTTTGGGAACTTCGCTTATAGGTATAGCACGACCGAACAGACTGATTTTTTGTGGACGATTACCAATCGTATATGTACCGTTGTGCTTCCATTGTGCCATGTCCGGATATTTGCGTAATATCCATTGGTCGTATAATTGGTTGTTCCATCGCTGTGCGAGAGGAACCTTGTATGCCGTTTCCAGAAAATCTACGTCGCAGAAAGGCGAATACGACTCTCCATATATTTGGTGAATAAGAGGAGAACCTAAGTTGGCGCAATTAAAGCCCCGAACGTATAAATAATATATTTCCCTGTTAGGATAGAGTTGTTCAAAGTTCGTAGGCAGGACAGATTGTAAGATATTTTCATAGCCGTGCAAGATTGCCCCCTCCCCGTAATGGTACTTTTGATTAGGGTTGCGATTCGTATAAGCTGTTCCTGCAATTATGTCACCAACCATTCCTGTGAGAAAAACGCCCCCGTTTGTCTTTGCTTCTTCCGGTAGTCCGTATAGTGTCTCCGCTGCACCGCTATAATGCACCAAGCCGCAGGTCATCCGGCTTACTTCATCCAAACACCGCAAACACTCACCGCCATCTAACGCAGTAAAGTGAAATATGTTATGCCAATATTCCGCTAATTCGCGTGGAATCGTTTCATCATAGAAACCACTCTGCGAGTAGGTAATATTATGAATGGGTGTTGTGGCAAAATCATGCGCTATGCGGTTGGTCATCCGGCTGTCCAAACCTGCACTCAGTGCAATATAATGAGTATAGCCGCATTCTTCGTTCTTGTGAATGACTCGCGCTACGGCTTGACGGAAAGCGGCATCCATGCGTTCGATATTCTCCTCTAAAGGCAGATTATTGGGCGTGTTGTCAAAGCGGTGATATGTACGTTTCTCTATCTTTGAGCCTTGGGCGTATATATATTCCCCTGCCAATAAGCGGTGAATATTACTATAGGCGGTTTCGCCATCAGGCGAATAGCCATAAATCAACATCTGCCATAGATAGTTCTCATTGTCGGTTTTGGTTCCTGTTGCACGGGCTAAATCGAAAGGATTAGTGTCCCAAACCAACCCCTCGACGGTCTGTGCATAGAAAACCATTTTGCTGCCGATGTGGTCATTGAAAAGGAGGGTAATATCGTTGTTCTTGTCTTTTAATATACCCCAGAAAGACCCTCGCCAACTGTTCCAAAAGGAAATCTCTCCCGCTCTATACCGACGGATGGCCTCTTCCGGGCTGTCTGCCTCAAAGAGTACACCGAATGTGTGCAGAAGGCATCCATCGGATTCGAAATGATATTCATCGAACTTCTTCATAGATCTCTTTGAGTTGTTTGCCAACCGCCTCTGCCGAGAAGCGGCTGAAATCCGATACAGGGCTTACTTTGCAGACGGCTTCCTGACTCCACAATATTGCCTCGATGAACTCGGCGAACTTGCCCGGCTTGTATTGTGCTATTTCTTGCGGTACGATGAGGTCGGCTATTTCCTCTGCGATGCCGACGGGTGTGGAAAGGATAGGTAAGCCCGCAGCTGCGGCTTCTGCGAGTACTACGCCGTATGTCTCATACCGGCTGGAGAGCACGAAAGCGTCTGCGCGAGACATCTCTTCCGCCACCTCCCGGGGTGTCAGTTCGCCCGTCCAGCGCAGTATTCCTTTAGGGATGCTGAGGCTTTCTGCGTACGCACGGACATCCTTATAGTCAACACCGGTGCCGACAAGCACCAACTGCCAGTCTTGGCGTTTCTCGCTCAGCATTTTGGCGGCTCGGAGCAGACCTTTCACGTTCTTGTGAGGCTCGTCAAAACAGGAGATATGGAGGAGTGTTTTCCTGTGGTTCAGTATTTCGATATTTCGATGCTTCGGTATGTCAAAGAAGAAATCATCTACCACATTGTCGATTATCTTCCATCGCTTGGCTTTGAACCCTAACGCCTGCATCGCTTTCTGCAAATCCTCGCTGACAGGCATTACGGCTTCGGCGTTTTGGCATATATATCGCATGAAAGCGGTATGCAGACTATGGGAGGAGATAGTGTTACCTGACGGCAGGTAACCGGTAAAATGCTCTATGATGACATATGGAACGCCGTACCGGTGTTTGAGCCAGAGGGCGAGGAGACCTTGCTTTTGGATGACGTTCAGCTGCACTACGTCCGGCATCCATCCTTCGCGGCGGAGTGTCCGCCATTGGCGCCATGTGTCAAGCCAGCCTTGCGAGAAGATGACGCGTACCTCGCAACCCTGCGCACGGACAGCCTCCGCGTGCTTCTGCACGAAGAGACCCAACATGGCGTCTTTCTCGGACGGATACCAAGGTGTGAGGAACAGTACTCTCATAGCTGCTGTCGGAGTTTAATTATCGCCCGTATAAGCGGACTGTAGTATTTCTCTATGGTGTAATACGTTTCGGGGTTGCCTCCGAATTGCCGGTAGGAGGAGGCGATGGAGGGGGTCATGCTGCCTTCAAAATCAAAGCCGAGCCCTTTCTCCTGTGCGATGCAAAGCGCCTCGTTTGTCAGCCACGCCATTGCGCCGGAGTCTTTATAGGCAGGATGATAGGTCGGCAGCAGATAATACGCCCATTGTTCGTCCCATGCCAGAAACATAGCCGCTTGTGTCCGTCCCTCTGCGTCCTGCGCGCCGATGATTCGCGCTTCTCCTCTCGCTACCGCTTCGGGTAAAACGGCTCGTGCCCATTCTTCCGGATAATCAATATGTTTTCCCTGCCGCCGCAGGCACTCTTTGTGGAAGGCATAAAAATCCTCTGCCTGCAAGTCCGTGAGCGACATGCCTTGCGCTTTTCGCAGCTGGCGCCGTTTGTTCTGGGAGAACAGTTCCGGCAGTTTATGCCGCTCGGGAATGACGGCTATACGGTATGTTGTCCGCTCGGAGACGCTGAAGCCGTGTTTCCGGAAAGCCTGCAGCAGCGGTTCGGGATAGAACCCCTGCAGCCGTACCCATCCGATACGTTGTGTGCGGCAGCGGTGGTCCAAGGCTTCCGCCAGCCGTGCATATATATCCTCAGGCGCACCTGGAGCGACACAGGCATAGTGGTACTGTGTGTGGACGGGCATCAGAATAGCGCGCAGTCCGTATTTGTGAACCCGGTGAAACGGCATTGCCGCCTCTGTCCGCCCCTGACCGTCTCCAACGAGAATGACATCCCATCCTTTGCCTTTGGACACGGCATCCATCCACCATGGCTGTGCATGGAGCGGAACCGGATGAGCGGCGCAGAAGGCAATATATTTTTCTTTGTCAGTCATGTAATCGTTGGTGGGCTATCTCACGCAGGTACTCACCGGTGATGACAGCCCGTGCGCTGAAACCCGTGCCGTCCATCGCAATGCGGTTGACCAGATTGCCCCCTCCCGGACGCATGTTTGCTGTTCCGAAGACCAGCTCATGCGTACCGCTGTGAACCTTTATGGCTACGGGGTCCAGATATTCCTGCCCGAAAGGAAAAGAGAACAGACGGTGCGGCAAATGAATATGTTTTTCCAGTTCCTTTTCGCACCCGATGGCCTCATTCAACTGCTCGTTTAAGGATAGCTTGTAGAAATGCGGATGGTTCATGCTGTGGCTGCCAAACTCAAATCCGCGCTCTTGCAGTTCGCGAACCTGCGCGTATGTCATATAGGGCTGTTCGTTTTCCAAGAAATGCTGCCAGTCGATTTGTTGCTTGGCCAATGCCTCTTTGTATCGGAACATCAAATCCCTGTTGTCCATGAAAGCGCTGTTGAGAAAGCACACACAGGGTATCTTCTTCTCCTCCAGAACGGGTGCCACGATGGTATAGAACTCCTTCAGTCCGTCATCGAAGGTAAGGCAGAAAGCGGGTTTCTTGGCTTTTTCGTAGCGGTCAATATCGCTCCAACGGATAGGCTCGAAATGCTCAGTCAGCCATTCCATGTCCGCGCGGAACTCCTGCTCCGTCCGGTGGCGGTAGAGAGGGCTGATGTGCGGCAATGGCTTATCGCTGACCGCATGGTAGAACGGACAAATCACATAGCGGTTCGCGGCTTTTTGCAAGCCCGGGAGTGCTATGGACGGAAACATACTTCCGGCTATGTAGAACGGATACCGCATGAATCACTTTCGTCCGCCTGACGAAATATTAATTATTTATCCTCAAAGTATTGGCAGAGACGGATGAAAAAGGCGGGAAGACGGCGGTACGACTTCTCTACGCTACAATAGGTCACTGCCGTGGAACCGAACTGCTTGTAATGGTTGGCTATGCCTCTTTCCATCGACCCCTCGAAGTCGAACTGCACATGTTTCTCCCTTGCCAGTTTCATGGCTTCGAGCACCAGCAGGGCACCTGCGCCGGACTCGCTGAAAGCAGGGTCGTAAGCCGGCACCAGATAATAGAGATAATGCTTGTCCCATACGAGGAAAGCGGCAGCGTAGGGTTTGCCGTCAGCGTTGCAGATACTCAGTATCGCGCACTGCCCCAACCTCCGCGCTTTGCGCTCCAACACCAACAGGAACTCGCGGCTGTAGGTGCAGCGGCGTTTGCGTGCATGAAGGCTACTGCTCAGGAACCGGTAGAACTCTTCCACCTCCATCGTCCGCTCTGCGTGCAGCGAGAGGGCTTTCTGCAGCTGGCGCCGTTTGTTCTTGCTGAACGAAGCTATCAGCGCGTCCAAGTCACTGAGATCCTCCACGCGGTAGGTCACCCGTTCGCGGGTGCGGAACCCCAAGGCGCGCATCGCGTCCACGCACAGACTGCCCGGCAGGTATTGCTGGTAATAATACGCCAGCCCCATCGTGTCCATCTGTTCTTTGATGCGGCGGCATACCTCGGCGGTCTTCCACCGGTCGGCGGTCACCTCCGGAGTAACCCATATACCGCCGGTCTGCGTCAGCTGGGGCATCACTATATATTTGTACCACGCGCGCCTGCGTAACAGGTAAGGCATCACGCCCAATATCTCCCCTTTGCTGTGGGGGGCGGAGGGTGTATCCTCTACTATCAGCACGTCCCATTCCTTGCCGGCGCACACTGCGTCAAGCCACCATGGCGTCATCGTCACCGGCAGATACTCCTGCTGTCCTGCCCATTCTATGTAGCGTTCTTTGTTGCTCAACGGAACAATTCGTAATTTTTAATTCGTAATTCGTAATTCCCCTTTGCAAAAGGGCTGGGGGGGTGTTATCTGAACAGTCCGTTGAAGAATCCGCCCTGCTGCGGCTCCTGTGCCTCGTTCTCCGGCAGCGATGCTGCGTCGTTCACATCCTCTGCGGCTTCCGGAGTCTGGCTGTTGGCGGCGGACTGCTGGTTACGGTATATCTCCGGGCGGTAGAGTATCTGGATATTCTCTGCAATGACTTCTGTCTTGCGCCGGATTTGTCCGTCTTTCTCCCACGAGCGTGTCTTCAGTTTGCCTTCCACATACACTTTCATGCTCTTGCGCAGGTTCTGCTGAGCCCATTCGGCAAGGTTACGCCAGAGGACGATGCTGTGCCATTCCGTCACATCGGGCACCTGAGTGCCGTTCTGCATCACATAGCCGCGTTCTGTGGTGGCGAGGTTAAAGGTTGCGATAGCTACGCCGCGATCGAGATAACGTACTTCCGGGTCTGCACCGACGTTGCCGATAAGAATCACTTTGTTTACACTTGACATAATTCTGTTGATTTAATAGTTATTTTATGTGTTACGTTTATTTGGGATTGACAAGTAACCGTTCGCCCGCTGTGCCGGAATGGCTTGCACGGGGGCTTTTCCGAACGCGACCACAATGTTACTGCTTTTTTTTGACATATGCAAGTAAATTGAAAATATTTGTTCCTAAGGATAAGAAAATTCTTCGATTTGTCGTTCCTGAGGATAAGAAAAACGTCTCCGGGGCGTTTTGGGGTCATCCGGGGAATCTGCTCCGTCCGGAGCGGAGTTGCCACCATTTTGAGGGTGGCATATTCCCGAAATGTGGAAAAATTATGTGGAAAAATTGACAGAAATGCCCTTTTGCACGATTTTGTCAATTTTTTTTTGAATTTTGCACGATTTTGTCAATTTTATTTCAGATTTTTTTTTGTAATTTTGCAGCGGATTTTGAAGAATAGCGGTTTAATAGGGGCTACGAAAGAGAAATTTTAATGCAGACAGGTAATCCAGTCAAGCGATTTAGGCTTATTGTAATCATACAGGAGTACGGACGAGTTGTTAAATAAGATCACTACTGTCCACTAAAAAAATAAACAAAAACCGATAAAACCCTTTGAGTGCTTTAGGAGCGATGCTCCTTGTTCAAATTGTTACTAAAAACTCCTTGCAAGCAAGCTTACAGAT
>JAFSLP010000008.1 GCA_017448345.1 Paludibacteraceae bacterium | reverse complement strand
GTTACAAACGCTTTGAGTCTTACACGGAGGAATGGGCGCATTTTGTGTATAACCATCGTACCGAACCGCAAGGGCGCACGCTGCATAAGTTCGATATAGTCTATGGACCGATTGCGAACGATACTATAGGCGCACAGATTACCCGTTACAAACAGAACTATATTACGTTTGAAGAGTTTCTCAAACGTATCCAATATCCCAAAGGTATCACATTCCAATACGCTTTTTGTACGCAAAGAGCGATTGACCAACTGATTAAACAATGAACGTATCGCAGGCTGAATTTCAGAACATGAAAGAGGAGATTATCAAAGACCTCATCGTTCGCCTTATGGATGAGCGCGGTTTGGCGATGCAGGAAGCGTTCGATACGGTGTATAACTCGCGTTTGTTTGAAAAACTCAGCGACCCGAAAACGGGTCTGTATTTTCAATCTTCCGGCTATGTGTATAGCTACTTGCAAGACGAATTGAATCAATAAATACACGTCCCTCTCCGAGCGGTGCATCCGAGTACTCAGGGAAAGGAGAAAGACAAAAATATAACAAATAAATCAGCCTATGGCATAAAACAACAGACAAACAACATACATAAAAAATTAGCATTGCGCGATTCTTGGTCATACGAAACTGGACACTTCAATTGACACAAGTACAAGAACAAAGCACGATGCTCACGAGAGGCGTGAGCTTTGTTCGATAATTGGTACTTGTAGGTAGTCCAGAATCCTGTATGACCAAAAAAACGAAAAAGTTTCACGCTTTTTGTATATTCTTATCAAAAACAATATAAACAAATTAAAACCGATGCTCGATGGGATTAAGTGAGCGAAATAAATTATGAGAAAATTATTATTTTATGTTTCTTTGATTATGGGTCTTTTTACCATTACTTCATGTGAATCATCAGGACCTGATTCGCGAGATTTACTGCTCGGCACGTATTCATATACCATGACTGGAAATTATGTAATGCATTTTGCTGGACAAAATATAAATGTTCCTTTAGGACAAGGAGGAATAATGCAGATAAAAAAAGACGGGAGCGGCAATCGCGTAAAAATTACTGGTGATGAAGTTTCTGGGAAAGGAGTAGTTGAACAGGATGTGTTAAAATTGGATCCTGAAACGCAAACAGAAACAAAAGATGGTATAACAATAGTAATGAGAGCTATTTATGCGCCGGCTCAGTTAATAAATGGCTCTTTAACTATTAACGTAGAACTTACAGGTACCGTTTCCGGAGGAGGTTATTCGGGAGCAATAGAAGGAAGTCAAATTATCACGGCAAATAAACAATAATTGGTATGAAAAGATTCTTATTCATTTTAGTGGAAATTCTTGTCACATCTGCATATACAAATGCAGAAAACGTGAAAGTCATGTTGAAAGACGGGACAGAGATAAATGGAGAGTTAATATCATATAATGAATCATTATTGGTTGTTGAACCTGATGCGTTTATTAGATATTCAAAAAAACTTAAACCCCAAGACGTTACTAGTTTTGAGATTGAAGGTGTTGGACGCTATTTCTCAACAGATGGACAATTCATATTGGATGAAAGTACTGTGAACCAATATGTTAATCAGAAACAACAAGAATTGACAGTTAGTCTAGCTAATGATTCCACCAAAGAAGTGTCCACTGATTTTTGGCAACGTGTACTCTCCGAAAAATCTGCAAAACCGCAATCAACGCTTCCTTCTAATCCCAATGAGGTAATTGGTAGAGCCTTTCTATCTACAGGAGGTGTTGCATTAGGCATTGGCCTTCCTTGCTTTGTGGCAGGAATAGCCACTTGTGTTGCTGGAAATGTGAATGTTACAACATCAAATATTGAGCAGAAAGCCAATTGTGTGGAAGCCAGTTATTATCTTTTTGGTGTTGGAGCGTCTCTTACAATCATAAGTATCCCACTTATTGTTCATGGAAGGCGAATCGCAGACATGAAAGTTAATTATACGGGTAATGGCGTAGGAACTACAGTAAACTTCTAATCGTAGTAGGGCAGGTGGCGGAAGCCATCTGCTTTTGTTATGGTAATTCTTAACAATCATAGACCTTTCAACATCGTTTCAAATAACAAAAAATCAGCCGACGTTACGCTGACCTTGCGCAGGTCATAGACTGATGTTGGTAGAATGTCCCAATCTTAAAAATAGTACATTTTCCCCTTTACTTGCCGGACACGACTTGGTTACGACTCAGATACCTGACGATAGGCCGACAGGATATCGACGAGATACCGCACTAAAATCTTAATAATCGGCAATCGAAAGCAGCAAGACAAACTTTTCCGCAAAATATATATCATTTGCAGCATTTTGTGTTTGCATATTTCGGAAAAAAGCAGTACCTTTGCAGACAATTTCTGAAATTATGAAAAAAGTAGTCGTTTTATCCACCTCGCTGCGGGCGGGGTCGAACAGCCACGCGATGGCGGAGCAGTTCGCCGAAGGCGCAAAAGCCGCAGGGCATGAAGTGGAACTGATCTCGCTTCGTGGCAAGGAAATCAAGTTCTGTATCGGTTGTCTCAAATGTCAGGAGACAGGCGCGTGTGTCTTCAAAGACGACGTGCCGGCAATCATGGAGTCGGTGCTCAACGCCGACGTCGTCTGCTGGGCTACGCCGATTTATTACTACGAGATGTCGGGGCAGATGAAGACCCTCATCGACCGCATGAACGCCATGTATCCGAAGGATTACCGGTTCCGCGACATCTACCTGCTGACGACGGCTGCAGAGGACGAACCGTTCGTGCCGGAACGCGCCGAGAGCGGTCTGCAGGGCTGGATTGACTGCTATGAGAAATGCGCCCTCAAGGGACATCTGTTCTGCGGCGGCGTGAACGACCCGCGTGAGATCTCCGGCCACGCCAAGCTGCAAGAAGCATACGAAATGGGCAAGAATATATAAATTCAAATCATATGAAAGCAATTAAATTATTCTGTTTAATGGCAGCAGCGATGTTGGTTGCCTGCAATCAAACAAATGACAAAATGGTAAATGGCTTCATGGACTTGGCACGTACACGTTTTGCAGTACGTGAGTACGCACAGACTCCTGTAGAGCAAGCCAAGATCGACTCTATTCTGGAGGCAGGACGGTTAGCTCCCACGGCGAAGAACGTTCAGCCGCAACACATCTATGTGCTGCAAAGCCCGGAAGCAATCGCCAAGATCAACGAATTGACCCGCTGTGCCTACCATGCTCCGGTGGTGTTTCTCGTATGTTATGACACAGATCTCGCATGGACCAAAGACGGCGAGAGTTCCGGTAACATGGACTGCTCCATCGTTGGCACACATATGATGCTGGAGGCTACCGAATTAGGACTCGGCACCTGCTGGGTCAAATGGTTCGATCCGGCAGAAGTAGCTACTGCGTTTGAGTTACCGGCAAACCATAAACCGTCGTTTATCATGCCTTGCGGTTATGCGGCGGAAGGTGTACAACCCCATGCGAACCATTTCAGCCGCAAACCTCTTAGCGAGACCGTAACCTATAAGTAAAAAGATCGCGATTAGGCTTCCTACCAACCCCTTAGCCCCCGAAGCCATGCCGCTGATTTACAAGAAATATTAACATCAAATATAATTCATTATGAACATCTTAATTCTTCAGGGCTCGCCGAGAGCCAAAGGTAACACCGCTTGGATGGCGGAAGAGTACAAGAACGCAGCGGAGGCTGCAGGTCACAAAGTAACCATCGTCAATGTGGGACACAAGCACATCGCCGGCTGTCTGGCATGCGAATACTGCCACGGCAAGGGCAACGGTGCGTGTATCCAGAAAGATGACATACAGGAGCTCTATCCGCTCATGGCGGAGGCGGAAGTGCTGGTTCTCGCTGCGCCAATCTATTATTTCACGCTCTGCGCACAGATCCAGGCTGCTATCCAGCGTATGTACTGCGTCAATGCGCCGGCTAAAGTAAAGAAGATGGCACTTCTCGTTTCGTCCTATTCGCCGGGCGTGTATGACGGCGCTACGGCTGAGTTCCGCGACATCTGCAACTACTGGCACGCTGAGAACACAGGCATCGTAACTGCCAAGATCGATGAGCAGAAGACCGATGCCACCAAACAGAAAATCGTTGATTTGGTTGCCAGACTATGAGAACATTCATAACCCTTGCACTCGCGGCTGTACTCTTTGCCGCCTGTGCGAAAACAAATGACCAAATGGTAAATGATAAAATGGTAAATGCAAATGATTCGTGGGACAAAGTTTTCCCGTTAAACGAGAAAGTCTCTCACAAGAAGGTAAGTTTCCCAACCCAGTACGGCATAACCCTCGTCGGCGATTTATATTGGCTCAATGACCAAATAAATGACCAAATGGTAAATGCCCAAATGGTAAATGGCAAGCGTGCCGCGCTTGCCGTCAGTGGTCCTTTCGGTGCGACCAAAGAGCAGTCGTCCGGTCTGTATGCGATGAAGATGGCGGAGCGCGGTTTTATCGCTCTGGCTTTTGATCCTTCTTTCACCGGCGAGAGTTCGGGCGAACCGCGCAGAACGGCTTCGCCGGACATCAACACCGAGGATTTCATGGCGGCGGTGGACTACCTGAGCAAGTTGCCCGAAGTGGACGCCGAGCGTATCGGTATCATCGGTATCTGCGGTTGGGGCGGTATCGCCCTCAACGCCGCGGCTGCCGACCCGCGTATCAAAGCGACGGTGGCTTCCACGATGTACGACATGACCCGCGTCAGCGGTAACGGTTATTTTGATTCCGCTGACACCGAAGAGGCGCGTCACGAAGCGCGTGTGGCACTCGCCGCACAACGTCTGGCAGATCCGGCAGCCATGGCAGGCGGTGTGGTGGACCCGCTGCCGGACGATGCACCGCAATTCGTCAAGGACTACCACGATTACTACAAGACCGCCCGCGGTTACCACGTCCGTTCCGGCAACTCCAACGACGGCTGGCGTGTCATCGGCACGCAGGCGTTCGCCAACACTCGGTTCCTCTATTACATCAACGAGATCCGTTCGGCGGTACTTGTCATGCACGGCGAGAAAGCGCACAGCCGTTATTTCGGCGAAGCTGCGTACCACTACATGGTGGACGGCAAGGCGGAGGGGTACAAGACTGTCGTGGCTCCTAATCCCTGCCCGGAGAACAAAGAACTGCTCATCATCCCCGGTGCCTCGCATTGCGACCTCTACGACGGCGGTTTCACAGGCCCTGCCGGAACCGGCGAACCCAAAAACCTCATCCCGTGGGACAAGTTAGCTAAGTTCTTAAATAAGAATCTGCAATAACGCCCGACAACCAATTGATTAAAGAATCCTGCATACACTTGCGTATGCGGGATTTTTTACGATTTCTGCAAATAAATTTGCATATTTGCGAAAAATATAGTACCTTTGCAGCCGAAAATGTACATCACACAATGACGTTTGAATTGTTAGCCCGAAATATCGAGAATATCCAAACGGCTCTGCAACAACAAGCTGCTCACGCGGTCAATCTGTCTTTGACCTCACGTAACTGGCTGATGGGTTATTATATCGTAGAGTTTGAGCAGAACGGCGAGGACAAAGCCCGGTATGGCGCAAAACTGCTCAAACGTCTGGAGGAACGCTTGCATACCAAAGGTCTAACGGAGCGTCGTTTCCGTGAGTTCCGCCGTTTGTATCAAGTCTATCCGCAACTGGGGCGCGAGGTTCTAAACTATGTGAGAGCACAAGTCCAGCATTCCCCATTAGCGTTACCCGATACAATTCGGCGGACGGCAACCGCCGAATTTGAAAACACCGCAATTCGGCGGACGCCATCCGCCGAATTGGAACAGCAAGCTTGGCAAGTGCCGGCTGATAAATTGTTCTATCGTCTGCCCATTTCACACTTGACTGCTATTTCAAAAATAGACGACCCGCTCAAAAGAGCCTTTTATGAGATAGAGACCATTAAAGGTTGCTGGACGTATGACGAGTTAGACCGCCAGATTTCCACACTCTATTATGAGCGGAGCGGACTGTCGAAAGACAAAGAAGGGCTTTCCAAACTGGTCAATCAAACGGCTCAGAACTTATCTCCGAAAGATGTGCTGCACAACCCGGTAGCCCTTGAGTTTCTGGACTTGGAGTCGCATGAGAAGATAGACGAAACAGATATTGAGACCGCTATCTTGAATAAGATGCAGACGATGTTGCTGGAACTCGGAAACGGTTTTTGTTTTGAGGCGCGGCAGAAACGGATACTGATTGACGGAGACTACTACAGGATAGATTTGGTCTTCTATCATCGTGTGCTGAAATGCCATTTCTTGGTTGAACTGAAGATTGACAAGTTCCACCATGAGTATGCTTCGCAACTGAATATGTATTTGAATTATTACAAGCACGAAGTGATGACTTCGGATGACAATCCACCCATAGGCTTGCTCTTGTGCGCAGACTACGGCGAGACGGTGGTCAAGTATGCAACCGGAGGTTTGGATCCGAATCTGTTTGTGCAGAAATATCATATCCAGCTGCCGACCGAAGATGAAATCAAGGCATTTATTGCCCAAAGTATCCGCTCGGCGGAATAAATAATCGTCCCTCTCCGAGACGTTAAACCGGAGAAAGACAAGTGCAAGCGTGCGCTAATTAAATAAAAACAAAGCATTACTATTATTTCGTATCTACCGAAAGCGTCGGAAACTTTAGGAAATAAGATTTATCGAAATAATATAGAGGCATCATTTTAGGTAATGAGTCTCTCTATATCCAATATATAGTAGTGTTCGCATTTAGATGTGAACTTTCTTATTGGATATAGAGGCTTCATTTCCGACGCTGCCTTGGTAGATACATAAGAAGTTCACATCTTTTTATGTATTCGGATTGATAGTTATGCACAAAACTGTCAATCTATGAGAGAACTATCGTATTCTGTTGTCATCAGAACCCTCGGAAACACAGGGCTCAAGTACAAAGCGTTGTTGGATTCTATTGCAAAACAGACTATCCAACCGGAAGAAATTATTGTGGCCATTCCTTATGGTTATGAATTGGATTATTCTTATGGTAATGAACGTATCGTACGTTGTAAAAAGGGGATGACTACCCAACGCGCAGAAGGAATATTGGCTGCCAAATCGGATTACATCCTTGTTGTGGATGATGATGTGGAATTTGAAGCAACGATGGTGGAGGAATTGTATCAGTACATGATAGCCAATAATCTTAATTGCTGTTTGCCGATGCAAGGAATGGATAATAATTTGGATGCAAATACCATAGACCTAAAGTATCCATTAAAAACTCGTCTTCGCAGTGGTTTTACCGGGCAGATGTTTACCAGCCGCCGAAAATCGAAATACTTGGATGTATTAACATTGGCAGCAGGCCATAAAGTGTATATTAACAGTAATAATTTGGATACCTGCTATCTATGTACCACTGCTTGTTTTCAATGTTTCTTCATTGAAACAAAATGGGCAAAAGCCGCGCATTTTGAAGAAGAAACGTGGTTGGAGGAAGGCTCATACACATCCTATTCCGGTTATGACGAACCGGTATTCTTTAGCAAATTGAACAAATTAGGTTTTCGTATGGCTTATGCTCTACGTACACGGTATAAACATTTGGATGCGGGAGCAGGGCATAGAACACGAAGCAAACTGGAAGATAAATCGCTCAGATATTTCTCAATTGCACGCAATCGCACTATCTATTGGTATAGATTTATATACCTATACCAAGTTTCATGGTTCAACAAATTTAGAGCCTTGTTCTGGGGTTTATATTCGTTTATTAATTGGACAAGCTGGACCATTCTTATCAATTGTCATCCTAAATACTATAAATCTTTGAAGTATTTGTTCTTGGGTTATAAAGAAGCGTTTGCCCTAATGCGTTCGACGAAATAGGCTATTTCCTTTTTCCTTTAGCTTTCTCAGAGGAACAAAATAGTCCGAATCCTAATGGTCGGAAAGTTTTTAAGCGGAGTGATTTTAGGCACTCCGCTATTGTTCTGATTGTACTGTTATTTGGCTCTCGTCGGAACATGGTCCCGTGATGGTCCTGTTCTAAACCATATATCCATGCGAAGCGATAACTGCTGATCCACTTATTTGCACGGCGCAATCTGCGAAATCTTAATAATCGGCAATAACAAATCGGCACTAACAGGGAAACAGGCAAACTTTTCTGCAATTCGGACTTGTGTATATCAGAAAAAAGCAGTAATTTTGCACCCGAAATTGATTTTACAAAGACTATGAAAGCAAAACTTATCATTCTTGCCCTTGCAGCTGTGATGACGGCGGCATGCAGTAACGAGCAAACAACAGAAAACAAGGATATGAATCAACTTTCTTTCACAACCGAGCAGGCGGCGTGTATGTCTGCCATCGCCTGCAATGAAGCCAAGGGTGATCTCGTGGCTCTCGAATCCGCAATACATGGCGGATTAGAAGCCGAACTGACGGTCAGCCAGATTAAAGAGGCTCTCTCGCAACTTTACGCCTATACGGGTTTTCCGCGCAGTCTCAATGCCTTAGGTACTTTGCAGCGCGTCATCGGTGACCGTCAGACGAAAGGTGCCAAAGTGCTGACGGGTGAGGACGCCAGTCCGCTTTCCGATGATTATGACGCCTTAAAAGAAGGAACGCGCGTACAGACCCAACTGACGGGAAAACCCTTCAATTACGAGTTTGCACCGGCGACGGATTATTACCTCAAGGCGCATCTCTTCGGAGACATCTTCGCCCGCGATAACTTGACGTACGCCGACCGTGAGTTGGTCACCGTCTCCGCCCTCAGTGGTTTGCAGGGCGTGGAACCGCAACTCAAAGCCCACATCGCCGGTGCGCGTAACATGGGCGTGACGGAAGAGCAGTTGCAAGGCATCGTCGTTGCCCTCGCTGCCAACGGTCTCTTGGACGAAGCCGGCAGACTCGCCGGACTGTTAGAAACGGAATGGCCGCAAGGCAAGCCCAATGATGCCTACGCGCAGTATTTCGTGGGGCAGAGTTTCTTGCAGCCGTACTACGGCGGTGTGGCGAACGTGACCTTCGAGCCCCGTTGCCGCAATAACTGGCATGTTCACCACGGCGCGGTACAAGTGCTGATTTGCGTGAGTGGCAAGGGCTGGTATCAGGAGTGGGGCAGGCCTGCCGTTGCTCTGACACCCGGCACCGTGATTGCTATTCCCGAAGGTGTCAAGCACTGGCATGGAGCTGCCGCGGACAGCTGGATGCAACACCTTGCCATCCATACGCAGGAGCTACCCGGTGCTACCAACGAATGGCTCGAACCCGTAAACGACATACAATATAACCAAGTATATTGAGATGTTGACACTTGCGCAAACAAAAACGACTCACATTGCTGTGAGTCGTTTTTCATTATAACAGGTGGCAGGTCACTGTGAGTCCTGCCATGACGATAGAGACCATTGACAACAGTTTGATGTGGATGTTGAGCGACGGACCGGATGTGTCCTTGAACGGGTCGCCCACTGTATCACCCACTACTGTCGCCTTGTGGCAATCGCTTCCCTTGCCTCCGAAATGACCTTCCTCCACATATTTCTTGGCGTTGTCCCACGCACCGCCGGCATTTGCCATAAAGACCGCCAACACAAAGCCTGTCGCAAGACCGCCGATCAGCAAACCTAATACTCCTGCCACGCCCAGTATAAGACCTGTGACAACCGGTACAATGATTGCGAGAATAGACGGCAACAGCATCTCCCGTTGTGCGCCTTTTGTGGAGATAGCCACACAGCGTGCATAGTCCGGGTCTGCCTTGCCCTCAAGGATACCTTGTATGGTCCGGAACTGCCTGCGCACTTCCTCCACCATCTTCTGCGCCGCACGACCGACTGCATTCATCGTCAGTCCGCAGAACAGGAACGCCATCATTGAGCCGATAAAGATACCAACCAGTACAATAGGATTCATCAGGTTGACATTATAGGCATCCATGAAATCGACAAGCGTAGCTTTTGCTGCCTCTACCCCATTCGGCAGTGCCTCACCGGTACGGATCAGCGCAATCTTTATCTCTTCTACGTACGATGCTAACAGAGCCAATGCAGTTAACGCCGCCGAACCGATGGCAAAGCCCTTGCCGGTAGCGGCAGTGGTGTTACCCAGCGCATCAAGTGCATCGGTACGCTGGCGCACTTCGGCAGGCAGACCGGACATCTCCGCGTTTCCGCCGGCATTGTCGGCTATAGGTCCGTATGCGTCAGTTGCAAGCGTGATTCCTAATGTAGAAAGCATTCCTACAGCGGCGATACCGATGCCGTACAAACCCATAGAGAGGTTGGCTGCTGTAAACTCCACATGGAACCCGTTGGCGCATAGATAAGCCAGAATGATAGCCACACCAACCGTAATCACCGGAACAGCCGTTGAGAGCATTCCTAATCCCAAGCCGCTGATAATCACGGTCGCCGGACCGGTTTGCGAACTCTCGCTCACTTTCTGGGTCGGCTTGTAGGATTGCGAGGTATAATACTCTGTCGATTGACCGATAATCACACCGGCAAGCAGACCTACCACTACAGACAGCGACACTTGCCACCATTGGCTTGTCTCTGTCCCGAACAGCCATGCGAAAATCCCGAAGGTAGCCACAGCTATCAGACAAGCCGCAGTGTTCGTTCCTATACTCAGTGCACGGAGAAGTTCTTTCATACCCGCGCCCTCTTTGGTCTTCACCAGATAGATACCGATGATGGACAGCAGCACACCGCAGGCGGCTATCAGCGATGGAGCCAGCACTGCTCTCATCTGCATTCCCTCTACAGCGGCACCGGCAAAAGCCGAAGCGCCCAATGCCATCGTGGCAAGGATAGAACCGGCATAACTCTCATACAGGTCGGCGCCCATTCCGGCTACATCGCCTACGTTATCGCCCACATTATCAGCTATCGTGGCAGGGTTGCGCGGGTCATCCTCCGGGATGTTATACTCCGTCTTGCCCACAAGGTCGGCACCCACATCAGCCGCCTTGGTATAGATACCGCCTCCTACACGCGCAAAGAGAGCCTGCGTTGATGCACCCATTCCGAAAGTCAGCATGGTGGTGGTTATTGTAATAAGGTCCGCGTCCGCGCCCGCGAGCGCGAGAAGACCGGTCTTTTGGAGAATCAGAAACCATCCCGCAATGTCCAGCAATGCCAGACCAACCACCGTCAAGCCCATTACGGCACCGCTGCGGAAAGCCACTTGCAGACCGGCATTCAGGCTCTGACGGGCGGCGTTGGCGGTACGCGCAGAAGCATAGGTGGCGGTCTTCATGCCAAAGAAACCTGCCAGTCCGGAGAAGAAACCGCCGGTGAGGAAAGCGAACCATACGATTCCGTTCTGAAGGTTAAAATACGCCATGACAGCAAATACCGCAGCCAGCACCACAAAGACGATAGTTACCACTTTGTACTGCTGTTTCAGATACGCCATAGCGCCCTTGCGGACGTGAGAGGCTATCGTCTTCATCAGTTCGGTTCCTTCGTCCTTGCTCAGCATGGAGCGGTAGAAATAATAAGCAAAACCGAGTGCAAGAACCGATGCCGCCAACACGACGTACATCAAAAGAGTCAAATCAGTCATAGATTTTGTGTTTTTAGTATTAGTTTGCGCTGCAAAATTACTAAAAATAATTTATATGTGCAAATAAATAGGAAAAAAATCACTCAAAATTTGCGTATATAAAATAATTGTATTACCTTTGCGGCGGATTTTGAACCTCTGTTTAACCTAAAAATACATCTGTTATGAGAAAAATTTTGATGGTAGCCATGGCACTCATCATGGCAATCGGTAGCAGTTTTGCGCAAGAGAAAACGCAGGAAGAACTGCGCAAGGAGAACAGCAAAGCACGTCAGGAAATCCGCAAAGAGCGTCAGGAAATCCGCAAGCTGAGCAAGAAGGAACTGAGAAGCCGTGTGGACAAATCTATCCGCAAGGACGCCAAACGTCTTGCCAAACAGGGATGGCTGGTCAAACCCGGTCAGTCGTCGCTGGAAAAACAGCTGGAGCGTTCCTACCTGATGCAATGCGAGTACGACGAGGACCTCTTCCCCAAATACATCATGGGCGAGGCATCATCGGTCGGCGAGCACTATGACGCTGCACGCACCGCTGCACTGTCGCTGGCAATCACGAACCTTGCAGGACAGATTCAGACCGAAGTAACCGCATTGGTCGAGAACACCGTTGCCAACAAACAGCTGTCGGCTGACGATGCGGCTTCTATCTCCGAGACGGTTATGACAAGCAAGAACCTTATCTCGCAGTCTATCGGCAGAACCATCCCCGTCATGGAGTGCTACCGTACCAACGAGAAGAAGAACACGGAGGTCTTGGTTCGCATCGCTTACAACAGCGAAATGGCTCGCCAGTCCGCAAAAAAAGCCCTTCGTGCCGCGTTGGAGCAGAAGGGCGATAAACTGCATGAGCAGTTAGACCTGATTCTCGGACTCTGATTCCGACTACAAATCAACTCCGGCGGAGAAAGATATTCCTACCCGGAACAACAATTCTTTTTGGCTGATTGAAGCGGTTTTTATCCCTTTAATCGGCCATTTATATTCTGCAAAGAGGTCCATCGGGAACTTGCCTATATAGTTAAACCGCATGGCAGCACCGCCGAAGACATACGACCTTTTCGGGTCGAGGCTTGTTTCCACACGGTCGCGCAAGTTGAAATTCAGACCGCCGTAGAAACGGAATGCAAAACCATGGTCGCATGGCGCATAAAGCGAGATACTCGGTCTGTACGCGAAGCTGGATACTGCATCCGTCACGCCCACCTCGAAATCCACCAAGTTGACGCCGAACATCTTGTAGCGGAGCGGCAGCACACCGAAAGTGACAAGATGTCCGAACTGGGTGGGGTCACTCAGCTGACCGTTGAAATCGAAGGTATAGCCGAAATCGATGATACCGATAAACCACCGTCCGGCGTTGTCATAGAACCGCCATAGATGAGGGTTGCGTCTCCGTACTTTATGTTCCGTGGTGTCGTTGGGTTTCCGCAGGTCGGCACGGTAGATGAGTGACGGTGTGTTCGGGTCGCTCAGGTCGATGGAATCTACATATGGCGCGTAACCTCTTTTCGTTATGGTTACCTCGTATTTCATCGGGTCTACCTTTATTTTCTTGTTCGCTTTGAAAGTAAAAGCAGGGTATGCCCCACCCTTCAGCTTGATTTCTCCGCCGGACACATTCTTCCGGATCATCAGTTTGCGGGCGAATGGGTACGATACCGGCTCGTGCTCTTGTTTGTCGTTGATGAAGAGCTTGTACTGGCAGCTGACACCGGACAGGTTGCGCAGCTCTATGGTGTTCTCGCCTGCCGGCAGTTTGCCGGTATAGGAGGTGTGACCGAGGAAGACAAACTTGTTGATTTCATTCGAATAGCGGTAGATACCTATCTCCTGATCGGTGGTGATGGTTGCGCGACCCAGAGGTATCGGACGGAGAACATAGTCCTGCACGAACATCTTGCCGTTCTCTATGTGGAAGGAGTCGCGCTGGGACGTGTAGTCCGTCAGACGAGCCTGCACATAATGCGGACCGGTGGTCAGGTGCGGGTCCACATACACGCCGGATTCGGAGTTAACCAGCTTGCCGTCCACATAAATCGATGCTTCAGGCGGATAGACGGAGATACGCATTCCGCCGTATTGGCGGTTCAGTTTCGGTATCTTGATGGTGCGGGGAGTGGCGGCGTTGAACTCTTTGTTGGAATATTCCCATGTGTCGTAGCCTTCGCGCCGGCCCTCGATGGTGTGTTCGCCCCACCCTAACTCCACGGACGAACGGAAATGTCCTTTGTTGCGGCCGTCAATCCATATCTCGGTCTCTTCTTCTGCGGCTGTCACGGTGAAGACCGCAAATGCCGGATTGAGCGTCGTCTTCACCAGCTGCTGGTCTCTGCCGTTTACGGTCATTGATGTCTCGAACGACTCATAGCGGTCTTTGCGGACGGATACCTTGTATTGACCCGGTTCCAGTTTCAGGCTGCGGTGTACCTCGACCGGCTTGTCGTTCACATATACTTGGAAGTTGACCGGCTGGACGGAGAAGAATATCTCGCCGTAGTTGTCTTCCAGCCGGATAGTATCGCTGTATGCTTTGGCACGCGTCAGGCGGAAGGAACCCGTATAGGTCTTGTACAGCTTGGCGGAAACCGTCAGGTCGTGTACGCCTATCGGCAGCTCGGTGTGGAACAGTTTCTCGGTGCTCTCTTTCGGCGCGGCTCCGTCTATGGAGACATAGAACGGCGTGTGCGCGCAGTAGAGTTGCACATTCTGCACGGTGGCGGTCTCTTGGGGCAGACCGGTGGTCAGTTTGGCGCGATAGACATTGCCGCCTTTCAGAGACACGCGGTAGTCTTTCAGCTGCGTGCAGTCCGTACATTTGATGGTCATTTTCTTCACGTCTGCGCTGACCCATATCCATATCTCGTCGTCTTTGTTCTGGCGTTTCTCGTAGTTCAGGGTGCCTAAATTGAACGAGAACAGTTTGGGTATCGGTGTCTCGAAGATGATTAGCGCGCATCGTTCGCCGTTCTGGTCATAGACCTTCGAGTTGCGCTGTGACAGGTCCTTCACGTCATGTGTCAGCGTGGTGGCTTTGACTGCGTATTGTGCCTCGGCTGCACTCCAGCCGAGCACAAGGAGTAGAACTACTCCTATCCATTTAGAAAATCCATTCTCCATAATTCATAAGGTTGTTTCTGTTCTCGTCCCATACGCGCACATGGATAATCGGCGACGCCGGATTGGAGATATCCGCCAGCAGGTATAGATAGCCCTTATCGGCATACGTGGCGGAATAGTAGTTCTGTTTGATTACTATCTCGTACCGTTCGCTGGTACGGCTGGTCTTCTTGACCGACGCGTCCTCGAACTGGATATTGACATATTCCTGTTTGGCGAACACTTTCTCCAACTGCCTCATATACTGGTTTTTGGTCAGTTTGTTGTGCTCATAGCTCTCCATATCCACAGCCGAAATCTCTGCTGATTTCTGCTGGGGAATGCGGTTGCCGACGATAATCAGCGCGTCCTCGGAGAACACGGCATTCAGATAGTCGAGACGCTCTAACGCATAAGCGGTCTTGTAGTTCTCAAGGAAATTGACAAGTACCAGTCGCGACTGCGCATCCCACATACTATGGCCGTTGATGTCGTCGATGGCACCCTGCTCCAGCCCGAAGTTGATGCCGTCTATCAGACCGTCTTTGGTGTAGAAGACAAGGTCCTCGACGAAGGATTTGTTGTTCTTCTTGAAGGAGAAGCGCGCTTTGATTCCGCGGATCAGGTAACCGTCTTCAAAAGAGGAGATGGACAGCGAGTCGCGCTCGATAATCTTCGCGTTGCCGTATTTGACCAGTTTCTCGAACCATTTCCAGCCGTTCTCGCTGCATAGAGGACGGATATTGTCGTATTGCCGCTCCTCGATGGCTTGGATCACAGGAGCTACGATGTCGGCTTGGCGAGCCACCTCTTTCTTCTTGCATTCGGCAAGCGAATCGACAACCATCTCGCTGGCTATCTCTTTGGTCATCTCTTTCATCGTCTGCAGCGGTTCGGGTTCCACCGGTTCCGTACGGGTCAGGTCAACGCGCTTCTCTGCCGTGGAGAACGGAAGACGTGACGGCATCTGCTCCAGCAGCGTGTTCACCATCGGGTCGGATTTCCAGAGTTTGCGGAACTCGTATTCCACGCGCAGAAGCATGTTCTTCGTGTCGGCTGGCAGGTCCACCAGACCTACGCCATCTTTGACCGAAGCGGTTGGCCAGTCGTAGCCGTCAAAATAGGTGTAGTCGCAGTTGTTCACCGGCTGACCGTGGTACATGAACTGCAGCCGCACGATATGTTCGTCCGCGTTTTTCTCTTCTTTCAGTACGGTAATATGCACGCTGTCAAGCACTTGGTTGATTCGTTCGCGCAGGTTCGTCGTCAGCAGAGCGCCGGACTCGGTGGTCATATAACTCCGGTGCTCTTCTGGGATGGAGAGTACCAGTTTCAGAGCCCAGTAGTAGTTACGCAGAGCATCGCCTACTTTGCTGATTTCCTCGGCGCGCTCGCCGGCATGAATCAGGTCTTTGATTTTCGTCTTCCGGGCGTCGAACATCTTTGCTACCTCGGACTTGTCAACATACCGCAGCACAATGAAATAACTGCCCTCTTCCGACACGATGCGGCGGCAGTTGGATAGTGATACGGATGAACTGACACGCAGATTGCCGGTCGTGGAAACGGACGAATGTACATCGTCGTTACCCACCTCGTTGGACACGGTGGTCTCTGTACGGCTGTCTACATTGACGGAAATTTGGCTGATGAGGTCTTTCACGGCATTGTCATCTGCGGCTTGAAGAGTCTCGGCTACACCTTGACCCCATATGTACGAAGGGTCGCGTTTGATGACATCCATCTCATCTTGGGCCATGATTGCAGGCACGCTCAGCACCTGTAAACAGAGCCCTAACAGAATGTAGAAAAACGGGTTGATGTTTCTCATAGACATATTTGGGTAATTTTGTTACTAAGATACAAGACATATTTGGGTAATTACGCTACAAAGATACTATATTTTCTTCATATGTAAAAATATCCGTCAATAAAAACGCAAAAAATGTATAAAATTCATCTTTTTAATAAAAAAAGTACGCGCACGCTTGCATATATGAAAATTTATTTGTACCTTTGCACCCGCTTTCGCTAAATGGTACAAGCAACGCAGTTGCGAGTCGTATTGAGCCTTGATGCAAGCGATGCAAGGGGTATTAGCTCATCTGGCTAGAGCGCAACACTGGCAGTGTTGAGGTGAGCGGTTCGAGTCCGCTATACTCCACTTTATTCCCCTTCCTAAAGCCCGTTTCGGGCTTTTTTTGTTGCCTCTCCTCATGCCTCCGGAAGAGCGTAGCGGTCTGGTCTCTCTGGACTTTCCTGTTCTCTTGCATTAGGTGTTGCCAGTCTTTTAGCGTTGATTCAGCGTAGCTAACCACAGGATTACCATAGGATAACCATAGGATAACCATAAGATAACACCGGAAAATAGCAAATTTAGTGCTTTTACTATATATATACATAGTATATATATACTTTTTGTAGGAATTATGGCAGAAGCAAAACACAGATTGGTACAAACCTCTGTCCGCTTTGGTACAAAAAAACACAAAAAAAACTGCATAAAAGAGATTTTTCTTCTTATGTTCTTGCATATATCATTATTTTTTTGTAACTTTGCGCCGCTTTTGTGAGAAACACATATTTTCAATATTAAATATCAAACAATTACAATGGAAAAGAAGAAAAGAGTTTACACCTTCGGTAACGGTAAGGCCGAGGGTAACGCACAAATGCGTGAGCTGCTGGGCGGCAAGGGCGCTAACTGCGCGGAGATGAACCTTGTGGGCGTGCCCGTTCCTCCCGGATTCACCATCACCACCGAGGTCTGCAACGAGTACTACCAGGTGGGTCAGGAGAAGATTGTGGAAGAACTGACCGCTGAGGTAGAGGCTGCCGTAAAGCACGTAGAGGAGTTGATGAACTGCAAGTTCGGCGATCCGAAGAACCCGCTCCTTGTATCAGTACGTTCGGGCGCACGCGCGTCCATGCCGGGTATGATGGATACCATCCTCAACCTCGGTCTGAACGATACCGTAGCTGAGGGCATGGTGGCTAAGACCAACAACCCCCACTTCGTATATGACTCCTACCGCCGTTTCGTACAGATGTACGGTGACGTGGTGCTGGGTATGAAGCCGGTGAACAAGACCGACATCGACCCGTTCGAGAAGATTATCGACGAGGTAAAAGAGATCCGTGGTATCAAGCTGGACAAGGACCTCAACGTAGATGAGTTGAAGCTCCTCGTAGCGCGCTTCAAGACCGCTATCAAAGAGCAGACCGGCAAGGATTTCCCGGACGATCCTATCGAGCAGCTCTGGGGCGCTATCTGCGCCGTATTCCGCAGCTGGATGAACGAGCGCGCTATCCTCTACCGTAAGATGGAAGGAATTCCTGACGAGTGGGGAACCGCTGTTTCCGTAATGGCTATGGTCTTCGGTAATATGGGCGAGACCTCCGCTACTGGCGTTTGCTTCAGCCGTGACGCTGCAACGGGCGAGAACCTCTTCAACGGTGAGTACCTTGTAAACGCACAGGGTGAGGACGTGGTTGCCGGTATCCGTACTCCGCAGCAGATTACCCTCGAAGGCAGCCGCCGTTGGGCAGCGCTCCAGGGTATCAGCGAGGAAGAGCGTGCATCCAAATATCCGTCTATGGAAGAGGCTATGCCGGCTCTTTATGCCGAACTCAACGCCATCCAGCAGAAGCTCGAGGACCACTACCGCGACATGCAGGAT
The DNA here is from genome assembly GCA_017448345.1 of Paludibacteraceae bacterium. Taxonomy (GTDB): domain Bacteria; phylum Bacteroidota; class Bacteroidia; order Bacteroidales; family Paludibacteraceae; genus Colicola. The sequence goes on along the minus strand of JAFSLP010000008.1, from coordinate 1,612 downwards.
ATGGAGTTTACCGTACAGGAAGGCAAACTCTGGTTCCTCCAGACCCGTAACGGCAAGCGTACCGGTACTGCCATGGTGAAGATTGCTATGGACCTCGTACGCGAGGGCGTCATCAGCGAGAAAGAGGCAATCATGCGCTGCGAGCCGCAGAAACTGGACGAACTGCTCCACCCTGTTTTCGACAAGGACGCGCTGAAGAAAGCGAAAGTCATCACCCAGGGTCTGCCTGCTTCTCCGGGCGCTGCCTGCGGACAGATTGTCTTCCACGCGGACGACGCACAGGAGTGGCATGAGAACGGTCACAAAGTTATCATGGTTCGTATCGAGACCAGCCCTGAGGACCTCGCAGGTATGTCTGCAGCCGAGGGTATCCTCACCGCTCGTGGTGGTATGACCTCGCACGCAGCTGTCGTTGCCCGCGGTATGGGTAAGTGCTGCGTTTCCGGCGCAGGTGCTATTCAGGTGGACTACAAAGCCAAGACCGTTAAGATTGAGGGCGTGACCTACAAAGAGGGCGACTATATCTCCCTCAACGGTTCTACCGGACAGGTGTACGCAGGTGAGATCCCGACCAAGGCTGCTGAGCTCAGCGGTGACTTCAAGGCGCTCATGGACCTCTGCGACAAATATACACACCTTCAGGTTCGTACCAACGCCGACACGCCGCACGACGCTGCTGTGGCACGTGCCTTCGGCGCCAAGGGTATCGGTCTGACACGTACCGAGCACATGTTCTTCGACGACCAGAAGATCATCGCTATGCGTGAGATGATTCTCGCCAAGGACAGCGCAGGACGCGAGAAAGCACTGGCTAAACTGCTGCCGTACCAAAAGGCTGACTTCAAAGGTATCTTGGACGCTATGGACGGCCTGCCTGTGAACATCCGTCTGCTCGACCCGCCTTTGCACGAGTTCGTTCCGCATGATCTGAAGGGACAAGAGCAGATGGCGAAAGAGATGGGCGTTTCCGTTGAGGAGATCCAGACCCGTGTTGCACAACTCGCAGAGAACAACCCGATGCTGGGTCACCGCGGCTGCCGTCTGGGTATCACCTTCCCGGAGATCACCGCTATGCAGACCCGCGCTATCCTCTCCGCCGCTTGTGAACTGAAGCAGGAAGGCAAGAACCCGATGCCGGAGATTATGGTTCCGCTGATCGGTATTCTCTATGAGCTCAAACAGCAGAAAGAGATCATCCAGCGCGTAGCAAAAGAGGTATTCGCCGAGTACGGCGTTGAGGTGGAGTTCGAGATTGGTACAATGATCGAGATCCCGCGTGCAGCCCTGACTGCAGACCGCATTGCTACAGAGGCGCAGTACTTCTCCTTCGGTACCAACGACCTGACCCAGATGACCTTCGGTTACAGCCGCGACGACATCGCTTCGTTCCTGCCGGCTTACTTGGAGAAGAAGATTCTGAAAGTCGATCCGTTCCAAGTATTGGATCAAAACGGCGTCGGCCAATTAATCAAGATGGCGGTAGAGAAAGGTCGTGCCGTTCGTCCGGGACTCCGTACAGGTATCTGCGGCGAGCACGGCGGCGAGCCTTCGTCCGTTAAGTTCTGTGCCCGTGTCGGCATGAACTACGCCTCCTGCTCACCCTTCCGCGTAC
>JAFSLP010000116.1 GCA_017448345.1 Paludibacteraceae bacterium | reverse complement strand
GTGCCGGTTAGAAGCAAGTTGTAATACACATGGATATGTGCGTTGAAACTCGAATCGGACATGTAGGCTTGACCGTATTCCGCATTGTCGAACGCAAGACGGTAGATGTCGCTCTTTTGGCTCCACACTCCGGCACGTTCGGACTTGACCAGCGTGTCCATTTCCTCGCCGATACCAATGAGGTGTTTGCCTTCGGCATAAGTGAGCAACTGGAGCAGTTTGGCAATCGAAATGGCTACGCCATTGTTACGCGGACAAGCGTGCGGATCTTCCGGTTGGTTCTTGCTGTTCTTCGAGGCACGGAGTTTCTCCTTGTAGGCTTGCTCTTTCTCGCGCTCGATGGCATCCTGTTCGTTGATGGGCGTGAGGAGCAGATCGAGCGGTTTGCGGATAAACGACTTACCGGATGCGGCAGGTGCGGTGATACAAGAGAAGAACGAAAGCGATTGTTCCTGACGGTCGAGGTACTCGAAACGGATGCGTGTAGCCAAGGTGCCAAGGACAGGAAGCGAAGCAATGATCATCGCAGCACGGTAGTCTTCCGGCAAACGGCGGCATACCAGTTTGAGCAGACGCGGCAGTTCGGGCAGAGGAAGCGCGGTGGATTTCTCCAGCGGCGATTGCTCGTCCAGATGATGCTCTTTTTCGCAGATAGCGATAGCCGATTGGAGCACCATCGGTTTCTGCGACTTACGCGGGCGACCGATGGCTGAACTGATGACTTGGCGGCGTTCCTGTTCCGAGAGACCAAAGTCAGGAAGGATGCGGAGCAGCAGCGCCGAGTCGAAATCGCAGATGTAGCGCATGTAGTTGGCAAGGGAGAAATAGACCGTGTTGCGCTCGCCCATCACAGCACCGCCATCACTTCCTATTGACAAAAGTAGTTGCTCTACGATTTTGTCATAGGGAATGCCGCGGTAGCAAAGACCGGCTGCGCCTGTTGGATTGTGTGGCGGAAGGGCAAGTTGTCGGATGGCATCCGACGCAAAGGAAGAAGCAGGCGGCTCTTGGGAGCCGTTGTCCGAATTAAATTCGGACGAAATAGACGAAGAAAAAAGACCATCGGCATAGATCCAGAGGATGTAATCGCGGGGAACGACATACGAGGCACGAGCGAGATCCTTGGTGACCGCATCGTACTCGGTGATGTTGAGTGCGGTTGCCATGCGGAGTTGGGCGGCTTCGATGGATTCGAGTTGTCGGATACTATCCGACCCAATGGACGATGTTTTCTCCGCGCTGACGCCCGGAGCACCTGACAAAGAAAGACGCTCGCCGATGATGCGGAGACCTTTTCCGCTGGCGGTGATGGAGACCAGATAGATGCGATTGTCAGACAAGAGTTGTTTGTCTATGGAATCAAACCACTCTTTCGGATTGTCCACATGATCCACGTCGAGCATAGCAAGACCGGATGGAATGGCATCGGCGGAGATGCGCTTGCCGTTACGGAAAGAGGCGGCGTGCGGGATGATGATGGGCAAGCGACGCTTGAGTGCTTGTTTGCGGTCGTTGTAGTCTGGTGTTTGCGGGTCCAATGCGGCTATCTGGTCGCAGATGGACTTGACTTCGGGACTGTCGATGAGTTGGTCCCAGATTTCGGGTGTACAAGGCATCGGTGTGCCTTTGGTTACAGATTCTTGATAGGATATCATAACTTTAGTTTTTAACGTTACTTGACGTCTGGGCATTCCAGCGGCCTTGTGTCCAAGTTGAGCCGACAGGACGACCATTTTCGTTTTCCTCCGGATAGAGTTTCCGTTGGCGTATCGCACGTTTATGCACGGCTTTCTGCATGGCTTTCCATTGTTCCTCGGTCACTTCGAGTTTATCGAGGCACATAGGATTGTAGATGTCGCAGTCCACCATCCACGGATTCATCGTCATGCGACAATGGGTTTTCAGTGGGCCGTTGATGCCACGGACAACTCCTGTTTCGGTGTAGAACGGGCAGGCGCTACTACACTTCACGCCGCCCTTTCTGATTGCGATTAGCAACATTTCTCCACCTCCTCCTTGAGGTCCATGTCGCAGAGCGATTCGCCCATTTGCTCAATCTCGCGTGCCAGCATGTCGGCGAGTTGCTGTTCGGAAACGTACTCACCATGCTTAATGTAGAACTCGACCTTGATGTGGTTCGCATTGGTGTGGATGCGTCCGTGCTTGGTTCGATCCAGCAACCGCCAATGCAGTTCGGGATGAATCACATGCTGCACCTTGTTTTCCGCGAAATGGAAATGGTCATCATCAACAAATCTAAGAACACCTTTGCGGCTTTCGCCCTGTTGGATAATTGTGTTGCCTTCAAACTTCAGATCAACACATGGAAATGTAGATTTCATTTGTCTTAAAGTTTTTAGGCCAATCGTAAATCCCTTTCTCAATGGTCGGCTCTGAGGATTGTGTGTGTCGAGCCTTCCACCGATTATTATACACACTTTGGATTGGCGATTTCGCTATATAAATGGCATAAAATGTGCCAATTGGTTTCGCGACACGAGACGTGTCTTGATGCCTATTTTCAGGACATTAGACGTGTCTTAAACGGCGTTTTCGGAACACTGGTTTGTGTCTTGAAGTTGTTTGAGCATTTTCGCTAAAGTGTCATAGGTGACGCGCCAGCGTTTGAGTACGTACGGCTCCCATTGCACGTTCATCCACGGATAACGCGCACCGGCGATCTTATTGTTTACGTACGTGAGATTGCGCACGGAACAATGAGCGAGGTATTGCGGCACGTCGTGATGTCGCAGCCATTGGTCAAAAGCGGCGAACGGTGGGCGTGCGGGATTGGATTTGAAGAAGCCGTGATCTTGCATACACTGGAGCACGACGAGCCAATCCCAATGTTCGGTCATTAGGGTGTACCACTCGGTGTGCATACGTTGTATGCGCGTCAGGATAGCCACAAGAACAAGTTCTTGTGCTGCCGGTGTTTCAGGCTTTAGATAGCCCAGACGGATGAGCACTTCGTTAAGTGTCTCAGTTTTACCGCTGCGTGCGGTTTGTTCTGCACTACTTTCCATAATGTAACAATGATTTTAATTGTTGAACATTATGGACCGGTCCGGCTGCTCCGAGTGTATAACGATCGATCATTCTCGGTACACAACCTTTTATAATGTTGTTTCTATATTAGTTCAATTCGTTGTTTTCGGTTTACTTTTGACTATTTTCAATATTACGTGCATTTAGTTGCTCAGGTTAGCTTCGCGCGCGCCTAGCATAGTAGTATATATTAAAAACCTTACTTTTCTCAAAATCGAGTACAAAGGTAGTGCAATTTTTTTATATATCAAAAGACACCATTTTTGTCGATTCCGAGAGCAAAATTACAGAAACTTTTCGACATGTACAAAATATTTCCGGATAATATCCGAACAAAGATATGACTGGTCGTTTTGCGCGGAATTAGCGTGAAACTCGCGTGTAACTCACGGGAAATTAGAGAGAGATTGAGACAAAAAAGTCTCACATCATCTGTGAGACCCAAAATGAATTTTGCATTGTAACTTACATTGCAGAGAAGTAAGTTTCAGCGATTTTTCTGTAGAATAGTAACTTCCTGCCCGATTCCCTATTTTCGGGTGCTCTGTTTCTCCATCCGGATTCAGCGTTACCGCCAAGAATGTTTAATGCAGGTGATTGTCGCAAAGCATCTTTGTTTGTGACATCAATCGTGCATATTTCGTTGATAAAGATCGCAGCCGCGAGATAGGCGGTGTCGGGAAAGATGTCTTTCTCGACCAATATCTTGAATACTGCACCCCAATCGGCTTTGTGCTTACATATACCAGATTCGTGAACTGCTCGGATACCTGCTCGTTCTTTGGCAAAAGGAATCTTCTTTTTCTCCTTTGTAGGCTCAAAATCAGCAATACCGGCAAACTTGCAAAATGCTTGCTCGTACTGGCTATAATCCTGACGACATTCTTCGGGCAACCAATCGGGTGTTCTGCCTAAATGCATCAACATACGTTCCTTTGCTTCCTTTTGCGCGTCTTGCTTGGTAGGCATAGATGAGAGAAGCGGATTATCTGCTTTGCGCAATTCTTCCAAGCATTCCTTTTCGACTTGTTCTTTGTATGCCTTAAATATATCAAGACGCTTTTCCAAAGGCACTTTGCTTACATTCAAAACCAAGTCGCTCCAAGGTTTGTTTTCGCCGATATATTTTGATAGTCCACAGAATGCAATTATTTCTTGTATGCCAGCATCAACATACTTTATACCGGTTTCTTTATGTTGCATTGAGACGGCTTCTTCTAACACTCTCCACCACTTGACATCGGGATTTTCTGCATATGCGGTTGCTAATCTGTATCCATAATCTGCGCCAAATGTAGCCGTGGTATTATTCTCTATACTGCTGATAAAGGCTGTACGTATTTTCAACAAGATGGTATCTAACCACTCATTGTGATTATAGCCGGGTTCAATCATAGGCAGGGCTTGCTCTAAAATGGATCGTTCCCATAAAGAATCATTGCTCATGTGCAACAACAACTCATCTTCCAGATTGCAGTTGGTATATTGGAGATGCGCTCCCGCTAATTGTTCTTTTGTTCTACCTATATCGCCGAGATAGCCAGGATGTTGGCGACGTATATTTCCGGCAATCATATCGGCGATGTGCGCACTCATGAAATTTCCGCATAATCGAGCAACTCCATAGAGAGCGTACATTTTCTTTAATTCTTCGTTGTGAGGATAATATTTCCTTTGCTCTCCTTTGTTAATATACTCGGTCAGCATATTTAGTTCATAGGGGAACAACGTTCTCTGTTTTGCCGCATTGGGATTATTGGTGTTCCTATTCTGACTATCGAATAAGAATACTGAAGGTTGTGGTTGGTCCCAGTTGATAACGAGAATACAGCCTATAGTTCCGTCGTTAAACGTAATGTACGGAGCTAACATTATACACGAAAGAGGTCTATTTGCCATAGCATTATTTTTTTTGCGCCAAATTTTGGCGCAAAGGTACGAAAAAAATCTGAGATATGCAAGTTTTTAGGCGAGAATCGTTCACAGATTCACAGATTCACGCATCGGTGAAAGTTGGAAAAATCTCCATAATAATATAATAATATATATTATATATTTATTATGAGCAAAATACGAAGATACAAATTTGTGTGAATTTGTGAATTTGTGAATTTTGCTCGGAGATTTCCAAGAAAATGCATTTTTTTGAATTTTTTTGCAAAAAAATTTGCAAAAGGCAATTTCTTCATAGTACCTTTGCATCGTCGTTCGGGAAAGAGGGCAAGATAAGGCAGAAAGATGACGTCTAACCTCTGCTTAACCTCTGCTCAACTTGTGCTGCACGACAAAATGTCGGAATCACATTCCGACGCAACAGACAAAATAATTTATTAACCCATCCGCCATATACAGGCGGATACAAACCAAACCTAAACAACTATGGCAAAGTATGTTCCTATTGAAATGGTCAAGTCGTATAGCGGCAAGATCTGTGAACACTCCGATGTGTATTTTGCGAAGAAAGGCAATACCCTGTACACGGGTAAAATCTGCAATCCTCGCACCAAACCGTTCAGCGAACAAGAGTTGGCTCGTCAGACGAAGTTCCGTCAGGCGATTGCGGCTGTCAATGCGCTGACCGAAGAGCAGAAGACCGCTTACGCGACCGCGTTCAAGAACCAGAACAAGTACGGTACGCTGCGCGGATACATGTTCGCAAAAGAGTACGAGAAACTCGTGTAATCTCGGCGGAATAGCGCCGAGGAGTAAACCTTAGAGTTGAAACTCGGCGCTGACGCCCCGAGCACAAAACAAAATTATTAAACCAACCATTAAACCTAAATTTTATTAACTATGGCAAGTGTAACTTATTCAGCCGGAATTGATCATGTGTCCGGCGCATTGACAAAACCCAGTAAGAGCGGTCAGCACAGCTGCGAGAAGATGTTGCTCGCGACGCACCGTACAGCGGCAACGACCTCAAACAAGTGCAACCGCATCTATCTCCGTACTCCGGTGAAACGCACCTCTCCGCTGACGCAGCGTGAGCACCAGATCCGCAACCGCTTTATCGGCGTGGCAGCGATGATTCAGGAGCGCAGTCACGACCTGTCGAAGATCACGACTGACCAGCAGACCTTCATCGCCCAGAAGAACGAGCCGAACGGCGCAAAGACCATGAAACAGTGGTATTGGCGCGTCTGCGGCGCGGAATGGGATCAAGCGCATGCGTAGGCGCGTTCGGCAAGGAGATTGCGGAGTCGATACCGCTCTGCTAAATCGACAATGCAACTCCTGCCTCCGCTCTCCCCACCGGGTGCACTACGTTAGCGCCCGTTGGGGACCCCTATTAAAAGAAAGGAGTAATTATGAAAGCAAGTATCCAACTGATAACGGCGGCGGTGTTGGCGGTTGGCGGATTAGTGCTCTTGTTCTGCGGGGTGTATATCGCTCCGCAGGGCGAGATACACGAAAGTCTGTTGGTCGGCTTCGGCGAAGTAGCGACCTTTGCAGGGGCTCTGTTTGGGATTGATTACACATACAAATTCAAGCAGTATGGCAAGCATCCACCTGACGCGGATTAATAAGAACGGCAAAGCCGTGCACGGCACGATGCGCGTGAATGGACGAGACATCGCAACGCTCGAAAATGCGGACTACATCATACCGGTAGGAACTTATCCGGTCTCGGTCACATTCTCACCGCGCTTCAAACGTATGCTGCCGCTTATCGGAAACGTGCCCGGACGCAGCGGAATACGCATCCACAGAGGTACAAAGCCGGAACACAGCAAGGGTTGTGTCTTGGTAAATGCCGCCATGGAGCAAGAACTTACCGCGAAATGGCTTGCGTTGCAAGCAAGTAAAGAACCTATTAAAATCACGATTGAAAATGAAAACTGAAAACGAAGAAAAAGACTGGGTGAAAGTCCTGTTTGAGATCATCATCAAGATCATCACGTTGGGCTTCTATCATGTGGAGAAGCACAGGAAGAGTTGATAGAGGGCGTCCGCAAGGGCGCCTTCTTTGTGTAGCATCATTCACAGATTCACACATTCACACAAAATTGTGGGAAAAATTACCAAGGTAATCCCCCCCTTAATAGCCAATAGAATCACCACCGGAGGTATATGCCTTGCTACACTCCGCATGGCGCTACATCCGCATTTAGCGCGTATCGGGCAGACCGCTGGCGTTTGTGATAATAGTATTATGACAAAGACAGGGGGCGATACGCGGTAACTTACGTCCACATGTAGAGTGTGGACAGCGATGGACTAATCTGCCTATGTCCGAGCCCGACAACATAAAAAATACACAAAAAGCGGCAAATTGTTCTATTTGCATAGCAAAAAGAAAAAATAATTTGCACATGTAAAAAAAAAGTAGTACCTTTGCAGGCTTTTTATGTGCGGAGGTGCGCTTGCATGCGCAAAGGACGATGACATGACCGACCGAAAGACAATTAAAAGCAGACCGAAAGACAAACAAACAAATCAAAATAAACATTATTAATTTATGCAAACAATCAAACT
>JAFSLP010000115.1 GCA_017448345.1 Paludibacteraceae bacterium | reverse complement strand
GACCCGTTTCTCGGCTGTGGCAAAGGCGGTCAAGGAACGCGCGGAGGACCTGACGAAGATGACTCAGGACCAAGCGGACTTCATCGCACAGAAGAACCTGCCCGGAGGCAAACGCACCATGAAAGCCTACCTCTGGAAAGTATGCGGCGACATCTACGACGCCGGACACTAAACAAAAAAACGTCCTTCGGGGCGTTTTTTTTTGCGTATATCAAATTTTTGTTGTACCTTTGCAGTCTGAATGAATACGATTTGTGCCATATCAACACCCTACGGGTCCGGAGGAATAGCTGTCATACGCGTCTCCGGGGAGAACGCCGTACACATCGCGGACAGCATCTTCTCCTCCCGCAGACGGCTTGCGGACACGCCGGCTAACACCGTCGTCCACGGGCGGATAGCACGCAACGGTGAGGTGCTCGACGAGGTGCTCTGTTCGCTCTTCCGCGCTCCGCACTCCTTCACAGGAGAGGACACCGTGGAGATTGCTTGCCACGGCAGTCTCTTCATCCAGCAGGAGCTGCTGCGGTGGCTCATCGATGCCGGGTGCAGGGCTGCAGAGCCCGGGGAGTTCACCCGTCGCGCTTTCCTCAACGGAAAGATGGACCTCGCACAGGCGGAAGCCGTCGCGGACCTCATCGCCGCACGCTCCAAGGCGGAGAAAGACCTCGCGCTCTCACAGTTGCGGGGAAGCGTGTCGCACGAGCTGAAGACACTCAGGGAACGCTTGCTCAGGATAACCTCGCTGCTCGAACTCGAGCTCGACTTCGCAGACCATGAAGATCTGGAGTTTGCCGACCGGGGAGAACTGAACGCCCTTGCCGGGGAGATAGAAAACAAACTGGAGGCGCTCATCGCTTCTTTCCGGACAGGAAACGCCATACGCTACGGGGTGCCGGTAGCTATCATCGGAGCACCCAATACAGGCAAATCGACGCTCCTCAACGCCCTCTTGGGAGAGCAGCGCGCTATAGTGAGCGACATTCAGGGTACCACGCGTGACACCATAGAAGACACGATGGTCATTGACGGTATCCTCTTCCGCATTACTGACACCGCCGGCATACGCGAGACGGAGGACCCCATCGAGCAGATGGGCGTCGAACGTAGCCGAAACGCCGCACGGCAGGCACAGATCGTGCTTTGGCTGACGGATGCCACGCAGCCGGACGAAACAACCGTGCCCGAGACGAACGCTACCGTCCTGAAGGTCAGAAACAAATGCGACCTGCTGCACCACACCATGGACCCTGCACCCGGCACCCTTTTTATCTCCGCCAAGAACGGCGATATAGAACCGCTCAGACGCGAGATGGTGCGCGCCGCGAAAGAGGGAATGCACTCCGGTGCGGTGATGCTCTCCAACGCACGGCATTACGATGCCGTCTGCCGCGCTCATGACGCTCTCCGGCGCGTCAGGAAAGGCTTGGAGGACGGGCTGTCCGGAGAACTGGTTGCGCTCGACCTGCAGGACTGCCTCAACGCCCTCGGAGAAGTGACAGGACAGATAACCAACGCCGAAGTGCTGCAAAACATCTTCGCCAAGTTCTGTATAGGAAAGTAAAAGTTGAGAGTTTAAAGTTGAGAGTTTAAAGAAGTTCGAAAGTTTTTAAGTAGCGAGTTTATTCAATATGCTCTAAACTATCAACGAGTCGGCTTCTATCAACCCAAAATAGTAAATGGTAAATGACCAAATAGTAAATGACCAAATGGTAAATGACCAAATAGTAAATGACCAAATGGTAAATGACTAAATAGTAAATAATATGATTTTATCAATGACCGGTTATGGCAAATCCGAAAGCCAGTTCAGAGGAAAGAAAATCATCTGCGAAATCCGTTCGCTCAATTCCAAATCATTGGACCTCTCGATGCGTCTGATACCGCAGTTGCGTGCGCATGAGTTAGAGCTTCGGACGGTAGTGGCGCAAGGGCTGGAGCGCGGCAAGGCGGACTTGGCTATATACGAAGAGACCGCCTCTTCCACCCAGCAGAACGCCGTCACGCCTGTCAACTGGGCGGCGGCGAAAGAGTATGCCTTGCAGTACAAGACACAGATGGGCTGCTCCGAGGTGCCGGAGGCGGTGATGGCATCCATACTCCGGTTCCCGGACGTACTCAAGCCCCAAGAGGACACCACTGACCTCACGGACAAGGAGTGGGCTGATATACTGGCGATGGTGCAAAAAGCCATGGACGCCTTCATCGCCTTCCGCACACAGGAAGGTGCCGCACTACAGGCGATGTTCACCGGCAAACTCGACGGCATAGCAGACCTGCTGGCGCAAGTGGAGCCTTTCGAGAAAGGACGGGTGGCGAAAATCAAAGAACGGCTGGAGCAGAGCCTTGCTACACTCAGCGCACAGATAACAACGGAGATTGACCGCAACAGGCTGGAACAGGAGATGATTTATTACCTCGAGAAACTCGACATCACCGAGGAGAAAGTGCGGCTGACCAACCACATCAGATATTTCCGCGAGACGATGAACGGCGAGGGAAGCGGAGTAGGGAAGAAACTCGGCTTTATCGCACAGGAGATGGGACGCGAGATAAACACACTCGGCTCCAAATCCAACCAGTCGGAGATGCAAATCATCGTCGTCCGGATGAAAGACATCCTCGAGCAAATCAAAGAACAGGTCCTCAATGTCCTGTAAAGTACCATTTGGTCATTTACCAAGTACCATTTATGTACCATTTGGCTATTTAGCCATTTGACTCAATGATTAAATGACCCAATAAATGACCAAATTGTAAATGACAAAATCGTAAATAACCATGATTTATATCTTCTGTGCGCCTTCGGGCAGCGGCAAATCCACTATGGTCAAGCATCTGCTGACGATGCACCCGGACCTGTTTGAACTCTCCGTCTCCTGTACCACCCGTCCTCCGAGAGGGCAGGAGGTACACGGCAAGGAGTATTATTTCATCTCCGTGGAGGAGTTCCAGAAACGTATAGAGAACGATGATTTCATCGAGTACCAGCAGGTCTATGACGGACTCTATTACGGCACCCTCAAAGAGGAAATAGACCGTATCGAGGCGGCAGGACGCGAGGTGCTTTTCGATGTCGATGTGAAGGGCGGAATGAACCTCAAGAAGATTCTGGGCGACAAGGCAACCTCCATCTTCATCTGTCCGCCGAGTGTCGAAGAGCTCCGCAGACGCCTCGAAGGGCGGGGAGACACATCGCCGGAGATGATAGAGAAACGCCTTGCGAAAGCATCCGTCGAGATGGAAGACATGAAGTATTTCGACCGCGTCGTCATCAACGACGACCTGACACACGCCTTCGAGCAACTCGACGCGATTATTGATGAGAATGAGGAAGACCGTAATTAAAAGCAAGATGCGTCGCATCGGCATATATGGCGGCAGTTTCAATCCCGTGCATTACGGGCACGTAGGGCTGGCTAAATGGGTCATGGAGCGTACAGACCTCGATGAACTATGGCTCATGGTCAGCCCTCTTAACCCGCTCAAAGCCTCCGGCAGTGCCAATGATCTGACCTCCAACTTCGAACAGCGTCTGGCGGCAGTCCGTGGAGCTGTGCGCGACATTCCGGGTGTCAAAGTCTCGGATTTCGAGTTCTCACTTCCCCGTCCGTCATATACCGCCAATACCCTCCGTGCACTGCAACTGGCGTATCCGGAATACGACTTTACGCTCGTCATCGGAGAGGACAACCTCGCCATTTTCGATAAATGGCGGGAATATGAATATATCCTCGCCAATTTCCGTATTTTTGTCTATCCCCGTAAAGGGGCAATTCTCAATTCCCAATCCTCCATTCTCCATTCCAAAAACGTCGTGTTCTTGGAAGGGGCTCCGCTTTTCAACATCTCCTCTACCGAGCTCCGTGCCCGCCAAGCCAAACGCTGACGCGTGCTTTTCATTCTGCCTTGGCAAATTGCAGCATACGCCATTCGCCGTTGGCGTGCGTGGCTGTGTGCAACAGTCCCTGTTCTCCGGCGGAAGCGATGAGGGCGGGGCAGTCGGTCTCGTAGAAACCGCTGAGCCATAGCTCGCCACCCGGTGACAGATGGGCGGAATAGGACGCCATGTTCGCCAGCAGCACATTACGGTGTATATTGGCGAGGATGAGGTCGAAAACTCTGTCCGGCTCTCCCTTGAGGACTGAGGGGATGGAGTCGCCCAAGCGGATGTCTATATCCACCCCGTTGAGCACTGCGTTCTCTTGCGCGTTCGCCACACTCTTGTCGTCAATGTCTATCGCCAGCACATTCTTGGCTCCGAGCTTTTTAGCGAAGATTGCCAGCACTCCGGTGCCCGTGCCGTGGTCCAAGACATTTACCATTGGGTCATTTACCATTGGGTCATTTACCATTTGGTCATTTACCATTGGGTCATTTGAGCGCTTTAAGAGGGCGTCAATCATCATGGAGGTCGTCTCATGATGACCGGCGCCGAAAGCGCAATGGGGCACTATCTTCACACCCAACGGCAGTTCCTCCATCGGGTGCTCCGACTCCCACGCTGCGTTCCAGTTCTCGTCCGGGACTTCGGAAACGGAGAAGGGAAAGCCATCCCCCTTCCCGCTCTGTAAAGGGGAGGCGGTTGACAATAGATTACGGATGGCGGTTTGGTTCTGCTGCCAGAGCCCGGAGGGGATGTAATAGTCCCCTCCGTCAATGGTGTCCACGCCCAAGTCAAACAGTTGCTGGTCAAACACGTCCTTCCGCCATTCCTCGGCAAAGGACGTCTTGATATGCAGAACGTGGTAGCGCATTACCAGCGATTATAATGGATGAGGTCGGGATTGTATTTCTCTTTGACAGCGGGTTGCTCAGCCGGGTAACCGACAGGCACAATGCACAGCGGTACGATATTCTCCGGTAGACCGAGCATCTCCTGCACCACGGCGGCGCGGTGCGTAGGATACATTCCTGTCCAGACGGCTCCGAGTCCCATCGAATGGGCTGCCAGCAGCAGGTTCTCCGTGGCAGCGGCTACGTCCTGCACCCAGAAATCACGTCCTTCACCCTCTAACGCTTTGTCCAGATCGCCGCAGAGGACGATAGCCAAAGGCGCATTGTTCTGGCAGCGCGTGTTGGGCAGTTCGGCACCGATACGGTCGATAATCTCCTTGTCGGAGATGACGACGAAAGCCCACGGCTGTTTGTTGACTGCCGAAGGAGCTGCCATGGCTGCGTGAAGCAAGGTGTCCACTTGGGCTTGCGTGAGCGGCTCGCCCGTAAACTGACGCACCGACACGCGCGTCAGGATGTTGTTAATCACTTGGTTGTCCATCATTTTGGGGTGTTGCGTGCAGCCCAGCAATGTTATTGCACACAGGGCTGCGAGAAAGATTTTCTTCATTGTTGTTGTTATTAAAATAGTTGACTAGTGGACTAGTTGACTAGTGGACTAGTTGTACTAGTTTTCTAAGGTACGTATTATGTCTCCGACGAGGTAATTGCTTCCGCCGATGAAGACGGCGTCCTCCTGTGCGGAGTGCTGCAGGGCGTAGGAGAGTGCTTCTTGCGGACTGTCGATAGCGATGCACTCTGTCCCCTCTCCGCAATGCACGGACCGCCACAGGGCTGCCATTTCTCCGGCACTCCGTGCACGCTGCGTGTCAGGTGTCGTGAAGATATAATGGTACCTTTCGCCGTACGGCAGAAGCCTCATAACGACCTCGGTATCTTTGTCGTTGACCATCCCGAAGATAATCCGGATGTCGGGGTGGGGCAGTTCTTTCAGCTGGCGTGCCACGTATTGAAGACCGTGGCTGTTGTGCCCGGTATCGCAGATGACGAGCGGTTTCTCCCGCAGCGTCTCCCAGCGTCCGCGTAGCCCGGTAAGGGCGCACACATGGGAAAAACCGTATTGGATGTACGATGTACGAAGGAAATCCAGAGGCGTATAATTCCGTAATACTTGTAACGCTACGTAAGCCGTCTGGAGGTTATGGTCCTGATAGTTGCCTTGGAGGTCGGAGACAGGCGCTTCGCGCAGACGGCGTTTACGCATGAAACCGCACTGGTCGGCAAACCAGATTCGGCAGCCGGTGGTCTCCAAACCCTCTCCTAAAATACCGCACTCCCGCGCGCGTTCCAAGAATACATTCATCGTCTGCGGATGTGTCTCGCCGATGACGCAGGGCACGCCGGGTTTGATGATTCCGGCTTTCTCGCGGGCTATCTGCGTCAGGGTGTTGCCCAAGAACTCCGTGTGGTCCATCCCGATATTGGTGATGACGGACAGGAGCGGCGTGAGCACGTTGGTGCTGTCCAGCCGTCCGCCCAAGCCGGTCTCTATTACGGCGATGTCCACCTTCTCACGCACGAAATAATCGAACGCCATGGCTGTCATGGTCTCGAAGAAAGAGGGCTGCACCTCATCCAAGAAAGAGCGGTGTTGCGCCACGAAAGCCGCCACCTCTTCTTCGCTTATCGGCTTGCCGTTGATACGTATCCGTTCGGTCAGGGAGACGAGATGCGGACTGGTGAAAAGCCCCACGCGCAGCCCTGCTGCCTGCAGCACGGCGGCTGTCAGATGGCAGGTGGAGCCTTTGCCGTTCGTCCCTGCAACGTGTACCGCACGCAACTGCCGGTGCGGATTACCCACGTGCTCCATCAGCCGGAGGGTGTTGTCCAAGCCGGGTTTGTAGGCGCTGGCGCCGACGATGTGGAACGGCGGACGCGAGGCGTAGAGATAACGGACTGCTTCGTCGTAGGTCATAGAGTGTTGATTTCGACGGGTTTGAAATCGAGAATACCTTCCTGCCGTTTCTCGCGCAGCCATTTGTACAGACGCGGCGTGACATGTACGGACTGCGTACGGCTGGTGAGTGACACCTGCTGGCGCGAGAGCGGGTTATAGATACTCAGGTGGAGCCGTGCCTTGCCCGGACTGGCTTTTATCTCGTCCGTCAGTTCGTCAATCGTCTCCGGCGTCACTGCGTCCAGAGACAGGCGGATGGACAGCCCTTCGGTCCGTTTGTCCTGCACCTCGTTGAGCATCGTCACCTGCTGTACCACGAACTCGTATTCCGCCTCCTCGTCCGGCGCCTCTTTGAACCACCGCTGCCCGGCGTTCCGCTGCTGGACGACACCTGTCACAAGGACGTACAGGTCCTTGAGCATCAGATGTGCGAACTGGGTGTAGGCATTGCCGAAGAGCACGAACTGGTAGCTGCCGGTGTAGTCCTCCACGGTGTATCTGCCGTACGGGTTGCCTTTCTGGCTGCGCAGCTGCTCCGCCTCTTTGATGAGTCCGCCGAAGAGGCACGGCTGGTTCTTATGGGCGGCGATGAACTCCGACGGCAGCAGCAGTTTCTCCTCCGTCTCCAGCTGCTCCTGTTTGATTCGTTTCTCCGCATCGGCGCGCGAGTCAGGGCGACGCCAGTTGCTGAACTGCGACAGCTCGGCGGCGGTCAGGTTGCATAGCTCGTTCACCTCGTAGGCGTATTCGTCCAGCGGGTGTGCGGAGAGATAGATGCCAATCAGTTCTTTCTCTTTGTTGAGCCGTTCGATGGTGTCCCATCGCGGCACTTGCGGCAGGACGGGATGACGCACATCCACCACAAAATCCAAGTCGTCGAAAAGCGAATTGGCGTTCTGCGCTTGGTCTGCCTGCCATTTGGTGCCGTAGTTCATCAGCAGCTCCAGTCCCGTGTCGCCCCATTCGTCGGTGCCGAAGAACTGTTCGCGGTAAATATCCTCGAAACACTCGAAAGCCCCGGCTTGCGCAAGGTTCTCGATGGTCTTCTTGTTGCAGGACTGCAGGTTGACGCGCTCCAAGAAATCGAAGATGTCTTTGTATTTGCCGTTCTTCTCGCGTTCGGTGATGATGGCTTCCGCAGCTCCTTCGCCCACACCTTTGATGCCTCCCAGCCCGAAGCGGATGTCCCCTTTGCTGTTGACGGTGAAGGAGAGCTCCGACTCATTGACATCGGGTTCCAGCACGTTCAGTTCCAGTGTCTTGCATTCGTCCATCAGTTTGGTCACCTCTTTGATGTCGTCTTTGTGGACGGTCAGGTTGGCAGCCATGAATTCGGCAGGGTAGTGCGCTTTCAGATAGCCGGTCTGATATGCCACCCACGAGTAGCACGCGGCGTGAGATTTGTTGAAGGCATAGGAGGCGAATTTCTCCCAGTCGTGCCATATCTTGTCGAGCGTCTCGGGGTTGTGTCCGTTGGCTTTGCCGCCGTCCATGAACTTGTCTTTGAGCGACGCCAAGACCGCCATCTGTTTCTTTCCCATCGCCTTACGAAGCTTGTCGCTCTCGCCGCGCGTGAAGTTCGCCAACAGACGGCTCAAAAGCATCACCTGCTCCTGATAGACAGTCACACCGTAGGTGTCTTTGAGGTATTTCTCCATTACGGGAATGTCATACGTGACAGGCTCGGTACCCTGTTTGCGGCGGATGAACTGCGGGATATAATCCATCGGTCCCGGACGGTAGAGGGCGTTCATGGCGATGAGGTCGCCGATAACGGTCGGCTTCAGCTCGCGCAGGTATTTCTGCATTCCTGCCGACTCGAACTGGAACACCGCCACCGTCCGTCCTTCCTGAAACAGTTTGTAGGTCAGCTCGTCATCAAGCGGAATGCGGTCTATATCGACATCGATGCCGCGCGCTTTCTTGATGTTCCTCAGACATTCTTTGATGATGGTGAGTGTGATGAGTCCGAGGAAGTCCATCTTGATCAGCCCGACGGACTCCACCACGTGCCCGTCGTATTCGGTCACCAGCACACGTTTCTTGCTGTTCTTGTCCTCTACAGAGGACAGGGGAGCGAAGTTGGTCAGGTCGTCGGCACCGATGATGACGCCGCAGGCGTGTACTCCTACTTGGCGGATGGTGCCTTCCAGACGCGCTGCATAGTCCAGCATCGAACGGGTGTTCGGGTCGCCTTCCTCATGTTCTTTTTTCAGCTCTTGGATATACTTGTAGCAGTTCTTGAGGTTCACTTTGGGCTTCTTGCTCCCTGCCGGCAGGTCTTTGAGCACGCTGTCCGGGAACTCCCGTTCGGGTATCAGGCTCTTCAGCTCGTTTACCCGTGGCAGCGGCACCTGCTGCACACGTCCCACATCGGCAAGGGCGGATTTGGTTGCCATCTTGCCGTAGGTGACGATGTGGGCTACGTGCGTCTCGCCGTATTTGCGGCTGACATAATCGAGCACCTTGCCGCGTCCGCAATCCTCGAAATCGGTGTCTATATCCGGCAGCGAAATACGGTCGGGATTGAGGAAACGCTCGAACAGCAGGTCATATTCCAGCGGGTCAAGGTCGGTTATCTTCAGGCAGTACGCCACTACGGAACCGGCTGCGGAGCCACGTCCCGGACCGACACTCACATCCAGTTCCTCACGCGCAGCACGGATGAAATCCATCACGATAAGGAAATATCCCGGGAAACCCATTGAGATGATGGTGTTGAGCTCGAACTCGATACGCTCTTTGAGCACCTCGTCCGTCTCCAGCCGTTCCTTGCCGTAGCGGTCCAAGGCGCCTTCCATCGTCAGATGCCTTAAATAGGCGGACTCGAACGCCAGACGGTCCGGGTAGTCTTCCTCCTTGCCGAACGATGCGGGGATGTCGAACTTAGGCATAATAGGACC
This sequence comes from Paludibacteraceae bacterium, assembly GCA_017448345.1. Taxonomy (GTDB): domain Bacteria; phylum Bacteroidota; class Bacteroidia; order Bacteroidales; family Paludibacteraceae; genus Colicola. The sequence continues at coordinate 17,686 of JAFSLP010000115.1, read as the reverse complement.
GTGGTCGATGTCATATATCTCCACCTTGTCAACTATCTCCTGCGTGTTCTCTAACGCTTCGGGGATGTCGGAGAAGATAGCCGCCATCTCTTCCGGTGTCTTGAGCCATTCCTGCTTGGTGTAATGCATCCGGTTGACGTCGTTGACATAATGGTTGGTGCTCAGGCATATCAACCGGTCGTGCGCCTCGGCATCTTCTTCGTTGATGAAATGGCTGTCGTTCGTGCAGATGAGTTTCACGCCGTGCTTGTGCGCCAAGTCAATAAGGATGGGGTTGACCTGTTTCTGGCGCTGATAGACCTCTTGGTCGCCGCCGGCTTTCTGTGTCTCGTGGCGCTGCAGTTCTATGTAATAGTCCTCTCCGAAGACGGACTTGAACCACCCGATGGTCTCCTCTGCTGCCGAGAAATCACCGCCATTGGCGATTCCTTCCATCACTTTCTGCGGCAGCTCGCCGCCCAGACACGCCGAGCAGCAGATGATGCCTTCGTGCCATTTCTCCAGCAGCTCGCGGTCGATACGCGGCGTGTGGTAATAGGCGTCGGACATATATCCGGCGGACACGATACGGCAGAGGTTATGGTAGCCCGTCATGTTTTTTGCCAAGAGGATAAGGTGCCATCCCGAACGGTCGATGATATATGTGCGTCCTTCGGCATTGACGGCTTTGTCGTCGCGCTTGGAGTGTCTGCCGCGACGGGCGCAATACGCCTCCGTGCCCACGATTGGCTTGAAGGGCACAAAGGGTTCGCCTGCCTGTTCGGCTGCCTCTTTGCGTTTCTTGTTCACCCCCTTGCAGTAGTCCAACAGGTCTTTGATGCCGTACATGTTGCCATGGTCGGTCAGCGCAACGGCATTCATGCCGGTGTCCAAGCATTTGTCAACTATCTCCTCCACTTTCGACAACCCGTCTAACAACGAGTAATGCGAGTGGACATGTAAATGTGTGAAATTCATAAATTCTCAATTCTTATCTCGGCTTATAGCCTCAAACGATTATTGCTCCGCAATTTTCTCAATTCTCAATTCTCAATACTCAATTCTCACGGCATACAATTACAATCATCCGATATACCGGTGCTGTATTTCTTTCTGGTGCCGCGATGAATGCCGTATCGCTCGTCATCCCTTGCCTTCTCTCGCACCACAATCGTGTAGGCAATCTTGATACCTACGTCATAGAGCGTGCTTCGTTCCACCAACGGTTTGCCCTGCCATGTTGCCTCCATCATGGACGTCATGCGGATGTTGTCTTCGTTCAGCGCTCCTTTCGGGTCACGCAGCGTCAGCACACCTGTTGTATTGCCTGTGTGCGCACGGCTGGAGAAACAGTAATCGAAATAGGCGCCTACCGTCAAACCGCCGTAGTATCTCTCCGCGTTGTGCAGGACGAACGTATAGGTCAGCTCTCCTGCCAGCCACCACTGTACTTTGGGCAGTGCGTCCGTGCCGTTCTGTTGCAGGAGGTTGAAAGGCTCTTGGATTATGTCCGTCAAAGGCGGGTCGGTCGAATATACGGTCGTCTCTTGTGCTTTCTCCACCCACGTGTTTTGCAGCGGAAAGACCGCTTTGGGACCCGCGCTGAACCGCACTCCTTTGCCGTGAACGACGGCTTGCAGCGGAATGCCGACTGACCAGAGAGTGTAATCCTCACGCAGCGTCTGTATCGAATAGCCGAAATACCTGTTCAGATTGTTTTCCAAAGGGATAGTGTAACTGTCACGGTGGTCTTTATGGGCGAAAGCACAGCTGTGCCTGTCTGCCGTCACGCCTATACGGAAACCTATATAATACGGCGAGAGATACGAGTAGGACAACTCCGCTCCCGCGTGGAGGTTCGGCAAGGCTTGCACCTCATGTATATAATCCAATGCCGCATATTGGTTCAGAGAAGATATATCGGTTGTCCGGGCATTCAGGTTGGCGATACCTCCGCGAATACCGATGTCGAAGGCGTGTTCCGCCCGCATCCCGGCTGGCAGCATCCCCGCCACGCACAGGACTGCAAGTGCTATCTTTCTATGTAGTCTCATTTCTCTCTGTTCACAAATCGGCTACAAAATTACTACAAAAATAGCACATATGCAAATTATTTCCGATTATTTCCGATAAATTCCGATAAATACGGATAAATTCCGATAAATTCGGATAAAATCCGATAAATCCGATAAAATCCGATAATTCCGATAATTTCGGATAATTCCGTTTCCGCCCACTTTTCTCCACCTTACAGAGGGGGGCGGGGGATGGCGTCATTCTCCCCCTCATAGAATCAGCGTCGATTTAGCGTATTCCACCACAGGATAACCATAGGATAACCATAGGATAACCATAAGATACTTGCAAAAAAGAGTAATTTTTGCGCTTTGTACTATATATATACTTTGTATATATATACTTTCTTCCTTTTTTGTCCTCTGAAAAATAAATTTGCATATGTCAAAAAATTGTTGTACCTTTGCAGCCGGATTGTGTGCCTGTACGTACGTGCGTATGTATAAATTATTATTTGAGTACCCGTATCCGGGCACAAAACAGACAGACAAACTCTATGAGCAAGAAAGACAAACCCTATCTGGATAACGAAGGCAGAGCCCTGCCGTACCCATGGATTATCAACATTATGCTGATGATAGTGGGCGGATTGCAGACCCTGCGCCTGCGGTTCTGGAGCCGCAAACCGCGCCACACTGCGGAGAAGACACTCCGTGACATCCTCACCATCAGCCGCAATACGGTCTATGGCAAGGAACATCATTTTGACCGTATCCTGAGCGCCACTACGGCGGAGGACCTCTTCCGGCTGTACAGGCTTTACGTGCCGGTCAATGACTCCTTCGAGACGCTCCGTCCCTATGTGGAGCGGCACAAGAACGGCGAGGAGAACGTCCTCTTTCCGGGCAAACCGGACATGTACGCCACCACATCCGGTACTACCAGCGAACCCAAATGGATTCCTATGACCCACAAGTACCTCAAGGACGTCTATGGCAAGATGAGCCATATATGGACGTGGAACTTTGTCAAGCATCGCGACCGTATCTTCGGCGGACATATCTTCACCACTGTAGGCAAAGAATGTGAGGGCTACGCGCCGGACGGGACACTCTTCGGGTCGGTCAGCGGCGTGCTCGTACGCGATATACCGCCTATCATCAAGAAACACTATACCGCTCCGGCGTCCGTGATGTCCATCCCCGACTACGGCGCACGCAACTACACGCTGATGCGCTTGGCGCTACAGCACCGCGATGTCACCCTCTGGGCTACCGCCAACCCGTCCACCATCCTTGAACTCCTCAGGGCATTGAACGAGAACACCGAAGAGATGCTGTCGGACATCGAGAAAGGCACCATCAGCGAGAACTTCGAGATACCCTTTGATATCCGTTCGGAGCTGGACGCCTATATCTCCCCAAAACCCGAACGGGCGGCGGAACTGCGTGCTATCCTCGCTGAGACCGGACATCTCTATCCACGCGATTTCTGGCCGTGGCTACAATACCTCAGCACATGGAAATGCGGCAACACGAAGATTTACATGGACAAATACATGGACCAGTTCAACTGGGACAAGACCTTCTATCAGGAGCTCGGATATATCGCTACGGAATGCCGCTTCGGCTTCTCGTTGGACGAGACGAACGAGTCCGTCCTCTTCCCGCAGTTCCATTACTATGAGTTTGTGGAGGAGAGCGAACTGGACAGTCCCAACAAACACTTCCTGCAGATAGACGAACTGGAGCTTGGCAAGCGCTACTGCGCCTATGTCACCACCTATTCGGGACTCTTCCGCTATAACATGAACGACCTTGTGGAGGTAGGCGGCAAGTACCGCGAGACACCTACCGTGCATATGGTCTCCAAGGTGAACGGCATCGTTTCCATGACAGGCGAGAAGCTGTACGAACCGCAGTTCATGGACGCCGTCCGTCAAGCCGAAGACGAGACAGGCATCAAGACCAAGTTCTTTGTGGGATTTGCCGATGTGGAGAGCTCCAAATACCATTTCTACTTCGAGTTCGAGAACGAGGACACCACGCAGGAGCAGGCGGAAGAGTTTACCAGCGTGGTGGACGGGAAACTGCAGCAAATCAACGTCGAATACGAGTCCAAACGCCAGTCGTTCCGCCTTCATGCGCCCGAGACTCATATATTGCTGTCGAATGCCTACGCGCGGTTCAAAGCGGCGTGCCTCAAAGACGGCTTCCGGGACGGGCAGTTCAAGTTCAACCTCCTGATGCAGGACGAGAAACGGCGCAACCGCTTTAACCTCCTGCAACGGCTGGAGAACAGTTTCGACCGCTTCAGCGAAAATGTGATACAAAGTGCAAACAAGATAGATGAGAGAAGAAAGAAACGTAAAGACCGTCGTGTTCGATCTGGACGGCACGTTGTATGACAAGCGCGGTTTGGCAGGGCGAATGGTGAGGCGCCTCTGGTGGTGCCTGCCCCTCTTGGCTGCCGAGCGGCTGGCACGGCGCAACGCACATTATGTGCAGTTTGCGTCGGAGGAAGAGTTCTTCGCCTTCTTCTTTGCAAGCATGGCGAGGGGACACTGGTGGACCGCCTCTATAGCGGAGAAATGGTACCACCTCGTTTATATGCCGGCTATGGTGCGCCTGATTTCCAAGACCTGCAAGCCGCGACCCGAAGCACTCAGGCTGCTGGACGAATGCAGTCAGAAAGGGCTGCAGACGGCGGTCTATTCCGACTACGGATGCGTGGTGCAGAAACTGGAAGCCTTGGGTATCGACCCGAAGCAGTTCGACCTGCTGGTTTCCGCTCCGGAGTTGGGAGCGCTCAAGCCGTCGGAGCATTGTGCACGGCAAGTGCTGGAGATGCTCGGCGCCGAGGCTCGGACAACGCTCTTTGTGGGCGACCGCGATGATAAAGACGGTGCCTCAGCACGCGCTGTCGGAGCACAGTTTCTCCTCTTGGCACCTGAAAATTAAACATCAAAAAATATATCAAACATAAAATATTGATGAACAAACGCTATACTGACCTGAAAGTCACTCCCGGTACCTATGTGCCGCCTGTCACACGCGATTATCCGGAGGACGACCCTTATGTGGGCTTGTACAAACCCGTCTATGACCGGGATTTCCCTCCTGTGGATGCTTCGTACCCCTATTTCGACGAGACTTTCGGCAACAAGCTGAATATGTTCTGGGGCTACCATGTCATCCTCAAGTTGTTAGGGCTTCATCTGCGTGTCCGTTACGGCTTGCGCTGGCGTATAGACGGCGAGGACAAATGGCGTCGTACCACTTGGGGCGTGCGTCGCTGGCTCAGGCAGTTCGACCTCAGCCAGGGTGCCATCACGATTGCCAATCACTGCTACAGGCACGACTGCGCGTCCGTGCTGAACACTTTCGGTGCCTCGTACCACACACGTATTCCTATGTTCGCGCCTAACTTCAAGACCAAAGACCAATATTTCCTCAAGATAGTGGGTGGAATACCTATTCCCGAAGCGGAAGCGGGGCTGAGTGCCATGAAAGCCTTCAACAGTGCTTTTGACGAATATAACAGACTCGGCTACTGGTTTCATATCTTCCCCGAAGCCAAGCGTTGGGACTGGTACAAACCCCTCCGTCCGTTCCAGAAAGGGGCGTTCACCATGAGTTATAAATACAACAAACCCATCATTCCGTTTGCTGTCACTTATCGTCCCCGCACAGGCATCTACCGCTGGCTGGGACCCGAAGACGAACCGCTGACGCAAGTGGTCATCGGTGCGCCTATCTACCCGGACACTGCTAAACCGCGCGCTGCGGAAACGGAACGATTGTTAAACCAAACACACGAAACAATATGCCGCTTGGCGGGAATAGAACACAACTCGTGGCAACCGTCGCTCTGATAGCGTCGATGGTCATTTGGTCGGCAAGCGGCATAGCCATCAAGCAGGCTATGGTAGTCCTGCAGCCGCTTACGATGATAATCTTGCGGTTCACGCCGTCGGTCTTTCTGATGTTTGTCATCGGCATCCTTTGCCGGAGGAGTGAGCTCTTCCGTCTGCAGCGCATTGACGTCCGCGACCTGCCGCTGTTCCTCATTGCCGGTTTCTGCCAGCCTTTCCTCTATTATCTCTTGGAGACCTATAGTTATGACGCGCTTAACAGCCCCACCGTAGCCGAAGCGCTCCTTTCTACCAACCCGCTCTTCAGTCCGTTGTTTGCGGCGGTTCTGCTGCGCGAACGGGTGACAAAATACAATATCATCGGTATTCTTGTCTCAACGGTTGGCATGTTTATGCTGATTCTTGCTGGCAGTACGGATTTCCAGATAGGCAATTATTGGGGGATTCCGCTGGCGTTTGCGGCGGTCTCGGCGGCTATCGTCGATTCCGTTATGATGCGCAAGATTCCGGCGCGTTATACGCCGCTCTCCATCATCTTCTATGCACAGGTCATCAGCCTGCTCTTCTTCTATCCGGTGTGGTTCTGGAGGGAAGGACCCTCTGCGCTGGCTGCTATAGACTGGACGCAACTGGCGGACATCTCCTCGCCGCTTTCCGTTGCTGTCATCAGCGTACGGTACCTCACTATCTTCTCGTCCGTGATTGCGTTTATCCTCTTCTGCTACGCACTGCGTATCGTGGGGGTTACACAGGCGAACGCTTTCAATAACATCCGTCCGGCGTTTACGGCTCTATGGATGTTCCTCTTCTTCGGCGAACATCTGCCTGCCGCCAAATGGGTCGGGATGCTGCTTGTCATTATCGGTCTGTTCGTCTGTCAGAGGAAGCCGTCCGTACAGGGAAAGCATACGTAAATGTAAGAAAAAATATACTTCTGTTAAGATTTGTTGCTAAAATGGAATATATTTCGTACCTTTGTGAATTATTTTGTGCTTGACACAAGCCTGTAGTAATATAATAGGAATATAACAATCAATCATATGGAAAATATCTACTCGATTAATTTCTTTTACGACCTGCTGTATATCATGTTTATCGTGGGTCTGGTGGTTTTTATCTCGCTCTATTTTGTTGATGCGGGTTACGGTAAGATGCGCACGGAGAAATGGGGTCCGGCGATGAGTAACAAAGCCGGCTGGTTCTTGATGGAGGCGCCTGTCTTTCTGGTGGTGCTGTATCTCTATTTCAAGTCCCTGCCGTTGTATGACGGCGTCACGGCGAATGTGCCTTACTGGGTCTTCTTCCTCCTCTTTGAGTTCCATTATTTCCAGCGCTCGTTTATCTTCCCCTTCCTCCTCAAAGGAAAAGGGAAAATGCCGTTTGCCATTATGATTCTTTCCTTTATCTGGAATGTCATCAACGGCTATATTCAGGGGTTCTGGCTTTTCCATCTGGCGCCGCAGTTCTATCCGGACCTGTACACGCCCGACTGGGTGACTACGCCGCAGTTCATCATCGGTACGGTTATCTTCGTCATCGGCTGGTGTATTAACATGCACTCGGATTACGTTATCCGCACGCTGCGCAAACCCGGTGACACAAACCATTATCTGCCCAAGAAAGGTCTGTACAAATATGTCACCAGCGCCAATTATCTGGGTGAGATAACAGAGTGGCTTGGTTTTGCTATTCTCACGTGGTCGCTTGCCGGACTGCTGTTCTTCTGGTTCAGCTGCTGCAACCTCGTGCCGCGTAGCAATGCCATTTACAAGAAATACGAGGAGGAGTTCCCCGATGAGTTCGACCGCAAGAAACTCAAACGTATCATCCCCTTTATTTACTAGTACACTAGTTAACTAGTCGACTATCCAACTATCATTATGACCAATAACAAATTATTTACTCCCTTCCAACTGGGACCCATCACGCTGCGCAACCGTTTCATCCGTTCTGCGGCGTTCGAGAATATGGCGCGGGCAAACAAACCCACGCAGGAACTGATAGACTACCATGTTTCCGTAGCGCACGGCGGAGTGGGGATGACCACTGTTGCCTATTGCGCAGTGGACCTCAGTGGGGTCTCTTTTGACGGGCAATTGTACGTCTGCGATGATATAATACCGGATATGCGTAAGATGACCGATGCTATTCATGCTGAAGGGGCGAAAGCCAGCATCCAGATGGGGCATTGCGGAAACATGACGCATTTCTATACCTGTCATTGCATGCCTGTCAGTGCTTCCAACGGGTTCAACCTTTATTCGCCTACCATACACCGCCGTCTCAAAGTTTCGGAGATAAAACGGCTTGTCAGGAAATTCGGCGAGGCGGTTGATTTTGCCCGCAAATGTGGATTCGACTGTGTGGAGATTCACGCCGGACACGCCTACCTCATCTCGCAGTTCCTTGCCAAGCGTACCAACCGCCGTTGCGATGAGTACGGAGGCTCTCTTGAGAACCGGATGCGGTTCATGAACGAAGTGCTCGACGAAGTCATGGCGCACGCCGGCGATGACATGGCGATAGTAGTCAAGACCAATATGTGGGACGACTGCTGGCGGGGCGTGTCGATAGAGGAGGGTATAACCATTGCCAAGGAGATTGCCAAGCACAAGGTGCACGGTATCATCCTCTCTGGCGGAACGGTCAGCCGTTCGCCCATGACGATCCTCTCCGGTGCTATGCCGCATAAGACGCTCGCGCATTATATGGACATGAAGTCTTTCTGGTGGCTCAAAGCGGCGCTGAACTTACCCGGCATTGCACCTGTCATGATGCCCGCATCGCCGTTCAAGGAGCTCTATTTCATGGAGAAGGCGAAACTCTTCCAACAGGCGCTCCATGACCAAGTGGTAAATGACCACATAACACTTATCTACGTTGGCGGCGTGCAGTCCGGTGATAACTGTCAGCAGATTATGGACGAAGGCTTCGAACTCTTCCAGCTGGCGCACGTGCTCATCAAAGACCCTGATTTTGTGAATCACGTGCAGCAGAACCCGCATTATCACGCCGGATGCGGTCGCTCCAACTATTGCGTCGGACGTATGTACACGCTTGATATGAAGTGCCATGAGTGCGTGGAGCGGGACGGTGAAGTCATTCCCGAACGCCTCAAGAAAGAGATTGCTTGTCTGGAGAAGAAAGCGCACGACTCGGTCGAACTCCAAAAGCATGCAAAATATTAATTGTTAATTATTAATTATCAACATGTTGGCATTAGTAACGGGAGCAAGCAGCGGAATAGGACTTCAGTACGCCACCGCTTTGGCGCGGGACTATCATTGTGACCTGTTGCTGGTCAGTAATCAGGAGCAGGAACTTAACCAAGTGGCAGCCGGCTTGGCATCGCAATATCAGGTCAGGACCGTCCCGCATTTCGCGGACCTGAGTCTGCCTTCTGCGGCGGAGGACCTGCACGACTGGTGTCTCGCGAACGGTTATCTGGTGGATATTCTCATCAATAACGCCGGAGTGTTTTTCTTCAACCCTTATTGTGAGACGTCTATGAAGCGCATCGACTTGATGTTGCAGTTGCATGTGGTCACGGTGGCAAAACTCACAAGACTCTTCGCCGAAGATATGATGCACCGCGAGCTGACGGACGAGGAAACGCGTACGCGCATATGCGGGCACAAGCGCATGCGCGGGTATATATTAAATATGAGTAGCATGTCTGCTTGGATGGCGATGCCCGGTATCCAGACCTATAACGCCACCAAAGCCTTTATCTATAACTTCTCCAAATCGCTGTGGTACGAGTTCCGCCCGAAGAATGTGGGCATTACGGTCATGGCGCCCGGAGCGGTGGATACGGCTCTCTTCGGCTTGGCGCCCAACCTCCGTAAGTTAGCTGTTAACCTGACGGTCAGCATCCCGCCGGAGAAACTCGTCAAACGTGCCCTGCGTAAGATGTTCCGTAATAAGAAAGCCGACACGCCCGGTTTCATCAACTGGCTCTCCACGCCCATTCTCAAGCACACACCCGACTGGCTCGTCTTCCTTGCTATCAAGTATGTCGGCAAATACCAAAAATAATCCGCGTCTGCGGATTATTTTTGTCTTTCCATCCGCCATGCATGGCGGATTATTTTTGTCTCTTCATCCGCCATGTCTGGCGGATTTTTGTTATGTCTGGCGGATTATCTCGTTTCCTGCAATGCCCGTTTCAGTTCGTCGTCGAACCGCAACTGGTAAGCCGCTTGTCCTTTCTGGTAGTAGTACCGCAGTACGATTTCTGCGCCTAACAACTGCTTCACTTCCTCTTTGTTACGCGCGATAGCGTCACGGAAATCCGGCTGCAGCTCCGGCTCTAACGCCTTCAGACGCGCAAGGGTGGTGGAGTCGATATCCTCGTGTTCCGCCATCTTCAGCATGTCTGCAAAAAACTTGCTGGTCTCTGTCTCATAGGTAAAGCCTTTCTCGTCAAGAAACCGGCAGAAGTCTTCTAACACCTCATCTGTCACTTCGAATGTCTCAGGCGGAGCTATGCTGTCATGCTCGCGGCGGAAACGCGTTGCGTAGTCAAAGAAATAATGGTCTATATACAGCGAATAGGTCACATCTACTTTTGCCGAATCGGAGAGAACGATATCCGGCTCGATGCCGCCTGCTGTGTCGCGTTTCAGTTCATGGCCTTTCTGCCGTTCGCTGTAGTCGATGGCTTGGATGCATCGGCCCGATGGCAGGTAATACTTGCTGGTCGTCACTTTGACGTGACCGCCGAATGCCACATTGCGCACGTTTTGTACCAGCCCTTTGCCGAAGGTGCGTTGGCCGATGAGCGTCGCACGGTGAAGGTCCTGTAGTGCACCGGACACTATCTCACTGGCGGAAGCGGAGTTCTTATCGACCAAGATGACAAGCGGCAGGTCTTTGTATCGGGGGGTGTTACGGGTCTTGTAGGTACGGTTGCTCTGGCTGGTCTTGCCGCGTGTCTCTACTATCAGCTGGTCGCGCTCTACAAACAGGTTCACTATCTGTATCGCCTCATCTACAATGCCGCCTCCGTTGCCGCGAAGGTCAACCACTAACTTGCGCGCCCCGTGGTTGTAATACAAGTCGTCCAGCGCATTGGTGAATGCCTGCGCAGAACCCTCCGTGAACTCGCCGAATGCAATATATCCCACCGGTTCCGGCAGGCTGTCTGCGGTAAAGCAGGCGTAATATGTCACCGGGTCAAGATGAATATCTTCGCGTACTATCTCCACTTTGAACGGCTTCTGCACGCCCTCGCGTTCCAGTTCCAGCACAACCGTTGTACCCGGCACGCCGCGTAAGTTGTTGCTCACCTCGCTCACACTCAGCCCTTTGGTGCTTTTGCCATCGACTGACAGGATACGGTCGCCTGCCTGCACGCCTGCCCGTTGAGCAGGTTTGCCCTCATACGGGTTGACGGCATAGGTCCATAAAGAATCCTTGTCCACTTTGTTTCTGTTCTTTGCCTTTTGTCCTTTGGCACTTGGCTTGGGGCGTTGCTGGATGATACTGCCGATGCCGCCGTATTTGCCGGTGGTCATCATACGCAGCTCGCGGTCGTTTTTCTTGGGATAATACACTGTGTACGGGTCTATCTTGCGGAGCATTGCATTGATGGCGGTCTCCGTCAGGTCCTCATAGTTGAGTGTATCCACATAGTTCACATCCACTTGGCGCAGCACGTCGTTGAAGATGGTGATGCACTCGTCGGCGCGGGTCGTCTTTGCACGCTCCTGTGCCATAACAGGAACCAGCATCAACGCACACACAACTGCTAAAATATATCGGCTTTTATCTTTCATATCAGCTTTTTTCTTTCAACTGCTCTGACTCCCTTTCTGCGTTAGCGGTCTATCTCAACCGGTTCGGCACGAAGGCGCTCACGTCTTTGCCGTAGGCGTACAGGTCACGTACAAGGGTGGAGGAGATGTGCGCATATTCGGGGCGCGTATAGAGGATAATGGTCTCCACGCCACCTATCTGTTTGTTGGCTTCTGCCATGTTGCGCTCGTACTCGAAATCCTCCACGCAGCGGATGCCGCGCAGGATGAACGGAGCCTCCTGTTCCTTCGCGAAATCGACGGTCAGACAGTCGTAGATGGCTACACGGACACGCGGTTCGTCTTTGAATATCTTACGGATTGCCTCCTCGCGTTCGCGGATGGGGAAGGTCTCTTTTTTGGTACTGTTACGGCCGATGCCGATGATTATCTCGTCAAATAACTCCAAGCCACGGTTCACTATGTCGTAGTGGCCTAATGTGAACGGGTCAAACGAACCCGGAAAAATTGCTCTCTTACTCATATCTCTTAACTTTAAACTTTAAACTTTCAACTTTCAACTCTCAACTTCTATCAACTATCAACTATCAACTATAAACTTCTTTCAACTCTCAACTCTCAACTCTAAACTCTAAACTCCTCCTGTGATTTATCACAGGATTTTTATACATCTCGTATAGCTTCTCGCGTAAGAATGCCTCGTCCTTGCCGGGAATATCTATCTTCGCAAGACGGCTTTCGATATACGCATCAAAATCTGTGCCACGTTCGTATATCTCGTATGCCGAATGAATATGCCGGTCGATGATGGCGCACACTTTCTCCATCTGTTCGTGAATCGGCAGTTGCAGATATTCGGGGTGGGCGGCAAGCATGGCGTCCACTTCGGGATTGATGCTCGGGGTTAGACGATAGACGACGCGACCTTTGTAACCTTCTATGCCGGTTTTCATGGATAGTACGTCATCCCGTTTGCTCTTGCGCCAGCGCGGGTTGTCGCGTTTCAGTTGCATCTCCGCAGCTTTCAGATAATCGCACGGGTCGAACTCGTAGGTGATACTCACCGGGCAGATATTCAGCGCTTTGAGGGCGCTGAAGAAGTCTTCTTCGCCCATCGTCAGCATATGTAACACGCTGGCTTGTGTCAAATCGTTGCTGTCTTTGGCGCGTCCCTCGCGTTGGGCAAGCCAGATGGACTTGCCGCGCTTGCGCAGATGCCGGATATATGCCGATAGATGCTTGGCGTTCTCTAACTGGGCGTGCGCTCCGGCACCGCGTTTGACGGCGAAACAGCGGTTGTAACGCATCATGAACTCTATCCACGGCTTGGCGAACAGGTTGTCGCCCACGCCCATATACGGACGGATGAAATACCGTTTGCGCAGCAGGAACGACAGCCACGCGGCGTCCATGACGATGTCGCGGTGGTTGGTCATGAAGAATGCACCGTGCTGAATGTCGTGTTCTATCTGCTTGCGGTCACCCAAGTACTCCAGTCGCAGGCTCTTGGTAGTCTTGTATTGCAGGTATCGCAGATACGGAAAGATAAACAGCAGATCGGTTATCGGAATCAATGCCGCTGTGTGATAACACGCTATGTCTTTGAATTCGTCTTTCATTCCTTAACGTTGCCGCAAGGCAACCATCTTAACTCTTTAACGTTTTGATGCAATCAAAACCATTTTAACTCTTTAACTCTTTAACGAAGCTCTCAAGAGCTGCTTTGGAAGCCTCCCGGTATGCTACCATCAGACCGCCTGTGCCTAACAGCGTTCCGCCGAAATACCGGACTACAACCACAAGGATGTTGTCCAGTCCCCGGGCATCGATGGAGCGGAGGATAGGGGCGCCGGCTGTCCCGTGAGGTTCGCCGTCGTCTTTGGTGCGCCATAGGTTGGCGCCCAGACGGTATGCGTAGCACACATGACGCGCGTCGTGGTATTTCTTCTTGTACCACGCTATACGCGTTTTTGCCTCATCCTCGTCCCGTATCGGCTCCGCAAATGAGAGGAACTTGCTCCCTCGGTCCTTATAGATTCCTTCTGCAGCCAATAATTTTTAATTTTTAATCTTTAATTTCTTCTTCACCTCTTTCGGCAGGGCATCCACATGTACCAGCACGTCATTGGTCTTGTATCGCATGAAAGCCTCGCTCACGTACCAGATGCCCTTGTAGTCGGACCGGGCGGTGCCCCAGCTGTTTTTCACCATGTAGTATTTCTTGCCGTTCTGGTCTTTGGCGATGCCGAAAATCTGCATTCCGTGGTCATCGGTCGTCTCCCAGTTGTCGAACGCGTTCTGACGCATCTCTTGGGTCACTTCTTTCTCCGGTAGCGGACGTTTGGTCAGCTCTTCTTTCTTCTTGTCCGCGCTCATGCCTACCCATTTATTCATGTCACTGCCGGTGATGTCGGCGCCGTTGTCCTCGTCGGGCACTACACCGATACCTTTGCGGGTGAAACCTGTCTCCGACACGTCGGCACCCCATGCTAACGTGTAGCCTTTCGCTAACGCGTTGTCTATCACGCTCATCAGCTCGTCTATCGGAACGTTGTACATCTGGTCCATGCGCCAGTTGTCGGGCACTTCCAACGCAAAACGCTCATAGAAAGGATGATGTGTGTAGCTGGTCAGCGACACATAGTCCTCTGCGCGCAGACCCAGCCCCTCTGCATAACTCTTCGGGGTGTATTTCTTGCCTTCGTATTCAAACTCTTCGGGGCATTTGCCCAAATAGGTGTCGTAGATGGCTTGCAGACCCTCTTTCCATACTGGACTCAGTTTCTTCAGTCCTTTCAGACCGTTCAAATAACCGCCTGCCACGTGGTCCAGCTCGTTATGAACGGGTAGGGTGTCGTTTTTCGTCCAGCCGTAGCGGATGCCCGGCATGGCTTCTTGGGGGACCAGACCGTAATGCTCCATACAATAGATGACGTCATAGGCGCTTCCGCCCGGGGCGAAACGTGGCTCGTTGTACAGACGCACGCAGTAGTTCGCACGGTCCATCATCGTCTTGCTCACCACGAACATCTCGCTCAAATCAATCACTTTGCCTTTTGTGCGCAGCACTTCCGACTCAAGGAAACCTATCGTTGAGAACGCCCAGCACGTCGAGCTTCGGTTCTGGTCTTTCACGGGCGTTATACCCACGCTGTCCACCGTGGTAAACTGAAATCCCTCCACGCTATCCTTTGCCTGAATAGAATCACCTTGTACCATAGTCCCACGTCCGTTTCCCATTGCCGCCACGCTCATTGCGGCGAAAGCGAGTAAAATAATCTTTTTCATTTTCATTGAGTATTTTTTGAGTATTTTTTTGAGTGTTTTCCCTTAATCCGGGAATTCCATCAGGTAGGCTTTGATGAAAGCGTCTATGTCGCCGTCCATCACGGCATTCACGTTGCTCGTCTGGTAATTCGTACGGTGGTCTTTCACACGCCTGTCGTCGAACACATAACTGCGGATCTGGCTGCCCCATTCAATCTTCTTCTTGCCTGCCTCCACTTTCGCTTGAGCCTGACGCCGTTTCTCCAGCTCTAACTCGTATAACTGGCTGCGCAGGTGTCGCAAGGCGTTCTCACGGTTCTTCGGCTGGTCACGCGTCTCCGTGTTCTCTATCACAATCTCGTCGGGCTGACCTGTCAGCGGGTTGGTGAACTTGTAATGCAGCCGCACGCCGGACTCCACTTTGTTCACGTTCTGACCGCCGGCACCCGAACTGCGGAACGTGTCCCAGCTGATGCCTGCAGGGTTCACCTCTACCTCTATTGTGTCGTCGATGAGAGGCACCACGAACACGCTGGCAAAGGAGGTCATGCGCTTCCCTTGCGCGTTATAAGGACTCACACGCACGAGGCGGTGTACGCCGTTCTCGCTCTTCAGGTAACCGTAAGCCATATCTCCTTCTATGTTGAATGTCACGGTCTTGATTCCGGCTTCGTCACCTTCCTGCAGGTTGGCTATCGTCACTTTGTAGTCATGCTTCTCGCAGTACCGCTGATACATACGCATCAGTTGCTCCGCCCAGTCCTGAGCCTCGGTGCCGCCTGCGCCGGACACGATTTTCAGTACTGCCGGCATCTGGTCCTCCTCGTGGGAAAGCATGTTCTTCATCTCTAGGTCTTCCACTTCCTGCAATGCCTTGGCATAAGCGGCATCCACCTCTTCTTCCGTCACTAACTCCTCGCGGTAATACTCATAACTGAGGTTCAGTTCCTCGACTGCGGCACGCACGCCTTCATAGCCGTCTATCCAGCGTTTGATACTTTTCACTTTGCGCATCTGTGCCTCGGCGGCTTTGGCGTCGTCCCAGAAACCCGGGGCTTGGGTGTGCAGCTCTTCTTCTTCCAGCTGGATACGTTTCTCGTCTATCTGCAGATAGGTTTTCAACTTCTCCGCTCGCTGCTGTACGTCTTTCAGTTGTTCTATTGTTATCATATAATTCTTTAATTCGTAATTCGTAATTCGTAATTCTCAACGATTGTACCACTCCTCCAGCTTTTGGTTGAAAGCCCTTCTGTCCAGTGTCTGTGCCCATGTCTGCACATCCTCTGTGTGGTCCTCAAAATGCAGGGTCACCGTTCTGCGCCATTTCCATTGCTTGGGTTTTAGCTTGGACCAACGGCTGCTTTCCAGCCCCCTCATCCGGCATAAGATGACACGCACGCCGTCGGGTAGGGCACCGCACACCTCATATGCCAGACGCCGGTTGCCGATAATCTCTTTATCTACGGTCTTCACGTGCCCGCTGGGGTAAAAGCATATCTCTTTCCCTTCCGCCAGACTCTCAATCACTATCCGGCTCAACCGGCTTGCCGCCTCTGCTTTCTCCTTCAGACTCTCGGCATTTGCCGGAGTGTTCGTATGCACCTTTGAACTGTCAATTTCCTCCTTTGGGCTTTTGACTCCCTCTCCCTTACCTTTATTCAGATCCGGCACCTCTATAGCGTCAGCTAAACGGAGCACGCGTCCGTAGAACCAGTGCCGCATAAACAGCTCGTCGGTCAGTGGACGGAGCGGCAGCCACCATTCCTCGCTGAAAAGTATCAGCGGGTCGATGTACGCACTATGGTTGGGCATCACTAAATGTATCTTCCCGTCGCGCAGTAGTTCTTCTCCGCTCACCTGCACGTCATAGTGCCAATGAAAGAAGAACTTCACTATCTTTCCCAATTGAAATCTGTTCATTTTTTTCTTTCTCCTCGTTGTAGTAGCTTGGGTCTTTTCGTTCTTTGTGAGCCCGTGACCGTGGTGCCGGCATTCTTCTATGTTCTTCTATGTCAATTGTGTCGGATGTCATCCGACTTTTTGTCCCGTCCTCCCTTCTTCCCTTCGACCCTTTTCCGAACGCGACGACAAAGGTACTAAAAAATAATGACATATGCAAATTTTCTGCGATTATGAATAAAATTTTCAAAAAAATGCACAAAAATTTGCATATGTCAGAAAAAAGCAGTACCTTTGCACCCGCTTTTGAAAAAAAGCACCAAATGGTAATTGACTAAATGGCTCAATAAATGACCAAATGGTAAATGACCAAATGGTAAATGTATATGGTGGTCTTAGCTCAGTTGGCAGAGCATCGGATTGTGGTTCCGAGTGTCGTGGGTTCGAGCCCCACATTCCACCCGAAACAAAACAGCAGCCTTATGGTTGCTGTTTTTGTATCGTTGAGTGTGTCTTGGCTCGAAATAATCGAGCCCTTGTGGCTAAGAACCCATCATAAGGGGTCGCGAGTCACTGCGGCTACTTATCAAGCTACGTAGTAGCGTAGTCGTAGCAAGCAGATAACGAGCGAGAGCCCCACATTCCACCCCGGAGCGTTCTCCCGACGGAACGGGAGAAGCGGCCTCCGCCTAAGAGGGCAATGAGGTAAAAGATAAGAGAGTTTTGAGCTCTCTTTTTTTTTGTTACGGCGGTTTTTTTTATGTAGTTTTTTTTGACAAGGCCTGCCAGAATACAGCCAGCAAGTCGAAAAAAATGACTTAAATATCAGGTCACAGACGAGTACTCAATAATTTAGTAAACTGCTGCAAATCAATGCTTTGCAGCAGTTTAT
>JAFSLP010000114.1 GCA_017448345.1 Paludibacteraceae bacterium | reverse complement strand
GTACCTAAGCGATTTGTCTTCCAACTTGCTCTTTGTCTTATGTCCGGCACCTGCATCCAAATGCTTATAGCGTGTACGTAAAGCGTATGCCATGCGTAAACCATGCTTGTTTAACTTACTAAAAAAGACAGGTTCGTCATAGCCGGAATAAGATGTATAAGACCCTTCTTCTAACCATGTCTCATCTTCGTAGTGAGCAGCCTTCGCCCATTTTGTTTCAATAAAGAAACATTGGAAGCAAGCCGTTGTACATAGATAGCATGTATCAAGATTGTTGCTGTTGATATAAACTTTGTGCCCCGCTGCTAATGTCAGCACATCTAAGTATTTTGATTGTCTACGACTTGTAAACATCTGCCCTGTAAAACCGCTACGAAGACGAGTTTTTAGAGGATATCTTAAATCTATAGTATCAGCGTCCTTATTGTTATTGACTCCTTGCATGGGCAGACAACAATTGAGATTATTTGCTATCATGTATTGATATAATTCCTCAATCATGGTTGCCTCAAACTCAATGTCATCATCAACAACTAGTATATAATCCGACTTCGCCTCTTTAATACCAACAGCACGTTGAGTCGTCATTCCTTTCTTGCAACGTACAACACGCTCATTTCCTAACGAGTAGTCCAATTTGTAGCCATCCGGAATGACCACAATAATTTCTTCAGGCTGGATTGTTTGCTTAGCAATAGAATCCAATAATGCTTTGTACTTGAGCCCAGTATTACCGAGGGTTCTAATTACGACAGAATACGATAATTCCTCCATTGATTGATAGTTGTTTGCGCTTACTATCAATCGTATTATAGAAAAGAAAAGTGAGTATACCTACTCGCGTTCACGGGAAGTCTGGAATAAAAACCCGCCTCTCAATATAGATATACTCACACTGATATATTTCAGTGTATTATATTGAGAGTAGGAAGTACCCTAAACTTCCGTGAACATTGCTATTTCTAATTCAACAAGAAATTAGTTTTCCAGACTTTTTCTTGAACGCGAAATAATAGTAATGCTTGTTAATATGTGGCGCACACTTGCGCTTGTTTAAAATCGAGCGCAAAATTACAAAAAAATATTGACATGAGCAAATTTTTCTGCGAATTGTAACGAAATCCGCACAAATATCCGCAGTAACTCGGCGAAATAACCGGGACAGAGCCTGAATTAGACCAGAGAGGTGTATGCGGCTCAATAGAGCCGTTGCCCGGATATTATCCGGACGCAAGAAACAAAGTACTCGCGCTCATGGAAATCGCGCGCATAGGACACCCTACTCTGCGGGACATCGCAGAGCACTTGACAAGAGGGGTGTAGGAGACGAGATGTCGAGACCTCGAGATGAGGAGATCTCGAAGACGAGCCATGCGGAGTGTAGCGGAACGGTATAACGGAATAGCGGTATACCGGTATAGCGACAGGTACACCCCCTAAACAGCCAAATAAGAATCACCACCGGAGGTAAACACCTCGCTCTCCAAAAGAGCGAGCACAGAACACCCGTATTTAGCATCGTACGGGCGGGGCGGTGTTTATCTATCACGCCATGCATGGCGGATACAAAGAGATAAACACCGGACGGACGATGATAACCGTCCTATCGCAGAGAGAGGACAGCGAAGGACTAAACCGCCTATGTCCGAGCCTACAAAAGTGGCGGCAGCCAATAAGGAGAGGCGGCTACCAATAAGGAGTTCTATGTGCGGGCAACGGTGAGGGCTGCCCGCACTCGCGCGGCGCACTTACTCCTTCGAATGTCCACCGGACATTCTCGGTGCGCCTTAATCGCTTCACCGGCACAACGCGGCAGTACACATCGGTTCCCTCGGTACGCACGGAGTTGTGGAGAGGTACAGACATTTTAAAAGCCCCCGCTATCTTGCGATAACGGGGGCTCCGAAAGTGGCGGCTACCTACTCTCCCACAATATTCCGCAGTGCAGTACCATCGGCGATGCTGAGCTTAACGACCCTGTCTCTCTCTGCGCCCTCTCTCTGCCCTGTGCCCTCGCCCCGCTCCGCTCCGCTGTCTCCCGCCTCTGCCCGCTCTCTCCCCCGCGCGCCGCTGGCGCGCACAGCCCACACCCCGCATGGCGCACACCGCACCCCATAGCGCCACTCCGCCACCGATGAGGCATACACGGGGAGGCAAACGCAGGTTATTCCTAGCGGGGCAGAAAAGATATGGTCACTCTCAAAAAAGGAATATAGGTCTTTCCATTTTTATAACCTTTCTAGGCGGAGGCCGCTCCTTCCAATTCAATGGAAGGACGCTCCGGGTCTTTCTTTTTTTTCGAGCGACCGCAGGGCGCACGAGAGTATAACGGGTTAGAAGGTTAAGGGGTTCGTGGATTAAAAGTTGCGCGGGTATGGGGTTAGAGCTTATGACCGGAAGCAAGTTCAAAATGACACTTGACGATACCAAGATCAAGATGGGTATAGCCAATGAGTGAGAATTTCGTTTGGGCTTGTACGCTTTGGTCAGCGTTTAGGATGAAGGTAAATTTCTGTTGATTAACGGCGGTAGGTGCCAAGAGTGCCGCTTCAACTCCTTTGATGAACCATTCCGGTAGCGGTTGGTTTGATTTGTTAATCGTTACGTCCTCTATAAATTTCTTTTGCGGGTGTTGCACGCCTTGCGTTGCTCCGTAGCCCAATGAGATGACTGCTTTGAGTTCTTCGCCGGGTGCGATAGTGTAAGCAGTCTTGATATTCTTGAAAGTCAAGCCTACCCAACAGGTGTTTAGTCCGAGCGTTTGCGCCTGGAGCGCTACCCTTTCTCCGTAATAGCCAGCGAGTTCGCTACCTTCGTCGCCTTTGGGTGCGACGATAGCAATGTAATTACGCACATTCGTAAACTTACCATACATAGGGGCATTGCTTTTGCTGAAAGCAAGCGGTTCGTCTGTTATTAGCTGAAGATGTGTACCGCCTTCGCGGTTGCAGAGGTCGATAGTATCACGTAGTGATTGCAGTTTGTCCGCTTCTATCGGTTTGTCTATGTACTGCCGCACGGAGTGACGAGCTTGGATGGCTTCTAAGAGTGTCATTGTGATGTTGTTTACGTTTGCGAGTGCAAAGGTACAACAATTTTCCGACATACACAAATAAATGTGAGTGAACGTATTGTATAAATGCGTTCACGTTCCGCACCGCAGGTAAACAGCCATTAAACCTATTCCTTTTACTATGTTATATTTGTTTTTCCGTCGGAGACGTATATACAGCCGTGAGGGTTACCGAACACCTTATTGGAAAGACCTATAGACCTTATATAATATACATACGTGCGCGCGTGTGCGCACTCCTTATTGAAAGAGACCATATCTTTTATGTAGTCGGGAGGTCTAATCTCCGTTTGACATCGCCAAGCCTGCTTCTGAGGCGCGCGCGGTGTCTGCGGTGGCGGACGGTGTGGGCTGTGCGCGCCTGCGGCGCGCGGGAGAGAGAGCGGGCAGAGGCGGGAGACAGCGGAGCGGGGCGAGGGCACAGGGCAGAGAGAGGGCGCAGAGAGAGACAGGGTCGTTAAGCTCAGCATCGCCGATGGTACTGCACTGCGTTGTGGGAGAGGAGGTGGCCGCCACTTTCGGAGACACCGAGGATTTATTCCCCGAGGGCTCTTTGTTTGTGTCGCTACGCGCCACCGGCTACCTACTCACCATTTTTCTTTTTTGCCTGCCTTTATCTGTCCGTCAAAAAAATCGTCTGAATGCGATGAAGACCGCAAGCCCCTGAGCGATAGCGAAGACCTTATTCGGGGGAAAGAAAAAAAATCGTTCAATTGTTGACGTTGAAATAGTTCATGAAGTTCTTGTAGGAATAGCCGGGAGTGGATTCGTCGGGCATGCCCATACGGTGAAGTTCGGTGAACATTGCTTCGGGTTTGACATTGAGATAAACGCGGTTCTCCTTGCACATCTGGCGAAGGTAACGGCAAATATCCGACATGGGAAACTGCTGTACAAGATTCCGAACTTCACAATGCACCTGCCGTTTGTCCGAGTCTGCTGTAACAGACGGATGAATGTACTTAAAGAGGGGGATTTCTTCTGCCGGCACATCTGCCGAACTATCTGCCGGCGTTACGTCTTCAACGACAGTTTCGGATGAACGTGGGGCAGTTGTAGGGGATTGTTGTCCTTGATAGATATTGACGGACTGGTTGTCATGGATGTCGAAGTTATCTCCGGCAATAAGATTTCCATCGAAATGGAAATAAAAAATATTACTCATGGAATGATTGAAAATTTGTGGAGGACATAAAAGGCACGGGCTTGCGGGGCATTAGATAAAGTCGGCAAACTTTGCTGCGAAACCCCGTTCACCCATGCCGAAACACGAGTAACAGGGCATATCCTTATCGCAGATGTAAAGTTTGCCGACTTATCTAATAAGCAATATGCCTGTTTGCACTATGTGCTATTCTCACCCTTGCGGGTTCGATTATTACAATATGTCCTCCTATTTAACGTCTAAGAGTTGACGTCGCCTTCATTCGCGAAAGCGGCTGCAAAGTTACTACATTTTTTTGAAATACACAAGTTTTTTTTTCATTTATTGCCAGAAAAGAGTCCAATACAAGGCAAATATGCTGTTTCTTTCAGAGGAGGAAGGTTATTTTACCGGTTCGACATCCTCAATTTCGAAAACCCTCCCGAAGCGGTCTTTTAGTGTGTTAAGCCGTTTCTCCAGTTTGGTTACGACAGTTACTTTAACCCAATAACCAATACCATTAAAGATGATTGCCAACCCGACGAACCAGCTGAGCACGGCAGCACTTGTCGAGGGATTGAAGAATAAGCCATAGAAACCGCCACCGGCAGCCATCAGACCAATAATAAGCAGCAGCCACCAGTTCTGATATCCTACACGTTTGTAGGAAAAAGAGTCAATAGCAAGATCCACTCCTTCAAAAAGCACCCAGAAAGCGAAGATGAAAGGCAGTCCGACAGCCAGCGGATCAGGATTGATCAGCAGGAACAACCCCAGCAGCACCTGCATCAACGCGGTGAAGAAAGTAAATCCGCTGTAGGGATTGAACGTACGCAGGTTAGCCCATGCGCCAAAGGTGCTGAAGCCAGCCACAAGCATCATCAGTCCGAGGAGCCAAGCCAGCGAGAGAATCGTGCTTGCCGGATAAACGATACAGATTACACCCAGTGCCACCAATGCTGCGCCGGCAAGGCACATTAAAACTTTAGTACTTGTTTTCATACCATTTGTTTGATTTTTGTTATTAATATCAGTTAGTCACATTTATGGTCAATGCCATGTATGTGCGTTGCGCAATGCGCGCGGAGAGAAGCGCGTCCGTATAGGCATTGGATGCCTGCATCAACATAGCGTGGCTCTCCAAGAGTTCAGAAACGGTGACCGTTCCCGCTTCATAGCCGAGCAGCGTAAGGCGGTAGTTCTCTTCAGCCGTACGCACGGACTGCTCTTGTTGCAGGGCAAGCGCATAGGCTTCATTCATTCGGTCATAAGCTTGTAGTGTTTGCAGTTGCATCATTTCGTTCATGTCGGCTTGCTGCTCCTGCGCCGCTTTGATTTTCAAGTTATGCTGTTTAATTTTGTGTCCTGTTTCCCACCACGCCGTGAGCGGTACGGTAACGGACACAAAGGCCGTTCCGTTCGGCTTCGGATTATTGAATATCTTTGAGTAAGCATAGCCCCCACCGACGAGCACGTGCGGAAGTGCATCCGCCACCGTCATACGCTTTTCGAGTTGTGCCGCCCTGACTTGCAATGCAAGCAGTTGCGTTTCCGGTCTTGCACCGTTTTCCGTCTGTTCCTCTATCAAGGGAACATCCGTAGTGTCATTTACCAGCCGGATAGAATCGGAGCATTCAATGCCGACAGCCTGACAGAGTGCGCGTCGGGCGAGACGGATGCCGTTCGTCAGTTGAAGTGTGGTGGCTTCCAGTTCGCGTTGTTTGAGTTCCACTTTCAGCATGTCGGCAGGCATGGCGAGCCCTGTCTCGTTTGCCGCTGCAACGACATTGTGTAAGGTATCCAGCAATGCTGACAGCGCTTCCACGGTCTGCTGTTTCTGCTCCAGCCCCACACAGAGCCAATAACTCTGCTCCACTTCCAACAGTTTGTCCCTCTCCGCCACTTGCTGTTGCAGTTGCGCCGCTTCCACTCCCACTTGCGCGAGGCGGTTTCCCGCCACTATCTTTCCTCCCATGTACACAGGCTGGACGGCAATCACCCCTGCACTATATCCATTCTGTATGAACGTATATGGATTTTTCAAGCCGAGCGCGTGTCCGTATTGCGAATACAGCAAATTCAAGACGTCTCGCATGGCGGCATTGTCGATATTGTCCGTACCGATGCTGATATACGGATCCAGCGAAGCAAATCCCATTGCCGTTCCCTGCACCTGCGGGAAGTATTTGGTGAGTGCTTGCATCTTTACCTCTTGCGCCTGTTCTACCGCATATTGCTGTTGCCTGAGAGCATGGTTGTTCTGCCGTGCGAGTGTGAGACACGAATCAAGGGAAAGGGTCTGTGCCTGCATGGCAGACGGTATAAACAACCCACCGGCAAGCAGTGCAACCGCCAGCGTTTTAGCCGGGACAGAGGCGTTTTTCTGTTTGTCGCTTCGGTCATAGACTTTCCAATATGCTACAGGCAATACCGTTACGACAAGCGGCAGCGTGAAAATAGTACCGAAACAAATCACCACACCCATCGGCATCCAGAGGGCAGTATGCGCAATAATCATAGGAATAACGCCCAAAGCCGTAGTCGCGGATGTAAGGAAAATAGGGCGCATACGGCGTAGTCCCGCCTCATAGGCTGCATCGCGGACGGATAAGTGCTGTTCGGTACGCAGTTGGTCGGCATACTCATACATCATAATGGCATTGCGCACAATAATACCGATGAGCGAAACAATACCGAGCACCGCCGTAATAGAGAAATCGAGACGGAAGATATACAGGCCGAGCATAGCTCCAAAGAGACACAAGACAGAGGTGGACAGTGTAAGCAATGAGATACCTATTGCCCCGAAATGATACAGCAGTACAAGGAACATGACCAACAAAGCAGCCGCCACAGAGAGAATGATCTCGGGTATCAGTTTGTCATTAACCGCAGTCAGTCCGCCATAAGTAACCGTTATGCCGTTTCCGGTAGGCATGTTTTCCTTAACCCATTCGACTACTTTCTTCTGTGTTTCCGGCTGCGGACTACTGCCTTTGAGATCACAAGCGACGGTCACTGTGCGCACTCCGTTGCGATGTCCCATTGTGGCATGTTCCCAAACAGGGGTGAGTGTCGCCACTTGGTGAAGCGGAACCCATACACCGGGGAAAGAAGTAGGTACCAGCAAATCCTGCACGCCATCGAAATCAATGCTGTCCGCGTCAGAACTATACAGGGTAACAGGGATGTTATAATCACCTTCCCAGATGGATGTCAGCGGTTCTCCGCTAAAATAGCTGTTGAGATAGAACGACAGCATAGCCTGCGTTACTCCCAAGCGTGTCGCTTCGTCCTGCTTGAGATCAATACGCATTTGCGGCGTGCAGTCATCGTAATCGGTATGCGCCCAAAGGACTTCGGGTTGCTGCGAGAGGAAGCGGCGTAGTGAATCCGACCATACTGCTATTTCCGCGTAATCATCGCCCGCTACATAGACTTCCACCGGATTTTTAACAGCCTGATAATCCATCTGTTTGAAACGTATATAGGCATTCGGGAACGCATTTTCGTACAACGGCGTATAGTGCGCCAGCAGTTGCACGGTGGCTTCCTGCGAACATGTATTGACGATAAACTGTGCATAAGAGGGTTTAGCCATCTGCGGGGCATAAGTGGCATGGAAACGCGGAGAAGCCTGTCCCACAAAGGCAGTCACGCTCTGCACGAGGCTGTCCGCTTCCAAGATTCGTGCAAGAGAATCCGCCACGAGAGCCGTCTCGCGTATAGTACTTCCTTCGCGCAGATGAATCTCCACAGCAAAGCAGTTACGCTCGGCTTTCGGCATCATCTGCACATTCAACCGTGTGAAGAGCCAACCACCCAACAGGAGCAGCACGAGCGTGAAGAATAGCGTAGTCTTGCCATGACGGAAAGCAAAAGTCAAGAGGCGTTCATAGCTGCGTTGCAACGCAGAGAAAAAACGGTTTTGCATCCGTTCGAACCAGTTGATCTGTCCCTCTTGCTGGCGATGGATAAAACGTGTTGCCAGATAAGGTGTCACCCAAACGGCAAAAGCGAAACTCGCAAGCAGGGCAAAACATATCGTCCATGGAAAGAGGCGGACAAACTCCCCAATAGGTCCGGTCAGTATACGCGTCAAGGGGAAGAACATCGCCGCAATAGAAAGCGTTGCAATGAGCGTGGGTGTGAACAGTTCTTTGGTGGAAACAGCGGCGGAATACCACCTTGAATGTCCCTGTTCGAGCATATTGGAATAGCCGTCAACGATAATAACGGCATTGTCAACAATCATGCCCAAAACCACGATGAGGGCGGCAAGAGTGACGGTATGCAGCTGGACGCCGAAGATATACATCAATCCGAAGGTAATAGATATACATACCGGCACACCTATAGAAGCAACCAATGCAGTTTTGAGAGGGAAAAGAACAAGCATGACCAGTACGACCACCAGCATGCTGATTACGATGTCCCGCAAAAACGAGCGTACGGAGTCGTCCACCACGCGTGGCTGGTCGGTAATACGGTGGATATGTATATCGGCAGGCAGCGTTTGACTTACCGCTGCCAGACATTCATCCACTTTCTGACCGAACTCCACAATATTATGATCCGGCATCATCTCTGCGGAAATAATCAGACAAGACGATTCAGTACCGTTTTCATAATAATCCACCCTTTTGCCCTCTGTATAGCGCCGTTCGATAGCGGCAACATCCTTCAGACGCAAAGTCTGCCCTGTGAGCGGGTCGGCGAAGATAATCTGTTCGCTGATTTCATATTCCGTATTATAGGGAATACTGACATGCAGCGTAGCGTTCCCTGCCGCGTCTCCAGCCGTACCACCCATACTGCGGAATCCCTCCGTTGCAAGAGCCATCATAAGGGTCTTTCTGTCTATGCCGTAAGCCGAAAGACGTTCAAAATCAATCGTGACGGCAATCTCCTCTTGTTGTGCCCCAAGCGTTTTGATTTTTCCCATATTCTCCACTTTGCGCAGGGCGGTACTGATTTGTGAGGCATAGTCTTGCAGTTCGCGCGGTGTATGGTTATTGCTTTCGATGGCGAGAAGCAGCGATGATGTATTGCCGAAATCATCCACTACCGCCACCTGCAAAACTCCCGCCGGAAGCGATGTCTTCTGGAACAAGTTGAGTCCTGCACGTATCTTCGCCCATGTTTCATCCTTGCGTTCCACCTGTTCGGTCAGCTCGGCAAAGATATATACAATGCCGTCTTCGGTCTGCGAGTAGGTGTTTTCCTTGTTGATTTCTTCATACGAAAAAAGGAACTCTTCCAGTTGTTTGGTCACTTGCTGTTCCACTTCCGCGGCAGTAGCCCCGGGATAGACCGCCACCACCACACCTTGCCGGATAGTGAATTGCGGAAACTCGTCTTTGTTCATGCGCGGCAAACTCCATATGCCGAACGCCACTAATACAGCCATGAGGAAGAACACTAACGAGTGTTTCGCCATAGCTGCCTGTATATGGTCTCGTTTGCTTTTTTTCATAGTCACACTCTGTTATCGGATCATTACTTGCGCTCCTTCGTATAATTTCTGGAAGCCGTCGATTATCACACTGTCTCCGCATTGGAGACCTTCCGAAACCAATACGCCGCTTTGTGCGAACTGCTCCACGTGTACTGTCTGTCGTGTGGCTTTGCCGTTGCTGATTTTCCAAACCAGCAGTCCTGATTTGTCGGTCTGCACGCAATGCGCAGGCACCAGATAGCCCTTGCAGACCTGTCCGTCCAATTGTACTTTGGCAACCATACCGGGCATCATTTCCTTGTAGGGGGGCACATCATCCATACTCATCTTGACCGTATAGGAGTGTGCTATCTTACCGGCGACAAGGCTTTTCTCCACCACCGTTCCGCTCATCCATTCGCTGCCTACAGCGGAAACCAGAACTTTGCCCTTTTCCCCTTGACGGATACGTGCTATCTCACTTTCCGACACGGTAAAGACAGCGTTCAGAGCTTTGTCACTCAGCAGGGTCATTACCTGCGCGGCAGGCAGAACCACTTCGCCGATATGCAGGTTAACCGAGCCGATGACACCGTTTTGCGGTGCGCGCAAGGTGCAGTGTTTCAGGTTCTCCTCCGCCAATGCGGCCATAGAGCGCGCCTGGTCCAACTGCGATTTCACTTCCACATACTTGATTTCCGCCACACCTCCTTTTTCGTACAGTGTTTTCGTTCGGCGGTAACCGTCCTCAGCTTGTGCCAGCGTGGTACGCGCAGCACGGAGAGCGCTCTTTGCCTGTGTGTCATCCAGCTGCGCCAATACTTGATTCTCCTTCACCTCGTCCCCTGCATGAACGGAGAGTGATACCACACGCCCTGTAGTCTGAAACGCCATCGACACCGTGCCATCGCTCTCCAGTTCGCCTACATACGTGTGCGACGGCACAACAGCCATACTGTCTATCCGTTGCGCGCTCACCAGCATGGGCGCGATTTGCTGCTCCACAGGTTGTGTACACGCGGTGAAGAGCAATGCAATAATAATGCAATATGTTCCGTTTCTCATGGTCAGTTCCGTTTAGCAATGGTTTGTACTTTGGTGCTTTCAATTGTCCGGTCGAGCGACTGTGACTGTCCTCTGTAGGTCAGGTCAAAGACCACCGTTTCATCGTATCTGCGGGCAGTACCGCTGACAGTGATGTCGTAGGTGAGCAACCCGATATGCAGGGTACGTTCAAACGGGTTGAAAATAATGTCCTTGCCGTTAATCAAGCCGCGCGTGGAATACACCTCGCCGCCGAAAGTGTTGAAGGTCAGCAGGACGCTGTCCTCGGTGTGCATGGATACAATATCCAACGTGCCGGACTCGTTAGGAAGCGTTAAGCGCAACGTGTCAGTGGCGGAGTAAGAGACTGCTTCGCCGGATGTTTTGTAACTGTAATCGCCTGTCGCTTGTTGAAGTTCTGTTTGACAACTGGCAAGCACGCATGCTGCCACAAACAGTAAAAGGAAATGATTTGTTTTCATATACAATGTATTTTTATTTGTTTATATCCATGTTATGCCACTTTGTCAGTACCTGTTTTCATGCACAATAGTTGTGCCATAATGCCGGATTTTAATGTTCCTTTTCGGAGCAATATTGGACAATATAGCACTTTGGAACAAAACAGGCGCACTATGGCACAATACTTGTAGTAAAAATGGCGTATGAAAACAAAAGAACCTATATTCCGTTTAATAGAAGATATTGAGCAAATCAGTACAGACAGACTGGAGCAGCTGCTTAACTCCAGAGAGTATCTCTTTATCGCGCATTGCTGGCAAGGCAGAATGCAAGTGACCGTCAATCAAGACATCTATATCCTTGACAAAGAGCATATACTTGTCTGCCTGCCGTCATTTCTGATAGGGAACTATATGCGCACCCCGGATTGCCGCTGTACGGTACTAAGCATGAACATGCAGCATTTTGCACGCTTGATAGACACCACTTTTCACAGTGAACCGCAATGGTGGGAGAAATTTACGCTGTTGCAAAACAATCCCGTCATACACATGGACGACCGACATCAGCTGTTGCTACAGTCGTACTACGAACTGATGAAAGCCCATCTTGCCAATGAACAGACTCCGTTCCGGGAACGGATGATGGAAAGGCTGATGGAAATGGCTTACTACGAACTGTCTGCGTATTTTGACAACAGAGTAAGCGATAGTAATGATGAAAAGATTGCACAGCCGGACCGCCTTTTCCGTAAGTTTCAGGACTTGCTGCGCACGGAGTATATTACGGAACATGAGGTGCAGTGGTATGCCGAACAGTTGTGTATCACTCCCAAATATCTGTCGGACATCTGCCGTGAGAAATCCGGCAAATCGGCATCCAAATGGGTGCATGACCGTCTGACGGAGGAAATCCGTCTGAAACTGATTGAAACGGACATCCCTATTAAAGAATTGGCATATCGTTTCCGTTTCCCGTCCCAGTCGTTCTTCGGCAAATATGTCAAACGTGTACTGGGCATGTCTCCCCAAGTCTACCGCGTTTCCCATCGAATGAGGACTTGATTTTCATTCGATTCTAATAGCTAACAACTTGTGTAGCAGATATAATCGTCATCCGATGGGTGACGATTTTTTTTGTGTCTCATAAGTAACCGCAAGAATCCCGATAAGAAATCACAAGAAACCATAAGAACGGATAAGAAGCGGCAAGAAAGGGCCTGAAAATCTAACAATTAGCCCAAGTAAAACCTATACCTTTGCACTGCATTTCCGCTAATGACCGCACGTTGCGACATGTAAAACGGGGTGCAGTGTATTATGATTTACAAACCTATTTCAGTAGATGCGTACGGCTTCACGGATGAGAGCAAAATGGTCGTGCGTATCTACACACAAAACGGCGGAATGGTTACCGCCAAACGATGTCCAACGGACAAACCTTTGTACTGCACAAGGGACGGACATTTCTTTTCTCTCACTAAGTTCGGACTGCGGGAAGTTAAACCTTGCTTCGCCATTCCGAAGAATCCCAAAGTGTGCCACACGCGCTATCCTTTCATGCGGCAGTTCGGCAACCGCACATGTCACATGCTCATGGCGCTTACATGGGTCGAGCGGCTCGACACCCAAACAGCCATGCGGCTTGAGGTGGACCACATCAATGGTGACATGCTCGACTGGAGTGCAGACAACCTGCAATGGGTGACACCAGCTGAGAACCACAAGCGTGCCAAACTCCTGCGCGTGCTCCGTTCCATTGGTCGCGATCCAAGGAAGATGAGTAGAGAAGATCTGCTCGACATTTTTAACAAGTACGAGTTTATGAATCCACAAAATTTAGAATAATTATGAAAGCTATAGAAATGAATCAAGCCCTCATGGAGGCAATCAGAACAACGGAAGTATTAGGTGCAAGTGCATTGGAAGAGACACGCGCTTTGCGGCAACTCATTGCGTCGGCAAACGAGCGTATCGAGGAACTGGAAGTGGCGGCGGTGGAGGACGCGAAAGTCTGTGCCATCGAGCAGAACGGCGAAGACAAAGGTAAGTTCCTCTTTGACGGTCATCACTTTGAGTTGCGCAAAGCTGAGACCAACGATTTCGTCGGGAAGCCGCAGAAGTACACGATGGAAGAAGGTGTGACGTTCCGGCAGAAGAATGCGGAGCAGACGGTTCTCAAGGCTAAGTCGGCTAAGCTGACGAAGGATATGAAGGCTATTAAGGATGCTTTTCCACTGACGCACCCGAATATCGAGCCGGATGAGGTAACGTACACGGTGGTTTGCGTGGATTAAAGAAAGCAAAGAAAAAGAACCAAAAAGAAATTAAAGAAAAGCCTGCCAGCCATAGAGCTGCATAGTATATAGGCCTAATTAGGCAAATTTAGGCAGAAATAGGCAAAGCGGGAAGTGGCTGGCGGGCGGTTTCAAGGAGATTATTATGGAATATACATTCGATGATATTTGGCGGTTACTGAATCCGCAAGGCGAGTTTGTACGCCGTGTGAATGCTTGCGGTAAGATCTGGAACGGGCTGGCTTTGCATAGAAAGAAACATATCTATGAGACCATCGCTGCACTCAAAGCGCAAGGCAAGTATGTCAACCCAAACCCGCTGTTTGCCATCAAAGACAATGACACAGCAGAGCCGCTCAATTGGAACGGGCACGCATTGGAGGCCGGCAGGCAGTATGTGACAGCCAAGTACAATGGCAGTTGGGGCACGTACACTGTAGAAGATGTGATGGATTTTGGATTGGAAACTCTAAAAAGGTAAAACTATGGCAGAAGTGATAACAGCCAAAAGTATTGGCGGAATGCGGATGTTGATTCGCGGAAAATTAGGGAACCAAGTGTTTCAAGTGAGAAACGGCAGGCAGCTTGTGATGCAGATGCCAAAGCAACGGTGTTCGGCTCCGAGTGAGAAGGAGTTGGAGAGGCGCAGGCGGTTTGCGGAAGCGCAGGCAGTGTATAACTCGCTGACACCGGAGGAACGGGCACAATATGCCGAGGCATGGAAAGCCGGCGGGTATAAGTACAAAGGAAAGAAATACTGCACGTTACGAGGGTTTGTTTTTGCGGTGATATATAAAGATAAATGTTAATCGGTCAAAAATTATCAAAAATGATTCAAAAAAGTTATCCGTTATATGACGTGCCATATTTAGTACGAGATCCGAATGAGTATCGGATGTCGGCGAAGCGGCATCAGATAGAAGTGAGGAACCAAGCCGTCGTGGATGACTACTTCGTTGCTCGTGACAAAGGGGCTTCGGCTCGTGAAGCACGAAAGCAAGTGGCAGACAAACATCAAATAACATCGGGACGAGTACAAGTCATCCTCATTTGGTTCTGTAAAGAAGCGAAAAAACGGAAAAAATACGATTTTTTGGAAAAATTTTCACTTCATGAGGAACACTAAAGCTAATTACGAACTATCTTTGCACCGTCTTTCGTGAGAGAGGCGGTGTTTTTGATACTCGCTATCGTCTCGTATCTCTCTCGAAAGCCGCTCGTAAAATCACATTATTAACTAAAACCTAAATTAACTATGAGTAAAATCAATTTGGAAGCACCTTTCCAGTCTTTCCGAGGCAAGATTTGTAAGCACTCGAAAATCATCTTTGCTCAACGTGGTCAGACGCAGTACACCAGTCAGATCTGCAACCCGCGCACGAAAGCGTACAGCGCTGAGGAGCTGGCTCGTCAAACGAAGTTCAAAACCGCGCTGACTAACGCAAGCACCGCTTTGGCAGACGCTACGCAGCGTGCCGCTTATGAGACCGCTTTCGCCGGTCAAAGCAAGTACAAATCCCTGCGTGGGTACGTGATTGCGCAAGAGTATGCGAAATTGGGCGACTAATCGCCCTTTTCGCTACGGAATTAACGAAGTTACAAACCATTAACCTAAATCTTAATTATGGGAAAAGTAGTTTTTGACGACCCTGTGCATCACATTTCGGGTCGTATCAGCAAGAAGTATCGCACTTGCTACAATTATCGCAAGGGGAGTGACCGCAAGTACACATCCGTACACGGCGACCGTACCACTCCGGCAAGTACTGACGAACTCGCACAGCGTCAGAAGTTCCGGGTTGTTCGTTTGGCGGCTCTAAACCGTTCTATGGACCTCATGCACTTGACGTACGACCAAATCGACTTCATCAACGAGCGTAAGGCGAAAGGTTCAAGTTTCAAGTACACGACCTACAAAGGATGGCTGTTCGGTAAGGCATGGAAGTGCTACAACGAAAGTACGCACGAAGTGAACATGCCGGAACGCTTGAACACCGTAGCGTAAGCGAAAGGAGGTAAAGAATGAAACCGAACATCCAATTGATTACAGCATCAGTGTTGGCGGTCGGTGGATTAGTGCTCTTGTTCTGTGGGGCGTACATTGCCCCGCAGGGCGAGATCCACGAGAGCCTCTTGGTAGGCTTCGGAGAAGTCGCAACGTTTGCAGGCGCGTTGTTTGGTATTGATTACACGTACAAAATTAAGAAGAGCAATGGCAGTCATCCACCTAATCAGGACGAGCAAGGCAGTTAAAGCGGTATGGGGGAAGATGTTCCTCGGCGGAATTGTAGGAGAAATCACCACGCTTGAAAATGCGGACTACATCATTCCAGATGGCACTTATCCAGTCTCCGTGACGTTCTCGCCGAAGTTCCAGAAGAACCTGCCGCTTATCGACAAAGTCCCTAAACGGAGTGGAATACGTATCCATACCGGCTCGCGACCGGAGCACAGCCAAGGCTGCGTGCTGGTGAACGCGCGGGACAAAGAGAAAATCATTGAGTATCTAACCAAAAACAAACAGAACAATGAAGAAACTGTTATTCATATCAGCAGTGCTTATTAGCATTGCAGTGTGCGCGGGAATGACTTCCTGCAAGGCGTGGAGGACGATTTCCACCACGGCGACCTACACACAGGTCTCGGACACGTCCAAGGTCACTACGACCATCAACACAAAGACCGTGGAAGAGTACACGGGTGTAAAAAAATAGCACCGCAGGTACACACCCACTAAACAGCCTAAACGGAGGGGGAGCACAGGCTCCCCTTCGCTGTATGTCCGAATTCAATTCGGACGTAATTGACGAAGAAAGAAAAGTATACGCTCGACCGATAGTGATTAGAAACAACCATAAGAAATTTTTCTTAGCCCAAATGGGCACGATTTTTTCTTTCCCCCCATTTTTCGCGAAGCGAGAGAAAACAACGGATGGGTGGGAAGACCCTCTTAGGCGGAGGCCGCTTCTCCCGTTTATCGGGAGAACGCTCCGGGTGGGTCGGGAACAAAAGGCGGCTAACAGACGCCGCCTTATGAAGCGAAGCGACCAATTAAAAAGACGGACAGATAGAAGGCAGGCAACGCGGGTGAGTAGGTAGCCGGTGGCGCGTAGCGACACAAACAAAGAGCCCTCGGGGAATAAATCCTCGGTGTCTCCGAAAGTGGCGGCTACCTCCTCTCCCCCGATGCAATTTCCGCAGTCCCATCGGCGATGCTGTGTCTCCGCTTCGCTGCTCTCCGCTCTGTGTGGGCGGCTCTGCCGCCTCTGCGCGCCACGCGCCCGTGAGCGCGCACACCGTCCGCCACCGCAGACACCGCGCGCCTCTGAAGCAGGCTTGGCGATGTCAAACGGAGATTAGACCGCCCGGGACATAAAAGATATGGGCTCTCTCAAAAAGAAAATATAGGGCTTTCCATTTTTCGAGCGACAGCGAAGAAGAGTTTAGTAATTGAGCAGGGGCAGCGTTGTCACACTCCGTCACACATTATTATAATACGCGCGTGAGCGCGTGTGCGTACGTACGCCTATAGCTAAGGGAAAGGGCTGCTTAGGTTGGTGTGTAGAAATGGAGCGTGGGTTTGGGGTATTTGGGGACAGTAGGCGTTGGGAGTGTTGGTTTATAGCGTTGTTTGCGTTGGATAGCGTTGGTTTGCGTTGATTGGTAGGCGGCAT
>JAFSLP010000113.1 GCA_017448345.1 Paludibacteraceae bacterium | reverse complement strand
CTTGTCCTCATAGTGGGGACTATTCGGGCACTTCACTCGGAGTGCGTTCCGTCGCACTCCTTCACTCTCAAGCCACTCTCGCGCCACTATTACTCATCGATATCCATGCCCCTCTATATATAGTCAAAAAAAGTGCCGATTACAGCACTTTTTTTGTTTAAGGATGTGAAGTTGTTTGAGGGTTTGTCTGTTGAAACCCTCCGCGTTACTTCATTTCTGTTCCCAAGACATTATAAGTCTTGCCGTTCTGCTCGATAAGCAAGAGACCGTTGCGGAGTACTTTGGTACTTGGTTTTTGGTCACTTCGTACATTCTCTGCACCGGTAGCGGAAGTTACCACCCATTGTACGTCATAGATGCTAACGCTGTTCTCTGCTGCTTCGGTACGTTTTGCACGTGCGCGGAACTTGGACGGAGCAGCAGCCGGTGTTTCCTCTTCGTCGGTGGCTACACCATAGATGAATACATAGGCATTGCTTGTCACCTCATACGGAATGTTGATCAGTCCTTTTGCCGCCTGCGCAAAGGTCTCTGCTTCGCTGCCCTCGACGAGTACAGCCACTTCGCGGTCGCCGGTAGTTTGGATGGTCAGACTGAGAGTTCCTGTTCCGGCAGGGATGGTGAGGATAATTCCGCTGAAATTATTGCGGATGACATCCATGTTGTCGGGGTTGGCGAGTACGTTCTCTATCATGACGCTATCCACCACGGTATTGAGGACGAGTGCTTGTTCGGCAGCGTCGTAATGGTCGCCGTTAGTGGTGTCGCAGGTCAGATAGAGGTTGCCCACTACGGCGTTGGTGAGATCGGTGTTGGCAGGCAAGTCAGCCATTGAGGCAGTGCCGCTTTCGGCTATCGGCGCTATGTCTTCTACGGACGCTGGTTTGTTCTCAGCAGTCATTTCCACTATATGTTGGAATTTCGCCCAATTCTCGTCGGCTTGGTAGGCAGCGAGTGTGCCGACAGGGACATAGAGCGTGGCTTGTTCATATGGATTGGTGTACCAGTTCTCAAACGCGCCTTCTTCGAGCACGCCTGCAGGTTTTTGGATATGCGACGTAATGAGTGTCAGATTGTTGAGATTTATCAGACCCATCTCTTTGATTTTCTTGAGATTAGCAGGCAGTGTGAGTGAGCGGATGCCATCCAGTTCCACAAATGCTTCTTGTGCGATTGAGTCCACGGACGCGGGAATGAACGCACCATTGGCAGCCGCTACGATAGTGTTGTCGGCAGTACGGATGATGGCGTTGCAGTTGTCACGGCTGTCGAACACCGTGTTTGCCGAGTTGACGGTCACTTTGCCGATGTTGGTCCCAAGCAGTGCGGACCCTTCGATTTCCTCCACTCCGGCAGGGATCTCCAATGAGCGTATCGGGCAGCCACGGAACAGACGGTTGTTCAATACTTGCAGCGATGCAGGGAGGTGAATCTCTCTCAAAGCCTCGCATCCGGCGAAGGCACCGGGACCGATATATTCTACTTCATCGGGTATGATGATAGTCCGCAGGGCAACGCAGCCGAAGAAGATACGGTCTTGGATAGCTGTTGTACCCGGCGCAAAAGTCACTTTGACGAGGTTCTCGTTATCTTGGAAAGCGGCGTCGCTGTCAAGCCAATTGGAGGACGAAGCGGGAATAACGACCTCTTTGAGACCTGTACGGGCAAAAGCGAGCCAACCTACTTTTTCCACCGATTCAGGGATGTCAAGCGAGAATAGTTTGTCCGTGTATTCGAAGGCTTCCGTGCCTATATACTTGACAGTACTTGGTATGGTCAGACTGCTGAGGTTGGACGCACCTCGGAAGCAGTATTCGCCGATTGCCTCTACGGGATAAGTGATTCCGTCATTTGTTACGGATGCCGGTATGTTGATTACCGATTGTTTGTATGGGAACTCACTGCTCCACTGGCTGACATAAGAGCCGTCTGGGTTGAGGTACCATACCTGCGGAATAACGACGGTAGCGAAGTCATGTCCGTCCTCCGCCTGTGCTATTTTATAGAACAAACCGCCTTGCTGGAAATCCACCATATCTGAGACGAAAACGATACCGTATTGCTGCATGACATCCATCTCTTCAATCGTGAAACGGCTCCAGAAGGGGTCTGCCTGATACGAGGAGAGCATGCCCTCGGGTACGTAAAGCGTGATTGCTGCAGGATTAGCGTCTGCGTCCTGTTCCAGCCACATAAACATCCCCGGTCCGGCTGCCAGAACGGAAGGAGTATTGATTTGGACAGATTGCAAGTCACGGCACCACGGACAGAAGCCTTGCTGTATCTCCGTCACTTTTTCACCGAAGACCACCTTTTGCACCGCATTCCATGTATGGAAAGCAGGGCTCGTCCATTCCAACGAACTGCGCATCTCTATATTACGCCCGATATACAGATAGGTACATGAGTGTGACAGTTCCTGAAACGAGATCAGCTCGCCTGATTCGCCCTGCTCGTAGGTGAACTGTATCGGTTCGTCACCGTCTGCAATGGTCAGTTCTGTCACACCGAGGGTGCGCGACAAAAGGTTCAGACCTACGGTCTTGACCGTTTTTGGAATCGAAATAGCCGTCAGGTTGTTGCACCAGAAAAAGGCATAGTCGCCGATAGCGGTTACGGTGTA
Source organism: Paludibacteraceae bacterium (assembly GCA_017448345.1). Lineage (GTDB taxonomy): Bacteria > Bacteroidota > Bacteroidia > Bacteroidales > Paludibacteraceae > Colicola. The sequence goes on along the minus strand of JAFSLP010000113.1, from coordinate 121 downwards.
GTCGGCATAATCTTCTCCGCTACCCGCCCAAATGCTCTCGGGGATGATAAGTCTTCCGGCATAGGTGTCTTGTGCAATGCCGCCTGTTTCGCTGAGCGCGTAGGTGACGGTTGCCGTGTGG
>JAFSLP010000112.1 GCA_017448345.1 Paludibacteraceae bacterium | reverse complement strand
GCTTGATTTCAAGCAGCCCTTCCTGAAGAGTAACTGATTTCATCATTGCGAAACTGAACATGTATTTGCTCAGCACCGTCAGTCCGTTGCCCAACACAATGTCGATAGCGTTCTCTCCGCTAGGATAATCTTCTTTAAACGCCTCCGCAAACGCCTCTTCACCTATACTGGTAACGCTGTTCGGGATGTTGATGGATGCCAAGTTGAGCGTCTGGTTAAAGGCTGCATTGCCGATAGACAGTAATCCTTCTGGGAGTTCAATGGAGACCAAATATTCGGCTCCTTGGAAAGCGTCATCTCCGATGGCAGTAACGGCATAGTTTTGGCTATTGTACTCCACTTGTGCAGGGATAACCAGACTCACATCTGTATCCTCCCAAGTGTAGTCTGCGCCGACAACCGTTGCTGTTTTTGCATCCTCGTCGAACTCGTAGTTGACCCGATTAATAGTCGTTTGTGCAAAAACAACATTTACACTCGCGGCGCATAGCAGCACCGCCAAAAGAGAAAATAGTTTTGTTTTTCTCATAATGTTTTTTGTTTTTAATTGTTAATACTGTGTGGCTTGCGCCACGTTAATTGGTTGTTTTATTGTTTTGTTTTATAGATAGCTTTTACTTAAATCTTAACGAGAGTACATAAGAAAAGCGTGCGCTTTCGCTGCTTTCATTTGATCTTTTGAGGTCTTCGACTACCTTACAACTTCAAATTTATGCACGGAAAACTCACGCTTGTAACGTGAGCGTACATAAAACCGTGCTTGAAGTTGTAATGATTTTTTGAAGTTGTCGAAGTTTCAAAAGATCAAGTCTTGGCTTTTTACGCTATATTTATATGTCTTGCGTAGCGACTACGCGGATTGGTTTCGTTTTATGCCATAGGCGGGGTTTTTACTATGTGTATTGATTATTATTTAGTATATTGCGTAGGAGTTACAATAATTCATAGTGAAAATGCAGACTCTTTTCTTCCGGTTTTAGGGAGAAGAACCCTTGCTTGATTATATCCAAACCAAGTATTACAGGAGTATCGTTTGTGGGTAAGATTAGAACATCCTGTTCGAATACCTCTCCGGATGGCAGTTCAAACTGGCAGTTAGCTACTTTCACAGATACCGTTTCCGAGGCAGATTGCATATACATGCCTTCATCGCGTGGCTCCAACTGAAGCCACATAGCTAACTCTTCGCATACACCTGACATCTCGGCACCTGTATCCCAAAGTGCAAGTTTAGTGTAGGTCGCTTTCCCAGCAGGGGTATTCCGCAAAAGTACCGGCAGTTGCAGCAGATTGCTCTCCTTCGGCAAGTCCAAGTCTAACATCGTGTGAACCTTTTACACGGCTCACCTTGACGCGGTGGACATAATTTTCGGGGATAACGATTGAATATCCGCCCATGTGAACCTGTTTCATAATATTGTTATTTCAATTTTGCCTGCAAAATTACTACAATTTTTTGACATATGCAAGAATTATGGCAAAATAATTTGCGTATGTGCGAAAAAATGCGTACCTTTGCACGCAATTTATAATCATGAACAGATGAAAAATGCAATTAATCGTGCCCAATATGGGCAAAGAAAAAATTTCTTTTCCCTTGTGGCTAAGAAAAAGAACATGTTTAACTCCGTGACGAAAGTCCTTTGTACATTGTACATGGTCACTTTGTCACTTCTATTCACCGCTTGCCAGAAGAAAGAGCAAGCACAAAGTTTCCAATACAACGTGGATAAGTTTTATGACCTTGAGATACTCCGCTACGACGTGCCGGAGTTCAATTCGCTGAGCTTGCAGCAAAAGCAGCTCGTCTATTGTCTGAGTGAGGCGGCTCTCTGGGGACGCGACATCCTCTTCGACCAGAACGGACGCTACAACCTGCGCATCAGAAGAGCCTTGGAAGCGCTCTATGAGCAAATGAATAAATGCGAAAATGAGGAAATGAGAAAATCAGAAGAGTTCCAACTCTTCGAGCGTTACCTTAAGCGCGTCTGGTTCTCCAACGGTATTCACCACCATTACAGCGAAGACAAGTTCCTGCCGGAGTTCACGCAAGAGTGGTTTGTGGCTGCTTGCGAGAAAGCAGGTGTAACTTATGATCCGGCGATTTTGCCCGTCATGTTCGACCCGGCTGTCATGCCCAAGCGCACGACCGCACAGGACGGCGTGGATCTGGTGCTCTGCTCTGCAGGCAATTATTACGGCGAGGGTGTGACCCAAGCCGAGGCGGAGGAGTGGTATGCGCTCCATAAGGACAACAGCCCAGAGCCGAAGTGGATAGGTCTTAACTCGCAGCTTGTGAAGAATGCGGACGGCGAGATAGAGGAGCGCGTCTATAAAGTAGGCGGACTCTACGGCGAGGCACTGGAGCATGTCGTTTACTGGCTCAAGGAGGCACTCAAATATGCAGAGAACGATGCGCAGAGACTGGCTATCGAGAAGATGATTGCCTTCAACGAGACGGGTGACCTCAAGACATTCAATGAATATTGTATCGCGTGGGTGCGCGACCTCGACAGCCGCGTGGACTACGTGAACGGCTTCACCGAAACCTACTCCGACCCGCTCGGTATCACCGGCACATGGGAGTCCATGGTCAACTTCAAAGACCTCGCGGCTACCAAGCGCACGGAGACGATTTCGAAGAACGCACAGTGGTTCGAGGACCACTCCACCACCGACCCCAAATACAAGAAAGAAGAAGTGAAGGGTGTGACCGCCAAAGTCATCACGGCGGCTATCCTTGCCGGAGACTGCTATCCCGCTACGCCGATTGGTATCAACCTGCCGAACGCCAACTGGATACGCAAGGAGTACGGTTCCAAGTCCGTCACCATCGACAACCTCATGCACGCCTACAACGAGGCTGCGAAAGGTAACGGCTTCAACGAGGAGTTCATGATTGACGATGAGATACGCGCCCTCTATGAGAAATACGGTGCCCTCTGCGGCGACCTGCATACCGACCTGCATGAGTGCGTCGGGCATGGCTCCGGCAAACTGATGCCCGATGTGACCAAGGACGCCCTCAAAGAGCACGCTTCGACGATAGAAGAAGCCCGTGCGGACCTCTTCGGGCTCTATTTCCTCGGAGACCCCAAACTGGTGGAACTGGGGCTTCTGCCTTCCGCCGATGCCTATAAAGCAGGCTATTACCAGCAGCAGATGAACGGTCTGATGACCCAGCTTGTGCGTATCGAGCCGGGCAAGGACATCGAGGAGGCGCACATGCGTAACCGCCAGCTCATCGCCAACTGGGTCTATGAGCACGCGACCAACAAAGAAGTTGAGATTGTTGAACGTGACGGCAAGCACTATCTGCAGATCAACGACTACGAGGGGCTGCGCCGCCTGTATGGCGAACTGCTGGCAGAGATTCAGCGCATCACCTCCGAAGGCGACTACGCTGCCGCCAAAGAGATGGTGGAGCGCTACGCCGTGAAGGTCAATCCCGAACTGCACAAGGAGATTCTGGCGCGGTACAAGAAACTCAACCTCGCACCGTACAAAGGATTTGTGAACCCGGTTTATACCGCTATCCGTGACGCCGAAGGCAATATCACGGACGTGAAGATCGACTTCACGGAAGACTACGTAGCCCAGCATCTCCGCTACTCCCGCGACTACAGTCCCCTCCCGGATGTAAACTAATTGTCTTAAATTGTCTTTAATTGTTGACAGATATAATTTTTGAATAATTTTTGATAATTTTGGACTTATAATCTGTTTAATCTGGTTAATTTGTGGACCACATTAAACTTCCGATATCAAAATCTATTGCCAATAGAATTCTTCTATTGCAGGCTATCCATGGAGATCCGCTCATGCGGGTCTCTTCGGATATGCCGGATGATGTCCTCGTCCTCCATGACGCGTTGGAGCAGTTGAGGGAGTATAAGAAGGGGGAACCGTTAACGCTGTATTTGAAGAATAATGGCACCGCCCTGCGTTTCCTGCAAGTCCATCTGGAGAAGTGTTATCCGGGTGCTCCGATAACTTTGACCGGTGACCCGCGACTCATGGAGCGCGACGGTAAACCTACCTCCCAGACCACCTCTGCCCTCATTCTCCATGGTGAACCCATTCCCGTCTCCGAAAACGAGTCCCCTTATATCACCATGTCCCGCCGCATAAGGGAATCCTATATCTCTCCCTTGAGGGGAGAGCCGGAGAGGGGTTTGCTGCTGGAAGCCGATTGGTCCTCCGCCGCTTTCTGGTACGAATACGTAGCTATCCACGGTGGCAAGTTGCTCTTGGAGGGCCTCAAAAAAGACAGCCTTCAAGGCGACCGTGTTGTGGCGGATATCTACACCAAGTCTTTCGGTGTCCAAACAACCTTCACACCCGAAGGAGCCATCATACAGTCCGAAGGACGGTCTTATAGTCCGAAGGACGGTCTTACAGCAAAGCAGTCTTGCAACGAAGTGGTCATTGACTTTGTCAATATCCCCGATCTCTATCCGGCTATCGCTCTCACCTGCGAATGCCTCGGCATAACACTCCATGCCTCCGGCACCGACCGCCTCCGTTTCAAGGAGTCCGACCGCCTCGAAGCCGTACGTCTCCACGAAGTGCGCAACGACCACCGCATGGCAATGGCACTGATGGCGGCGGATTTTCCTGTCTCAAAGGAAGAACAGAAATGCGTAGCCAAAAGCTATCCGGATTTTGTACAGCAGTGGCAAAATGTACATGGTACATGGTCCCCTTGTACATTAACTCACATCACCCCCCGCCGGGGCATCAATGACGACAATCTGGGCAAGAAACACGCCCTCTCCAAACTCATCCATGCCGCCACCACCGAATACGTCTGGCTCCACGATGACGACATCATCCCGCCCAATGCAGCATCCAATTCTCAAGTCTCAATTCTCAATTCTCAATTATTCTTTGTACCTTTGCACCCGCAATTGAAAACACGG
>JAFSLP010000111.1 GCA_017448345.1 Paludibacteraceae bacterium | reverse complement strand
CAACATCGAACGAATGAAAGGATACTTAGTCGAAAGTCAAAAGTCGAAAGTGGAAAGCAATATGGACGGTCTCATCATCCGCATTGCGGAGATTGAGGTGCACAAGAAGTATCTGGACGAATACCTTGCCGCCGCACATGACGTAGGAGCGACATCCGTTGCGCAGGAAGAAGGCGTGATTTGTATCTTCCCGATGCAGGTGAAGGACAAGCCGACCACGATTCGCATTGTGGAGATATACCGTGACGAAGCCGCTTACCAAGCGCACTTGCTCACACCGCATTTTCTAGAGTACAAACAAGGCACGCTGCACATGGTACGCAAACTCCGCCTCGTTCCCGTCGATGCCCTTGCGCCCGAAGCCATGCCGCTGATTTTTGAAAAACTAAAATAATGAGCAGACGGAATATGAAGAGGAAGAAGCCCGCTTGCACGTCATGCCATTGGAATAACAGAAGCCCCGACGGCTTCTTCCGTCCATTGCCATAATCGACGAGCGGTATTCTCGTCTTTCGCCCATGGCGTAGCCGTTGCTTCGGCAGGCAGACCTTTGCGCTCACCCAAACCCGATGGTCCGTAATAATGTCCCGTCTGCACCTCATCCGATGTGGCGGCATACAGGCTCGGCCATGCTCCTTCGGTCGCAGACTGTCCCATCAGTCCGAACGAGCATTTTACCAGTTTTGTCCTGAACTTACCGATGCGGTCGCCTACATCCCACAAATTCAGTCCATATCTTTGTTAGTACGCAAAGATATGGACTGATTCGTATAGACTGGGACTCTTGTTATTATTTACTTTTCCTGCCCACGAGCCACCAGAAATAGAATAGGCACACTGCGTCAAGAACCATAATCACGCCTTGCAGCCAGCCCGCCAAGCCTAAACGGGTTGCACCTAAGATGCCCGCCATCAGCACTACATGATAGAATAGTCCGGCAAGGAACAGCCACAGGATGTCCATCTTCGGAAAAGGCAGCGACCAACCGGCTTGTGAATTCTCGCTCTTGCGGAAATATAGTACATACAATGTCCAGCAGCATAGCGGTACAAACACCACGCACGAACTGAGCAGCCCCGGATTGTAGCAGCCGAGATTGAATGCCTGCCCGATATGTGACAGACCGTTGATAAGTTCTATAATCGTCATTCCGGCAGCCATGCGATAATAACCTTTGCGCACAAATACAGCGGTCAGAGGTCCCACTATCCAGACGAAGCACAGGTTGCATGCCAGGAATGCCAGCTCGCTGATGCGCACACCCATCAGTTGATACATCAAAATAGTGAACGACTGCTGGTTGCCGTACATGTCCACACCATATTCCTCCACATTGTGCAACATATACGCCACCGCACCGAGCCATGCGAGAATGGCTGGGTCAAACCAGCGCGAGCGCGATTTGTCCGAACGGAGAAAATCCGTGCAGAAGATCAATATCAGCAGCACTATCGCTGCACCCAAACCTATCCACGGCCATACGTGGAAGAACATACTGTAAGGCTCGCCCGTGAAGCCTTTGGCAATCAATTCGTGGTACATCATAATCTTTTGAATTTTATTGTTTATTATATGTCCTATTTACCGAAACGTTCTTTCAAAAATCGTTGTGCGGAGGAGCGGACGCGTTCGATAGATGAACCTAACAATTTCTGCACAGCCACCTCCAGACAGATGAATCCGCCGATGAAATACAGCACTCCCCACAGCCACTGGATGCCGTCGTAGTCAATGTGACGGTTGATGACCACGATTGCCCAGATAGCGTAAGCACACATCAGCACAGCCGTCCACCAACCCGGACTCACGCCGCGCAGCCGGAACATGAAAATACCCATGTTGTGCACAAAACCTTCGAAGAGACCGAGAATCAGCGCGCCGAAAGTCAGCCATAGTTGGTCAGGGAAAATCAACGCCAGCGAGAAAAGAACCGTGATATATACCGCCTGCGCGATATGTGTCACGCCGGGTGTCAAAGCCCGCCAGTCTAACCCAAGCAGACGTCCTGCCATGAGGTCAAGGAACCGCCCTTTGTAACCTTCTTCGTACTCATGCACGATAAGCCATGCGTACATGCCCATAACGAGTTTCTGCACCAGCGCCAACTCCTGCCAGTCGCATGCTGCCCATACTGCCCATCCGACGAAAATCAATGTCATCAGATGGATGTTGTTCTTCAACAAAAATAAACCAAACTTTTTCATATCAATAACGTGTTTTATGATTCACGGTGCTAAATTACTGCTTTTATTGTACATTTACATAGCATTATTCGCCGAAATATATTCTTTTTCTATTGTTTTGGTGTTTTTTTCTTGTTTTTATCAAAAAAATATAGTAATTTTGCACTCAAAATAGAAATGAGATGAAAAAGAACAGCCCATACGTAACGCTCTCTGTTCCTGCCGACCCTCGGACAATAAATTCCGACAGCGTTGGGAATTATCTATCATCCGAACTGATTCTTATTCGCAACTTTGCAGCATTGGACGCAGGTCATATTCCGTTCAACCAACCCATTTTGTCAAAAGAATATCGCATTGTGAGCGTACAGAATGGCGAGGTTTCTTTCTCCATAAATCTTCGTCCTTATCACGTTGGAAAGGGACAAATTTTAATCACTATCCCGGGAACGATATTGGAACTAAGGCAACGGAGCAGTGACCTTGATATGCACATGGTTGTTTTCTGTGACCTGCCGCCGTCAGAAACATACGACCAATCGGTTCTTTTGGAAACGAGCGAACAAACGTTGTCGCACATTGAGCATTATTTTGACCTCATCGGAGATGTGGTGCAGAATCCGAACTGGCAGCCGAAGACTGTGCGCTATCTGCTTATGTCCCTGCTTTCTGATTTGCGTTCGGATAAACAGACCTCTCCCCTAAACTCTACTTTTGGCAGTACAACGCACGCTGAAGATATATTCAATCGCTTCCTCGATTTGTTGAATCAGCATGGAGCTACCGAACGCCGCGTACCATTCTATGCCAAGCGGCTTTGCCTTTCGCCCAATCGACTTTCGGCGGTTATCAAAGAACACACGGGACAGACGGTCATGGAGTGGATAAACCGTCACACCATACAGCAGGCTAAAGTAATGTTGCGCTTTACGGATGAACCTATATATAAAATCGGATGGGACTTGGGATTTGAAAATGCAGCCTTTTTCGCCAAGTTCTTCCGTCGCGAAACCGGCCAGACCCCGAAAGAATACAGAGATAATAAATGATTAACCCGAAAAAATAAAATACAATACAATTATGACCAATACAGAAAAAGTAAATGCGTTCTTGGATGACGCAAAGATGTTCTATTTCCTGACCACCGACGGCAATCAGCCTAAAGGTCGTCCGTTCACGTTCCACATGCTCGTGGATGACAAGATTTATTTCGGCACAGGCACGTTCAAGAAATGCTATCAACAACTGACGGCAAATCCGAACGTCGAAGTGCTGGCAGTCAAGGCCGGTTCGTTCATGCGCTATGACGGTCAGGTGCATTTTGTGAAAGACGATGCACTGATGACGAAAGTGCGTGAGATCATGCCGCAAATCATGGCGATGTACGACAAAAACGGCTGGGAGTTAGGTTTATTCTACCTTGACCACGGTCACGCCGAGATCCGCGGTATGATGGACTTGAAAGAGGAATTTGATGTTTGATGACCATCCGTGGATTTTGATTGATGAATATGAAAGTAACCGTTTTATTTGGTCCCGGTTCGATAGGACTGGCTATCGTACGGAGAGTAGCCGCAGGCGGACATATCGTGCTGGCGGATTATAACGAACAGAACGCACTTGCAGCCGCACAAACGCTGGAGAACGCAGGCTTCACATGCTCGACCATCCAAGCCGACCTCGGTTCGCGTGAAAGCATACAACAAGTCATTGCCCACGCACAGCAGTTTGGCGACATCTACCATCTGGTCAACGCCGCAGGCGTCAGTCCGTCGCAAGCACCCGTGAGTGAGATCCTACGCGTGGATATGTACGGTACAGCGGTCTTGTTAGAGGAGTT
>JAFSLP010000110.1 GCA_017448345.1 Paludibacteraceae bacterium | reverse complement strand
TTCTACCATCATATCGGTATTGGTTACAATGCCGACAAATGGGGCTTCCGTGCGATGCTGATGAATCCCTTCTCCGTCACGGGCTACAGCATCGAGACCAAAGACCTCTCCGCTCTTGCTCCGAACACGCAGCACGCAGAGATGCGCGACTTCCGCCAGATGCTCATTCTCAACTTCCATTGCAACCTCGATTTCGGTACGCAACGCCGCGAAAATGGGAAACGTATAAATAACGAGGACAAAGAGACAGGAATCCTCAGCGGAACCAAGTAAACTTTTTTCTCTGCTCCGTTTCACTCCGCAAAATTAAAGGGGGAAAAGCTCTTTTTCTTTTAATTACCATCGGTCAGATGCCTCTATGCCCTTTGTTAGCGGTGTCCTGTGCGCGCTATCTCCGTTAGCGCGCTTCTTCTTTCTTCAATTGTCCCGCATGGTATGCGGCTTGGTTCTTTGGGTGCTTGCGGTGTAGGCAGATTACCGCGTCGCCGGTACTCTCTCTCTGCGTTCGTGCCGAGTGTTCCCGCGTCCCGTCCGGCACTTTCGTATTGCATCCGCCAAGTTTGGCGGATCAAAAATTCCGCCCTGCCCGTGACGCTTCCAATGCGGATGTAGCCCATGCGGAGTGTAGTATTTTCTTCTTGGCAGTTACGCCGATTGCCAATCGGCATGTTGTACCTTTGGCATACATGCCAAGTACATTTCCGACTGATAGTACGGCATCCCATGCCGGATTTTCCATAAAAATCGCTTTTTTCTGCGATTTTTCTTGCATAATTCCGAAAAATGTAGTACCTTTGCAGCCGAAATGCAGCCGATAAACATTAGTGATTCTTTAGCGATTCATTAGTGATTAGTTAATTATCCGTTAGTGAGTCAGCAGACTGCATCGAGAGAACAGACTAACAACTGCCTATATATTAACACATTAACAACTTAGCTATTTAACATTTTAACATCATAATATGGCAAAAGTCAATCTCACTCATCCCTTTGCCGAGATTCACGGCTCCATCGGCAAGGACAAAATCATCAACCGCCAAAAGAAGTACCGCGACGAACGCGGTCGAGTCATCCATGAGGGCATACAGGAGGCCTACACCGTCAAGCACCCGCGCGACTACAAGAAGACACCGCTCCAAGGTGCCGAGCTCGCCAATTTCAACCGTTGGAGCGAAGCCTGCCGCCGTGCCTCGCAGATTCTCTTCGTCGCACGCCTTGACAAAGCCCCAGCCGACGAACAGCCTCAACTCCTCAAACAAGAGCAGTTCAGCCGCCAATTCAACCACATCCCCGATTTCTACACCCTTGACGAAGCCCGCGCACTCCTTGCCGAGTACCGCGCCCGCTACCAAGCCCAGCTCCCCAACACGCGCGGTAAGCATCCCGACCCACAAGCACCCATCGACCCCATCACCGGCACAGGTCGCCGCTATGCCCAGTTCCCCGCCTTCCTCCGCGCCATACTCTACCATTCCCTCAAAGCTCAACAGTAATCGCGTTTGTTTATTATTCGGGATTCTATCCCGATGAATTTACCCTGTTTTGTTTACAAAACGCACAAAATCCGCAGAAAATTGCAAATAGATTTGCATATCTCGAAAAATCTTCGTACCTTTGCAGCGATTTTGGATAAATGTGTACTTATGATGCAATTAGTTAACAACAACGGCACAGTGCTTATCGAACGTGAGAAGCCGTGTGCAACAAGAACCAACACCTTGACCCTTCGTGCCAAGCGTTTGTCGCATGGTATCAAGAAAACCGTCCGTCCTGTGCTCATGAGCAAGGAGGAGTTTTTCTGTAACGTCATCAACAAAGCAACGAATGGCAACATTTAAGAAGGAATACTCGAACGTGGTGGAGAACGTGCTCACCGAGTGCGACATTTACACAGCCGATGGACATAAGTTCCATACCGAACGCGCCATGTGGGACACGGGAGCAGACACCACGATTATCTCTTCCCGAATCGTCAAGGAACTCAATTTGCAGCCTTACAAGCAAGGCGGTATCGCTGGAATTGGTGGTGCCACGGGTTCTAATGTCTATCTCGTTCATGTGTTGGTGCCGACAGGCGATTTCGTCACCTACGTCGAAGTGATGGAAAGTGACTTCGAAGATATTGATGTCCTCATCGGAATGGATGTGATAGTCTTCGGTGACTTCCTGCTAACCAACGCTGACAACAAGACCACTTTCCAATTTCGCACTCCATCCAAAGGAGGAATTGAATTATAACAATATCGTCCCGCTCAGGACATAAAATAGAGCAAACTATAAATTACATACATAGGCGCAAGCGTGCGCCACAATAAAGCGTAATAAGCCCGACTTGATGTCTTGAAACCCTAGACAAGTTTACAAGAACTCATTAACGATTCAAGCACGGTTTATGCACGCTCACGTATCAGCGTGAGTTTTCTGTGCGTAAATTTGAATCGTTAAGGTAAGTCTAGGACCTCAAGGCATCAAATGAAGCGAACGAAAGCGCACGCTTTTCGTGTGTATATACATGATAGAGACTAAAACAACAAACAAATATGAGACAAAGACTACACACAATGATTTGTGCCGCACTCCTGCTCACGGTGATGCAGGGGGCGTGGGCTAATTCGATTAGCCCGGAACAAGCGAAGCAACTGGCTTCAAGTTTCTTAACAGGCAAGACAACTGTCGATCCGCAAACCGGCCATCGCGTGCCTCGTCGTGCCCCTGCGCAGAACGAGATAGAGACCAAGGTGATGTTTGATGCCACAGACAGTCTCGGACATCCGCTGATATATGCGGTAAATTTCAAGACGCAAGGCGGTTTCGTATTGGTGAGCGGCGATGATCGTTTCGCTGATGTGTTAGGCTATAGTGATGCAGACAACTTCAACGAGCAAGACATGCCGGATAACATGCGCGCTTGGCTGCAGGGGTATATAGATGAGATGAATTACCTGACATCTATTAACTACCAGCCTTCGCCACGTCGTGCACATGCATCTAGAACCGCTGTGGCACCTCTTATAACGACCAGATGGAGTCAGCGTTCGCCATATAATGACCTATGCCCGATGGATACGGATAGCAAACGTTCCATAACGGGTTGTGTGGCGACGGCAATGGCACAGATTATCAACTATCACATGCAGCATCATAACGCACCCACCATAGTGATAGCGGAGCTTCCCGGTTATACCACAGGATCACACGGCTTGGAGGTAGCTACTATTCCGGCGGGAACAGTGATTCCTGACAAGAGCCTGCTACTGGACGAATACGATGCCCAAGCCACAGACGCACAAAAAGAGGCGGTAGCACAACTGATGTTGTATTGTGGCACTTCCGTACAAATGGATTATTCAAGCAGCTGGAGTGGAGCAGGGTCAGGAATAATTGCCCAAACATTGACAGACTGCTTCGGTTTTGACAATACGGCGAAAAATGTTTACCGCTCTGACTACTCCTATGCTGCATGGTGCAATCTCCTATACCAAGAGTTAGATGCCGGCCGCCCGGTGATTTTCTCTGCTACTGCAGCCAGCAAAGGAGGACACGCTTTTGTTGTAGATGCTTTCGACGGGGAAAGTATGTTCCATACCAACTGGGGATGGGGAGGAAACCACGATGGTTATTTCGCGCTATCAGTAATGAATCCTTACGAAGAAAATCAGCCCAATGCCAACAGCAGTGGTGACGGCTATTCGATAGGTCAGCACGCCGTCATCGGCATACAGATTAATACAGGCGAGACAGCTGCTCCGGCAAATATATGCATGACGCTATTCAACCTGCGGGTGGATGGGCAAAATGCTCAGTTCGCAGCATCGAATTTGACAGGCGATACCCATAGTTTTGATTATGGAATAGGATTTGTCGAAGCATCGGGCGAGATTACTCCTATAGAGTATTCGAGTACCGACAATTTATGCATGTACTGTGGTTGGGATCCCCTAAGTTATACAGTACCGACCAACACGGATTATGCTTTTATGACACGTAAGGTCGTTCCCATCAGCAGAGAACAAGGAGCGGAAACATGGTGTTCCTGTGGAAATCCGGAAAGTAACTTTTTTCTGGCGGAGTACGATGCGGATGGTGTGCCTCACCTGACAGTACATCCTATTGTGGATTTGCAGGTGAGCAGTCTTTCTGTTCCTTCCAGCAAATATGTCTCAGAAGAACAAACCGTCCGGCTGTCGCTTACCAATAATGGGGATGAATACTATGGTACGTTGTACCTTTTTGTCAGCACAGATGAGACAGTCGGGGAAATACTGTCGCAAGCAGGTATAACGGCATTGGTCGGCAGCACGCAGAACTTTACGTTTAATTGGACTCCGGAAACTACCGGCACCTACCACCTCAGTGTGGCTCTGGATTATCAAGGGGAAAATGTATTGGCTACATCCTCCGTTACCATCACAACGGATGCCGGTATTGCCGGTAAATCAATGGTTATCACCGATGTTAATTTCGAAGGATTGAATAGGAACTCCTTGCAGATAGATGCAGTGACCGGTGTTCGGACGTATGATGTATATGCGGAGGAACTAAAAGGAACGGTTTCGATTAAGAATATTTCCGAGGAGTCCATCACTTGTAATCTTCGTTTCCTTTATGACGAATATGATGAACTGTCCGACCAATATATTCTTGATACGAGTGACGGCACCACGTATGGTAATCTCACCTGCTCTTCAGGAGCCGCTTATACCTTAGCCGCCAATAAAGAATCGGTTACAGTCGGCAAGACGTATCGTGTGCGTATATACGCTGCAGATTTAGGAACTGATTTTGACGACCATTTTGTAATCCGGCTGCTACCGGCCAGTTCGCTCTATACCTCCACGCTGACAGAAGGTCTTAATGACCCTGCATACTGGTCTATTACACCGGAAAACGCCACAGCAGGAACGACCATCGACCTGACCTATGTGGGCAACCAAAAAGTGAAGAGCGTTACGCTATTGTCTTCCATTCCTTACGAGTATTCCGGTACTATCCAGACCTTCACAGCCCCGGTAACCGGTGTATATGAACTCCATGCGTGGGGTGCACAAGGTGGTAAGTTTAACGAAAACCAAGGAGGTCTGGGCGGTTATGCCACCTGCCGAACGAACTTGACGGCCGGTGAGACGATCTATATCTATGTAGGCGGTCAAGGCAGTGCATCTACTCCCGGAGGCGGCACCGGTGGTTGGAACGGTGGTGGCCTAGGAGGCGCGGGCTATGCCACAAACCATACCGGTAGTGCCGGTGGTGGCGGTGCTACGCATATCTCTAAGGTGAATAACCAAGTATTAGGTAGTGGTAGCGGTCAATGTGCTACGCTTGCAGGTACGGACTTCATCCTCGTAGCCGGTGGTGGCGGTGGTGCCGGACATCCGGGTTCTTCCGCAGGTGTCGGTGGCGATACAGAAGGAGGATTGGGAACCAACTGTTCAGCTTCCAACTACGCCGCTACGTGGTACTGGGATACCAATTATTCCTATGGCAAGGATGGAGGTACCGGCATCTCAGGACCTTGGGCTGCAGAAGGAAGTGGTGGCGGCGGAGCCGGATTCTACGGCGGCAATGCCCATGCTGATCACACAGCCAACATGGACGATTCCGGTGGTTGTGGCGGTAGCAGTGCCTACAACAGTAACTTGGCTACGGATTTCAGCACGACCGCCGGTCAGCGGAAAGGCAACGGTAGAGCCAAAATACGGCTCGTCAGCTCTCTGGAACCGCAAGAATCCATTCAAGAGGTGACAAAGACCTCCGACAACCACTGGCAGTACACCATGCCGGCGGAGGATGTGTTTGTGCAAGTGGCATATGTCACAGAATATGCAAGCGTTACCTCCGCCCCTACGGCAATCAACGGTCTGACTTTTAATGGTGAGGCACAAGCACTCGTCAATGCAGGCGAGGCTGAAGGTGGCACGTTGTACTACTCGCTGGATAATTACAATTGGAATACAACTATTCCTGTCGCTATCAGCGGATCACATACCGTCTATTATAAAGTCGTGGGCGATGCCAACCATTGGGACTACATCCCATCTCCGAACATGGTAGAAGTAGCCATTACTGATTATGCAGGAACAGGAACGGAGGATGACCCATACCTCATTCCTTCTGCAACGGTATGGAATCTTTTTATGAGCAAAGTGAATAACGGCAACGTATATAACGGAAAACACTTCCGCCAGACAGCAGACATCAGCGTGACAACGATGGTTGGAACAAGCACCAATCCGTTCAAAGGTATCTATGATGGTGCGGGTCATACTTTAACAGTGGATTATAACACCACCGAAGAGCGTACAGCCCCGTTCCGATATATCAATGGTGCTACCATTAAGAACCTGCACACTGCTGGAACTATTACCACTTCCAATCATTTCGCGGGAAGTATCGCAGGACAAGCCGAATGCAACAACACCATCATCAACTGCCGTGCCAGTGTAGTCATCACCAGTACGGTCGATGGCGACGGCACGCACGGAGGAGTAATCGGTTTGATGCAAGGCGATAACGCCAACAATACCGTCACAACGATTGAAGGGTGCGTATTTGACGGCAAGTTGTTAGGTAGCAACACTAATCGTTGCGGTGGCTTCGTGGGCTGGTGCCCGACGGAGCAAAAAGTAAGCCTTGCGCTTGCAAACGACCTATATGCCCCGCAAGAGGTGACGCTCAATACCGAGTGGTGTCGGACTTTCTCTCGAGGAACTCAAATATCATCTCTACTTGTGCTTACCAACTGCTACTACACCCAGCCCCTGGGATATGCACAAGGCAAACAGATGTATTCCATTATCGGTGAACCCGGCGTATTGGTAGGAATTGCAGGAGCAGCCACCGAATATAACGTCAGCGGTATAACAAGTTACGGGACAGGTATATCCTATGGCGGCGTACTCTATGCCGGAAGTGGAGAAGCCGTCAGTTTGAATCTGAGCGGTTCGACCGATTATAGGGCGTCTGCTGGCACACTGAGTGGTAGCTGCAATCCTTACACACTGACGATGGTTACAGACAATACTACTATTTACGGTACAGCAACCGTTACGACCGCACCGAGTGCCAACAGCCTGACCTACAACGGAGCAGCACAGGCTCTTGTTAATGCAGGTACGGCAAGCGGTGGAACAATATATTATTCATTGGACAACAACACATGGAGTGCGGAAATTCCTACCGCCACCAATGCTGCCGATTACACCGTATATTACAAAGTTGTAGGCGATGCTAACCATGAGGATTTTACGCCTTTACCAAATATGGTGGTGGTTACTATTAACAAAGCCGATGCAATTATAACCAATAGCCCTGTAGCGATTGAAGGTCTCGTTTTTACAGGCGCAGCGCAGACGCTCGTCAGTGCAGGCTCGGCGACAGGCGGTGAGTTGCAGTATAAAGTGGACGGTGGCTCATATGACACAAGCTTGCCACAAGCTACAGCTGCCGATACGTACACAGTTTGGTACAAGGTAGTAGGCGATGCTAACCACAACGATGTAGAGGAAGCCTCGTTCGCAGTCACGATTGCAGGACAGACAAATCAAGTCCTCACTGCAAACCAAGACCCGAACAACGTAGGCGATTATTATAGTACGTTTTACCATAGTGCCACTCGGTACACCATTCCGACAGACGTAGAAGCGTACGTCGCCACAATAAGCGGTGACGCGCTCTATCTGACCAAGATTGCAGAAGCCGGAGACGTACTCCCTGCTAATACTGCTGTTATTCTCAAGGCATCCGGCAATTCGATTACCCTCACCCCGAGCGATGCCGATCCTGTGACTTTTGAGGCTACCAACAACCTCCTTGGTGTCGATGCCGCTACTGCTGCCCCGTCCAACTGCTACGTCCTCAGCGGTCACTCGTCCGACAACTCTGTACAAGGTGTCGGTTTCTATCAGTACACCGGCACGCTCAAGGCACACAGAGCCTATGTAATAATAGGTGGTGGCGCTTCTGCACCCAAACGGCTCCGCTTCGTCTTCAACAACGAACAAACCGCTACCGGCATAGAGAATGTACAAAGTGACAAGGAACAGAGTACCAAGGTGATTGAAAATGGTGTGCTGTATATCATCCGTGGCAACGTGAAGTACAACGCACAAGGACAGATTGTTGAATGATTAAATAGGAGGACACAACTATGATGAAGAGAATTTATAATCAACCCGAAGTGCAAGTAACATCTGTCACATTAACCGCTACCATTCTCACGGGGAGCGGAGTCTCAACTCCCTCTGTTTCAGTGAATACAGGCATCCCTACGAACGACCAGTGGTAAACTTCTGATAGAATAGCCTCGATATATCGTTATATCGTTATATCTTTATATCGTTATATCCATATCTCGATATATCGTCCCTATCGGACTTTTGCTCTTTATATCTCACGCGCGGAGCTTCATCAGCCCCGCGCGTGTTTTCTACTTTCTTCTTCATATTCCATGCGTCTAGTTGACGCCGCTCCACACCTTAGGCGCCGTCAATATACTCGGTGATTGTATCGCGGCATTAAGTTTTGTCCTTTGTCTCGGATATTATCTGGTTCCCTTTCTTCTTTTTCCCGACATCGGAAGTTGGTATTGCTTTCGTCCATTCCCTAGCATGTGATGCGGGATTTTGGTAGTATTCTTTTTTGCTTTTCCCCTCTTATAAGGAGTGTGCTGCGCACACGGTTTGTCTATGTGCTGCGCACAATTCTTTTTAGTTCTGAGGATTCCTGTTTCTTTTGTCCTCGTTATTTATGCGACGGAGAACCTCAGCAGGTGAAGATTTGCCAAATTCCAGATTAGCACGGAAGGTCAATAGTAGCACTTGATGGAATGCAGGCATAACTGCCACTCGCCCCGATGGAGCCAAAGACCTCTCCGCCCTTGCTCCGAACACGCAGCACGCCGAGATGCGGGATTTCCGCCAGATGCTCATTCTCAACTTCCATTGCAACCTCGATTTCGGGTCGAGAGCCTCGACACGCGAAAATAAGCGCATCAACAACGAGGACAAAGAAAATGGTATCTTGAGTGGTACGAAATAAGGATGCAGTAGAATTTTCGTACTAAAAAAATGCATACCAAAAGAGAGCCGCGAAATGCGGCTCTCTTATCTGCCCATCTCTTGCGAAGAGGGACATAGGGAGATTACGCAACGGAATGGGAATGATGCAAAGAATAATGCAAAAGCCTCTCTAACGATAAAAGGATGACTATGAAATAGGCATACTAAGTCTATACCCGCTGCGCACAGAAAAGGAACACTCCCTTCACGACTTTCTTTCTCGCGGTTTACCGCACCAACAAGCCGAAAGCGGAGCGAACACCTTATTAAAGGGGAAAAGCAAAAAAATAAGACCGTGAACAAAACGAGTACTTTATATAATTGTCACATCCAAACTCATCAACCTATCATTAATTACATATCCCCAATATATATTTTCTAATCCTATTATGCACAAGATTATGAATGGCAAATTATTGTTAGGCAAATGATAAATATTAATCACTGACGAGATATCAACACTTGATGGTGTGGGATTAAACTCTGGATGAGTATGCCATTCTCCCATATATACACAAGTATGTCCAGATTGCTCATATTGCTCTTGAACAAAATTATTTGCTAATTGGGCATCACGCTCACAACCAGTTCGTGTAGCCCCTTCAATGGTTATTGAAGGTGAGACTTTCTTAATCCTATACCGATTATTTCCTAACACCACCCCCACAAGCACTCCTGCCCTTTCCGGGCCTTCAAGTTGCTTATGTTCATCTAAGGCATCCAACACCTCCTGTGTAATTTCTACATATGGAATAATTGGACATCGCATTTTCTTAGTTGATCTTGCGTGGAGAGAAGGATTCCCTTTTCTTTTGCTATATCTATATTGCCCACCCATCTATAACATGTTGATTTTATTGGTTCTTGTAATAATTTTTGTATAATCGGGTACATGGCTGACAGAAATAACACCACATCCGAGCCACCATAATTTGTATATGAATTTGCGCATCCAGATTCTTGTTTTGTAAATGTCTTATCCTCCGAATTATATTCAGATTCCGCTATTAGATTGTTGGGATATAAGCCAGCCATAAAATCCGAAGAAATGCCATCAGTGGGGTTGATATACACCATGTGTCCAGCAATGGCATACGGCTCTAACCATAGAATAAAAATCGGGTACTCTGGAAGGTAATCTTTCAACTTCTCCAAGATATATCGTTCTGCATTCGTATTTCCTGTACATAAAAATAAGGCATCAGGAGTATTGGACACCATCTTATTAGAGAATAGTATCTGCTCTATAGACTCTTGAAAAGCAAAAGCTACTCTTTCCGGACGAAGGCTACAGATATATCTTTTCATTTCCTCAGCTTTGCTTTTCCCAATACTAGGAAAGCCTAGAAAATGCCTACCGATATTATCTACTGTAACCAACTCATCGTCTGCCAAAACAAACGACACATTCTGTTCGCTATTTAAATAATACACTAAATTAGAGCCAATGCTTCCAAGTCCGCCAATCCAATAATTTCGTTTTTCTAAAACTCGACCTGAAGTTCTTTCGCTAATACGCTCAATATCATACGGGTGTATAGTATAACGGAGCAAGCATTCTGATTTATTCATAGTAAACAAATATTGTAAGGGAGAAACCTTACCCGGCCTAAATCCGTTTAATACAGTTGGAGTTGGATGTATACGCACAGCCCCGAATGATGTAGTATCTGGTATAGGAAATAAAAGATATGAATAAGTGTTTTTATGCTCCGCAATAAATCTTTTAATATCATCAAAAGAACTTAATGCGTTCTTTTCTAATTTAGAAGGAGTAATATGATATGGAGGTCTATCTGGCACTATATATTTAGAGACAAACAGAACATCATAGATTCGCCCTTCTGGTTCTCCACAGCAATTCTTCAGTATACGGATAGCTGTCGTATCCGCTTCGTCGAAGATAAATAGGTCATTTTTTGCGAAGCGAGCCTTCAATTGTACATCTTCTGAAAGAGTCGAACGACTTAGTATATATCCCGTTCCAATATATGATTCCTTATCGTAGGTATATCTCCAATAACTTAATATTTCGTGCCACTACTGTCCACTAAAAAATGGACGATTAAAAATTTAAGTCAAATAATAACAGTTCACTTGAATCAAGGTGTTCTTTGTCATTTTGAAAATTAGTTTTGTTGAGCAAATCCGTAAGGTGCATTTTGCTCGTTAGTGATA
>JAFSLP010000109.1 GCA_017448345.1 Paludibacteraceae bacterium | reverse complement strand
TGCCGCTGCTATAGAAGGTAGCCTTGATAAAGACCTGCACGTTATAGTCGATGCCCTGTTCCAAGAGCAGGTCGCGGTAGAACTCGCCCATCTCCACATGGTAGCGGAGTTTGCCGTCCTTGTCATAGTCCGCTGAAGGGTTCTCCGTGTGCGGCAGGGCTATGTAAGCGGAGTTGGAGGAGCAGAAGAGGCTGCACAGAATCGGATCGTCGTACTTGCCGGGCGTGCAGCTGAAGTCGAGTTCCAGCGTAGGACCTTGGGCACTCTCGTTGGCAGGGTAATAGTCGATAGCCAAGGGCAGGTCGAAGGTGTTTGCCACAAACCATACAGCGCCGGAGGATTGGATAGTATAACTGAAATCCTTGGTTATCTGTATGGGGTCGGAGCATGACCTGCCGCTGCCTTGGGCGAGGACGCAGACAGGCGTCCCCGATGCCCAGAGCATCAGGAACGCCGTAATCAACAGACGGTTGCGTTTCATGTCAGAAGACCTCTGTTTTGCGGGAAGGAGCTCCGGCTGGTCCTCCGGGAAACTCCGTGTTGCTCGGTGAGTCCACATGCATGATGGACTCTGTCTCAAAATGCACTACCTCAACAAGAGGAAAGATATATTGTTTTTTTGTCATAAAGCGATAGTTTTTAATGGTGGACTAGTTGACTAGTTGACTAGTTACTTCACTAATTGTCCGTCGATGGAATAGACATTATTGCCACGGAGGATGTAGATGACACCGTCACGGAGCACCTTGGTGCATGGTGCATCTTCGCCTTGTACATTGCCTATTCCGGTGGTAATCTGCGGAACCTTGGATACAAGACGGAGACCGTATTCTGTGGTAGTGCCCTTCTCCAGATTCAGCACATACTCGCCGTATGAGAGGTTCCAGACGGGCTTGTCATTGCGCGTGAGATAGAGCGTAGCCTCGCCGCGTTCCTGAGCAGCCGTAAGGATATACTCACCTGCTGCCGGAGCAAAGAGGTTCAGCGGATAATCCACCTGCTCTCCCTTCATTTCAAGGGTATTCTTGCAGAGTTGGGTATTATAACGCTCCATCCACATCTGTGCTGCCTTGGTGCCAACCCCCATCTTGGCAAGGTCTTTACCGATGACATATTCGTCGGCTTTCTCTTCTGCGGTCTGAACGATGATACGGTCGTTCATCTGTCCGTCACGTGTAATCTCTACCACAAAGCGGTTGTCGGTTGCCGTTTGCGGAGCACGGCGGTATGCCGGCATGCCTGCAACACCAGCCAAAGCAGCAATTACTATACTTTGCGAGTTGTTAACTTGTACAAATATCGGTTTGCCGACAATCATATTGGAAGCTGTAGCAGGTGTATAACCACCATTGGTATATTGCAGTACATCATTAGAGTTGTCTTCTATTACTGAAATGCCAAGATTCGCATGATACAAAGCCGGGTTGGCAATCGCATTCCAGTTAGCTCGATCTCCATTGCCACCGGTAGTGGTCAACGATAATTCTGTAGTCAGAATACTACCTGTTGTTTTGTGGAATTCAAGCGAGGTCTGTGCAGAAGCGAGATAAATCATATAGAGTTTGCCCGGCATCATCACTCCGCCGTTCTCCTCCACGTATTTCCAGATGTTACGGTTCTTTTCTCCATTCTCGCCGGTGGCATAGGCTTCTGCATCAAACTCGATGATGTCAAAGTCACGACCTACCATCAATCGGCTGCCATTGGCATAAATGCCTGTGCGTACATCCACATTCCACGGAGCAGCCACAGCATACCATGTACGGGCAGGAATCGTTGTCGCCAGTTTGAAGACAGCCTCGCCTTTCAAAGAGAGTTGGCTTGCACCGAGTAACTGACCGGAAGAGATACCGTCAGAGGTAATAATCAGGTTGTCTTTCTCCGTAACGGCATCTTCTAAGTCTTCGGTTCCGTTAGTTCCTATCAGTAAGTCATTAGCTACTAGGACGCGCTGCGCCTCATATTGTGCGGTATATACGGCATCGGCAGAAGCCGCCACGATGGCAGGTGTCCAGCCGGAGAACGTGTAATTCTCATCTCTCAGAGCCGGTTTGACAGGTGTGGTGCCGGTATATTCCGGCGTAGTGCCTGATGTCACGTTTGCAAGCGTCTGGAGGACATTACCGTCCCAATTGACGAAGGTGATGGTGAACGGACCGCTGACATTACGGGAATTGAGAATATACGTCACATCGCCTGTGACAGAACTGAGCGGCAGTCCCGCTGCTGTTTTCCATTCCTCGTTGCTATTGAGCGAATAAGTCTTGCATACCGGCATTTCGCCCATATGGAGATATTGCGTCTCCAATTCAGCACCGTCTTTCTTGAAGACAACCAAGTATTTGCGGTCAGTCTGGCTGAACTGCGCCGTATAGGTGGCATCGTCGGTAACCGTTGTCAGGGCAGGAGTCCAACCGGCAAAGTCATAGGTGTAATAATCCGTCTTCTCGCGTGTCGGTGTAGAGCCCAAATATTTCGGTTGAGAGCCATAGCGCACCTCATAGGTCTCTATCTCTGTGCCGTCCCAGTTCTGCCATGTGACAGAGAAACGCTTCTCCATCCATGCATCTTCCGACGTGTCGTAATAATAATATACATCGTTCTCGGGGTGTGTGCAATGTACCAAGTCGTCATGTCCTGCCACAGACTCTACTTCCCACCACTGGCAGTTACCGTCTCTGTCGCCTGCCATGATGAAGGTGCGGCTACCGACTTTGGAGTGATACAGGTGGTTCCCGTCTGCGCTTGCGGAAGCCAGAGCTACAAACTCTTTCGGTTTGGCGTAATAGACATCGGGCTCCGGCGCTTCGTCATAGATAGTACACTCATCCACCACCATGCTTCGCCATGCATTGTCGATATAGCAATAGGATGTTTCTGCTGTCAGACCGGAAGTAGGTATCTTGCCGGTAGCATTGGTGAGCAGAGCAGGAGAGGTGGTGATGAAGGAGTAGTCAGGACCGTATTTGATAAGCCCGTCCCCATCCAGTTTATGCACTTTACCTACCATGCCAACTTGGCTTTCCGTAATAGGAACGGCAGTGCTGAAGATGATTGTTCCTGCATCCGCATTGGTAGAATAGATAGTGGCACCACCGGCAGAGGTATATAGAGAACCCTTTACATCCACTGTGCCATGAATATTGAGTTTGGCATCACCTATTCCCGCCGCCGAACTGATGTCACGGACGGTAGGTACACCTCCCGGACGGAACTTGATACGTCGTCCGAGGGCGTTGTTATAGAGGTAATTGCCCCATTCGTCCGAATCGAGCATAGACACCCGTTTGCCTGCTTTGATGACCAGCGTAGAGAGCTTGTTCACCTCTATGTCGGCACCCGGCAAGGCAACGACATCTTCCGAAATCTCCATCTCTCCGCTGAGGAGGTGGATTTTCATATTGTTGGTAATCGGCAGGTCGTAGTTTCCTGAGTTGAAAGAAGCCACCAGATTAAGTTCCAACTGTGACAGATGGGCGGCATTGTTGACTTCATAGACCTGCTGGTCGGTAGATACATCATACCATTTGCGCACCCATGTGTCCTCGCTGTCATCTTCGTTCTTCATGACGAACATAGCCGCCTCGCCTTCTATTCCGATGATTTTGATACCATCCACTTCTGCGCTCACAAAACCGGTATAGGTCAGCAGGTGCGAGCCCGGACGATAGGTGGTTCCGACCTCCACATTCTGGATGAAATAACTCATCAGGGGGAAGGTCTTGTATTCATTGCCGTTCATGGAATAAGTCACAGAACCTCCCTTGAAGTCGCTTATCTGGAACTGCTCATGTACCGTACCGCCACGGCGGACATCTATCTCGCCTTGCCCTTGCACAAATCCCCACGCATAGAGGTTTGCTCCGTTGGACAGGGTTATCTGACTGCCGGACTCCATAGAAAGGAGGCTGCAATACGGTCCTACGGGGCATCCTGTGAACGGCGTTCCGTAGGTGTGCTGGCGTCCGCCTACCTCAATATTTCCGTGCACATAGAGGTGTGCGCCGGAAGCCAGTGTCAGGGTCTGATATACAGAAGGTGAGGGTTTGCTTCCGCTGGAGGTCTCGCGGTCAATAATTATCCTCGGGGAGGTCTGCTCTGCATCCTTGGGCAGCAGCAGCGTAGCATTGGCAGGAATCGTATAGGTACCGGCAGGCAGGGTGTATTCGGGTACTTTCATGAGAATAGTCATCCCTATACCTGCATTATTGTTAGCATAGAGGATAGCATCCTCCAAGGTGCTGAAGTTCTTGCCGTTAGCGGTAGCAACAACATAGTTGGGGTTATCTCCGTTAGAGAGGACGAAACGATACCCCTCTTTGTGGAACTTTGTTCCGGAAGGTACCTCGCCTTTGGTCACACCCACTGCCATGAGAGCGGCTAAACCATTCTCGTGTACATAGTAACCGCCTTCCAGAGTGAGGGTGCCGGAGGCTGCCGTTATATCCTTTGTGTTGTTTGTTTTGAAACGTCCGGTCTCAACAGTCACATCGGCATTCGCTCCGTTGACATATACCGCATAGGCATTGGTGGTCGTGACAGCCGATGCCTCAGCCGCCATGTTTCCGGAGATAGTGACAGGGCTGTTCTCCACGTAGATAGCATATGCCTTGGCGGAAGCGGCGGAAGCAGTTGCAGTGGTGGTACCGCCGGAAACGACGTTGGTGGCAGAGGTGCCGTGTGCGTTAAGGATACGCAGACCGTTAGCCTCTGCCGACGAACCGGAGACGGTGGCATTTATTGCAATATTCCATGTAGTGGTGGTAGTAGCGGCATTGGAGAGTACACCATATGCCTTTGTGCCTGCTGTGGCATTAACGGCACCGGTCTCTAACAATGCCGTACCGCCTGTTTCGACGCTTACGCCTACAGCTATCTGATTAGCATTGGCTGTGGCGGTACCGCCTTGCATGTTGAGCGTAGCACCGTTCTTGACGGCGATTGCTTCTATCTGTGCGGTGGTGGAGGTGTTTGTGTTCTCGCACGATATTACACCGCGCATGAAACTCAGCGTTCCGTTCACCTGTACGGCACTGGCTTCTGCGGTCGTGTTCACCGTCACTTCGATACCTCCGAAGCCTGCGGCGGAGTTATCCTCGAAGATAACCGTCTTGCCGGCAGGGATGGTTACCAATGCGGAGGTAGTGCCGGAGAGTTTGAAGTTGTTGAAGTCAATGGTGATATTCTTGCTGATGGTGACAGGAGCGGCTAATGTTACATTCTGGTTGAGAACGATGGTATGACCGGCTTTGGCGAATTCATACGCTCCTGCAAAAGTACCCGAGAAGAGCACGCCATCGCCTTGGTCTTCGCCATCCACTTTACCCACATCACCTATCACTTGTGCTTCATCGGCACTCTCCTGCCGGAAGACGGCATGTAACGAGAGGGTTGTCGGCGCTTCGCTGTCGGTGCTGGTTGCGGTAAAGGAACGGCTGTATTCGGCATTGGCACCGGCTACCGGTGTTCCACCTTCCTCCCAGCGCACGAACTCAAATCCGGCAGCCGGAACGGCCTTGAAGTATGCGGTAACGGTGGTATCGCTTGCTATTGTCATATCCGAGTAGCCGGACGCAGATGCTGTGGCATTGCCCGGAATAGGATTAGCAAAACTTGCTTGAACACTACCACCTGTTGAGGCAGATGCCGAGGCGGAATAATAGAAGGTGTTTAGTTTGTCGTAGTAGGCTTTCATGCTTTGTATAATGCCACCGCCTTTGTTGCGATACGGATTATTCGTTGAAGTAACTTCGGAATATTGTTCCTTATTATTAACTCTCCCTAAAACCCACTCTCTGAATTGGTAGCCCTCGTCAGGTATAGCGGTGATGACAAGCGAGTCGGTGGCGTAGAACCCGATGTCTTCGTCATCGTCTCCGACCGCCGTACCCAAATCAACAGTCTTCCATTCCAAACCGGTATGGGCATCATTATCCACCCAGTTGCGGGCAATGACATGAATGGAGCCGTGTCCTTCATGGCTGACGAAGTTGATGGATTTGAGCGTGGCATCCCCGTAAGTATGCTTCAAGGTAACAATAGTCGGGTTTTCTGCATCCGTACTGGTTGCATTGAACTTGTAGTTAAACTGATTGTTTGTCGGTGAACCTGTCGGATCGACGACGTTGGTCAGCGTCCAGCTACCCTTTATATAGCCGCGTGCCGGAACGATATAATATGTAGGAAGCGTATTGGGATATTTGCCATACTCCACAGAAGAAGCCGTAGTTGTGCTATCGAATGAGAGGGTGTTGCTATACAAGGGTGTCGCCGTAATAGGCACTTCGCTCACCGTCCGATTCACCACATAGTATGCGCCGCGTTTGGGTGTATTATCATCCGCAAGGTAGCGTACTTCGGCGTAAAATGTTTGCGGTCCGGAACTGCGGAACTTGGCATAAATGGTATTCAGAGGAGCCGAAGCGCTGGTTGTTGAGGTTTTAAATAATAGCGGCAGATCCACGTCATTCTCATCCTCTTTATAGTAGGTATAGGTGCATTCAGTGTCCGTATAATCGTTGTTCCAATCCAGCGGAATGGTACATGCGGCATCGGCATACCAACCGACGAACTCGTATCCGTCTTTGGCTTGGGCATATAAATCGACATATACCTTAGTTCCGTTGCGCAAAGATTGGTAAGCGTAATCGGAATCGTAGTGGTCATCAGTATAGTCCTCGTCCCCAAAATCTCCATCACTCAAATATACCTGTCCGCCGGTATTGCCATCGGGCGAAATGACTTGTGCGCGGACATTGTAATACTCCGGTTCAAAGACATCGCGGAACTTGGCATATAGTGTGGAATATGTGCCAGCCGTAGCCGCTCCGCTACTTGCTGCCAACGAAGGCTTAAAAGGAGCGCTACTTGACGTAGCCTCTGTATAGTAGTAGTGGAAAGCGCTTGCTTTGGTGTTTGATTCGCCGTTGAAAGTCAAAGGAGTGGTACAAGCCGCATCGGTGTACCAGCCTTCGAACACATAGTTGTTGTAATTCTGCGCGTACAAGTAAAAATCAACAATATTCGTTTCATGTGTCTCAAATGCGCCAAACGGGTAACCTGAAGTCATTGTTCTCCAAGTGCCGGTTGTCGCTGTCGCGGAAGCGTAATACCTACCTCCGCCATTTGATAAAGAACTTGATCCTGTTGCATGTTGGCGAGGTACTATCTTGACTTTATAATATTCGGGGGTGAAACTACTTCCTCCTGTACAATTACCACTCGGACATGTAAATTTGGCATAGAAAACATCATCTTCATCCCATGCTTCTACTTCTAAAGACCAATATCCCTCATCCCAGTCTTCGCTGGCTTCGCCTGCGGATTGAGTACATGCAGCATTGGTATAAAATCCATCAAAAACATATCCCGCATTATCTTTTGCCAATAGTGTAATATCACCAAAAGAATCATATGATTTAATTCCTTCTTCGAAATCTTCATAGTCAACTGAAACAAGACCATTGACCGTGTTTCCACTACCATCTACAGCATGTAGGGTAATTCCCCATGCTACATTGGTACTTGCCAATAATGCAAGCACTAAACAGACTAATAAATTTGTAATTTTTCTCATTGTAATTATTGTTTTAAGTTAATATTCTGTTAATTATTTATACTTGTTATACATTATTTAATCATACTGACTATCAGTTAGCTAATCGTCGAGATTGATGTGAATTTGCATGCACAAAAACGCGGCAATCCGCAATAAAAAAGGGCACAGAGACGGGCACTTTATCTTAGTTGCGGTTTTGTTCTTGTTCTTAAAGTGGCAGCATAGACGCAGAGAGAAAAAAGAGAAAAAATAAAGATACAAAAAACTCTCTGCGCCTATGCATCTATACCACCAGTTTATGTACAAAGGGACAATGTACAATGTACAAAGGTGTCCTTCTTTTTCAAAACTGGGCTACAAAAATAGTCCCTTTTTTTAGACCCGGCTTTTCGGAACTTTTGTCCTATATTTTTCCGGATAGACCTATTGGCTGTAATTGCCCGTAATTTGCCTAAAAAGGCATATAATGATACAAAAAAAGCCTCAAAATAGCCTTTTTCAGTTAAAAAATGAAGAAAAAAAGCATTTTTTTGCTCAAAAATTTGGTGGTTCTAAAAAAAGGGACGTTTTGATAGACCCGGCTTTTTATGTAATATTGCTTATAATCAGTAGATTATGACACTTTGCTATGTTATTGGATACCCTGTTGGATAGAAATATGGTGTCTGATAATCAGCGAGTTACGAAAGACTTAAATAAGAGAAATGCGACATAAGAAAAAATGGCATATTGATGGGACTATGATGTGGCGCATATAATGTGTGTTGCAGGACATAGTGAGGTTATTCTGTGGTCGGTTGACAAGCCTACGAATAACCTACAAATCACCTATGAATCACTAATGAATCACTAATGAATCACCTATGAATAGCCTATAGCTTACCGCTGCAATATGGCTGCAATAAGACACCCGGCTTCCTCTGTAAGCAGTACATAGAATAGTATAAAGAATAGTATAAAGAATAGTATAAAGAACAGTAAAATTGAAGAAAAAAGGAAGTAGATTTGCATATGTCAAAAAAAAGCAGTAATTTTGCACCCCTGAAAGAAGAAATCGTAAAAACAGTACATAACAATGAGTCTTCAATGTGGAATAGTAGGCTTGCCGAATGTGGGCAAGAGTACTCTTTTTAACTGTCTGAGTAACGCCAAGGCACAGAGTGCGAACTTTCCGTTCTGCACCATCGAGCCCAACGTGGGTGTGATAACCGTGCCGGACGAGCGGCTAATCAAATTAGGCGAGATATGCCATCCGGAGCGCGGGGTGATACCTACCACTGTAGAGATCGTGGACATAGCCGGTCTGGTGAAAGGAGCCAGCAAGGGCGAAGGGCTCGGGAACAAGTTCCTTGCCAACATCCGCGAGACGGATGCTATCATCCATGTGCTGCGGTGTTTCGATGACGAGAACGTGGTGCATGTGGACGGCAGCGTCAATCCTGTGCGCGACAAAGAGATTATTGATGCCGAGCTGCAGCTCAAAGACCTTGAGACGGTAGAGGCGCGTATCCAGAAATGCGAGAAAGCCGCCAAGGCGGGCGGAGACAAGCAGGCGAAATTACAGTTAGAGGTGCTGGTCAAATACCGCGAGGCGTTGTCGCAAGGCAAGAACGCCCGGACAGTGGAGCTGGACAACAAAGAGGAAGAGGCTGCGGCGCGTGACCTCTTTCTGCTGACCAACAAGCCGGTGATGTATATATGCAATGTGGATGAGGGTTCGGCAGTGACCGGCAACGCATATGTGGAGCAGGTGAAGGACGCCGTCAAAGACGAGGATGCGCAAGTGCTGGTGCTCGCGGCGAAGATAGAGAGCGAGATAGCCGAACTGGAGAGCTATGAGGAGCGGCAGATGTTCCTTGAAGAGATTGGTCTGGAGGAGAGCGGCGTGAACCGTCTTATCAAAGCGGCTTACGCGCTGCTGAAGCTCCGCACGTTCCTCACTGCCGGTTCGGACGAAGTGCGCGCATGGACATTCCGCGAGGGAATGAAAGCACCGCAGTGCGCCGGAGTCATCCACACGGATTTCGAGCGCGGGTTCATCCGTGCCGAGGTCATCAAATATGACGATTTCGTGGCATTGGGCGGCGAGGCGCAATGCCGTGCAGCCGGTAAGTTAGGCATCGAGGGCAAGGACTACCTCGTGCAAGACGGTGACATCATGCACTTCCTTTTCAATGTATAAATAGAACGCTAACGCTCAAAGTAGAAAGCCGTATGGTGCTTTGAGGTCACTCAGTGACCGGTCTTTTGACTTTCGACTTTTGACTACATATTATGATACAATCATTATTATCTTTCGGCTGGTGGGTAGGAGCGATACTCATTGTAGCAGGTTTTGTGGCATTGGTGAAAGGTGCGGACTGGCTGGTTGACGGCGCTTCGGCACTCGCCAAACGGTTCGGTATCAGTGACCTTGTGATAGGTCTGACGGTGGTTGCCTTCGGCACAAGCATGCCGGAGTTTGTGGTGAATATGGTTTCCGTAGTGCAGGGCTCGACCGACCTTGCCATCACCAATATCCTTGGCTCGAACATTATCAACACGTTCGTCATCCTTGGTCTGACAGCAATGGTCTATCCGGTGGTGTCTCAGAAACGCAGCCGCGATTTCGACATCCCTATGTCCATTATCGCCGGTATCCTTGTCTTCGGAGCGGTGGCAGTCAACTCGCCCTTTGGCGAGGAAGGCAGAGGCATCACGCGTGCAGGAGGCGTAATATTGCTGTTGATGTTCTGTTATTTCCTCTATAAC
Source organism: Paludibacteraceae bacterium (assembly GCA_017448345.1). GTDB lineage: Bacteria > Bacteroidota > Bacteroidia > Bacteroidales > Paludibacteraceae > Colicola. The sequence continues at coordinate 55,064 of JAFSLP010000109.1, read as the reverse complement.
ACATTCCGTCATGCCAAAGACCACCCGGAGGAAGGACCAAGTGACGAAGTACCAAGTACGAAGGAGATGGGCGCAGGAAAGGCGGTTGTGCTCATCTTGGCGGGACTGGCAGGTCTGGTTATCGGCGGCGAGCTGATTGTAAAGAGTGCTGTGGATTTAGCCATGCGGCTTGGCGTGAGCGAAGCGATAATAGGTCTGACGATAGTGGCTCTGGGTACCTCGCTGCCCGAACTGGCGACATCGGTCATCGCCGCTACCAAGCACAACTCCGACATTGCCCTCGGGAACGTGGTGGGCAGTAATATCTTCAACGTCTTTTTCGTGCTCAGCACCAGTGCCATCATACGTCCGTTACCTGCCTATGAAGGCATCGAAGTGGACGCATGGGCTGCCGCTTTGGGAAGCATCCTCGTATGGCTGTTCGTGAAGACCAACCGCGAACGTGAAATCAAACGATGGGGAGGAGCCGTGCTGCTGCTTTTCTATGCCGGGTACCTGACGTACCGGCTGATGGCTGTAGTACGTTAAAATTACGAATTACGAATTAAAAATTCAAAATTGATTGAAGAGACGGCGTTCTTTGTCGAAGAACCAGCCCCATTTGTTGAAATACCGGCACATGTTTTGGATATGAATCCAGAGCATGTGTCTGTTTTTATAAGAGGATCGGGCGTGTGCGTGCGTGATAGTCCACTGCGGGTAATAGAGGGTAAGCCAGTTGCGGTGGATGGTGCGCGTGAGGTCGATGTCTTCGGGGTACATGAAATACTGTTCGTCGAAGAGTCCTGCTTCTACTGCCGCCTGAGTGCGAAGGAACATGAAACAGCCGCTCAGGTACGGTGCATTGACTGGGCGTGAGAGGTCCGTGTCGCGTAACTCATAGCGCTTGTTGCGCCGCGTCATGAGGCATGCGGGCAGGAAACGTCGTCCGAAGACATCCAGCGGGGTGGGTAACCGTTTGGCAAGGTATTGTTGCGTGCCGTCGGGGTAGATGACCTTCGGCATTAACAGACCCACCTCATGGTGGGCAAGCATCCAGTCGTGCATGGCATTTATATCTTCCGCCTTCACGCGTATGTCGCTATTGATGACGAGGTGAAACTCTGTCCTGTAATAGGCACTCTCACGCAGGGCGATGTTATGCGCGCGCCCGTAACCCAAATTCTTCTCCATCGCCATGTATCGCAGTTTGTCGGAGCCGAACCGGGCAGCGAGGGTCTCTTTCTGCTGTGCGGTCTCCGTCTTGCGATAGTCCGGTTCGGTGTTGTCCAAGAGATAAATCTTCCGCAGGTTCTTAATGCGCAGCAGTTCCTCCACAAGAGGCAGCACCTCCTGTTCCCAAGCCGGACGATATAAGACGACGGAGATATTGAGCATAATTTATGATTGGATGATTTACAATGTACGATTTTTATGATTTGCGCAGGAACTGCCGCACTTTGCGCAGTTGTTTGCAGGCAACGGTCAGGTAGCCTGCGCCAATGTGATTCTTCTTGAGCGCGATATAGTCTTCCTGTGTCTTGGAGAGGCGTGCTTTGGTATCCTTGTTGCTGGCTCCTCCGGTCTCCATGGACACCAAGACCTGCGGGATATACTGAGTCTTATATCCGGCGGAGAAGATACGAAGAATCATGTCATAGTCGGCGGAGATGCGGAACCACTCATCGTATGGTCCCACCTGCTCATACACCTTCCTGCGGACATATACCGTGGGGTGCGGAGGCATCCAGCCGTATTTGAGACTGCAGGGGTTGAAGGCGTTGCTTTTCCACCGGCGTGTCACTTTGTCGCCCTTGCGATACTCTAAATCACCATAGACCACATCCACTTTTTCATCCGCAAAAGCAGAGGCGATTTGTCCGATGGAATCGGGAGAATACAGCACATCATCGGAGTGTAGGAATCCGACTACATCGCCCGTAGCCATGGCAATACCTTTGTTAAGCGCATTGTATATACCGTTATCAGGCTCCGACACCCAGCGCACCTTCTTTGTACATTGTACATTGTCGCTTTGTACATCAGAATACTTTCTTATGAGCTCCACCGTGCCATCGGTAGAAGCGCCATCCACGATAATATGCTCGATTTCATCGTATTTCTGGCTCTGCACGCTCTCCAATGCACGAGGGAGTGTCTTCGCGCTGTTATACGTGATGGTGATGATAGATATTTTCATATACTTGTTTTACTTGTTCATAGTTTTTGTCCCAAGAGAAACGTTTGGTGTTCTCCAAGCCGGAGTCGATGATATGCTGTGCAGGACGAGACAGGAGTTCCCGTACGGCATGTGCCATCTCCTCCGCCATCCGGTGTGGCGTGTCATGGTTCACCATCAGCCCGTCGGGTCCGATGACTTCGGGGATGGATGACCTGTTCTGCGCGATAACCGGGCAGCCTGCTCTCTGGGCTTCCAGAACAGGCAGTCCGAAACCTTCGTAATCGGAGGGGTACAACAGACAGAGTGCTTCGTTGTACATCATATTCAATCGCTCCTGCGAGACATGCGAGGCGGTGACCAGTTCCAAGCCGGTCAACCGTGCCACTTCCTGTGCCACATCGAACCGTTTGTAAGACACGGTGCTATTGCCTATATAGAGCAGATAGCCCTTCTTTTCTACCGATGAAATCGGGAAAAATGACTCGCTGACACCGTTGTAGATGACATGCAGTCGGTCTTCTTTCAGCCATGGGTAGAAATGCAGCAAATCGCGCTTGGTGCTTTGGCTGACGCAGATGACGGCTTCGCTATGACGCAGTGCACGTTCCTCTTCCCACAGGTGTACGGCTTTGGGAAGCCCATGCCGGTAGAAATGGTAGGTGAGGTCATGGACAGTGGTCACATTATAGACATCCGGTTGCGGCAGAATACGGAAATACGACGAATGGAAGACCGCCGGTGTCTGCGCCTTGTAGGCAGGAATGCGGTAGCGTTCCATGAACCGGGGTGTCATTTTTTCTACATAATCCAGTTCCTCCAGACTCAGCGCGAGGTCGGCGCGGGCTCGGCGCAACAGTTCGTTCCAGACGACAGAGATGCCGCCATTCCGCTGGAGCGTAAAGATAATATTGTCAAGTACTACGTTCAAATTAAAATTACGAATTATGAATTAATTACAAATTATTTTCTCCCATTGCGGCATGATTGCCGCCTCGCTGTAGGTCTCCTGCGCAAAGGCCTGCGCTTTAGCGGCACGAGCTTTCGCCTCGTCGGGGTGCGATATAGCATAAACTATCCGTTGTGTCAATTTTTCCACATCGCCGTTCTCTACCAGCCATCCTCTGCCGTCTGCCAAGAGCTCCGCCGGTCCTTGCGGGCAGTCGAAAGCCACACAGGGAGTTCCACACCACATGGCTTCTGCCAATACCAGAGAAAAACCCTCATATCGTGAGGAGAGCACAAACAATGACGCACTGCTATATTCATCAGCCACATTCTCTGTACGACCGGCAATAATTGCATGTCTCAAGGTTAGTTCGCGAACTTGCGTCTCTAATTCAGCACGTTTAGGACCTTCTCCCACAATGCGCAACTGCCATTCGGGATAGTGTTTCTCTATGGGTTTCCATGCCTGCAAAAGAAGGTCAAAGCCTTTCTGCTCATGCAACCGTCCAACCGCCAGCACCGTCTTGGTCTTTCGACTTTCGACTTTCGACTTTCGACTATTTAGCGCACAAGGATTGGGTATGACGGTTACGTTCGTGCAACCGGCTTTCTCCCAGGCTGCTTTGTCTGCATCGGTCAGTACCACCAGCCGCTCCAAGGGTTTGACGGCTTGCACCAGTTGCCTTGTGCGCACCTCTCCGACGAGCGACCAGAAGAGACTTTTATGGTTCGCCTCTATCAGCTGCCGCCGCTGGTCCATGGCAAAATGCATCTCTGCTATCGTGCGGCAAGGCAGATGACGCAAAAACGCAATCTCTTTGCCTCCCAGCGAGATACAGAGGTCTACCTTGTGCTGCACTATATATTCGGTTAGCGCACGCTTGTACATGCGCATGCGGCGCATGTGGGCGTAGTATTTGGGCAGTAACGGCTTGGTGTAGTCCGCATTGAAATCTATATCCAGTTCCACCACCTGCACCTTTTCGGAGAGGGGGAAATAGCATTTCGGAGTGCCTGTCGGCACCGGCTCCGTCGTCAGGATCGTAATCTCGTGGGGCGTGTGTGCAGCCAACCAGTTTACTTTCTGGGTCAGTACACGCTCCATTCCGCCGGAGTTGAAGAGATGCGGGATGCAATAGAGTATTCTCATGACCTCTCCCCTTTCTTTTTGCCCAACCTGTTGAGCGCGTTCACTATCTCGTTCTGGTGGGTGGTTATGGACATGACTATAGCCAGCAGCAACAAGCTCCATGTAACCAACCTCGGGTCAAACAACAGCGGTGCACGCGGATAAATCAGCGCGTGTCCGACTAAAAGGAAGTACATCATATACCAATAGACGCTGTTTTTGGCGCGATAATAACTCTCTTTGACCCACAGACCAATCAGGAACATAGCCACTGCCGTTCCGATAATACCGAACGAGCGATACGCCTCGCCGACCATGTTTGTGCCGGTGCCCCATCCAGCTTCCGGTCCGAGGAAGAGATAAGTAGGCAGGTCTCCGCCATGTAACATCTGAGGAGGCACATCGGCATTGGAGATGATGATATTCGCCATACCGGGAATCGGCGAGGTGATATCCAGCAGCATACCTTGGAACCATGTAAGGTCATTCTCCTGCGCCCAACCGAAAAGGCGGAAGAGATTGACATCATTGACGATGAGGTCCTCATAGATATCCCAGAACTCCTCTAACTTGAGATGCGCCAGTTTGGCTTGCCAAGCTCCGAAGTCCAAGCCTTCCGTGCGGAGTGTCATAACGAGGAAGAGAGCTATAGAACCACCCGCTACCAGCGTTAGTACCTGCCACCATGTTAGATGATAGACGTACATGCTGAAACTGACGATTAGGATTAACGCCAGACTTATCGCCAACTGGCGGCTGCCGGTCGAGAGGAGAATGAGCATGAATGTAGCAATCACCGCCAGATAGAACCACCATTTCTGTTTCGGCAGACGGAAGATGAATATCGCCATGAAATAGCAGCCGATGGTGAAGATATTGTTGAAATAACTGTATATGCCTACATCACGGAGGTTGGCTCCTTCGGCATAAACGCTCTGCAGCGCAGCCAGTCCGCCTGTAGCGACAAAGAGCACCCAAGCGACCATGGTAATCCCGAAGAACCATATATACTGCCGCATGGAGATGGTGAACGCCGGTTCGGCGGGCTCTTCGCGGTTGAGCTGTAGCATTCGCGTCGCCCCTAACATATACCATGCATAGCCGAAATAAGCGAGTGCGGTTGCCCGCGTGACATAATCATCATTAAAGTCAAACGAGAAGAACGACCAATAGATACGGTCCGGATCGGGTACATAGAAGACCGGATAAACGAAATTGACGAGGAAGAACGAGAGTGCGAAGAAGAACTCAAAGCCCAGCCAGTTCTTGCGTTTGTTGGTCGCAAAGAAGAGCACATTTTGCGCAATAAAGCACGCCATCAGTGTCACGCAATAGTCGTAACTGTACGTCCACGGCGCTTTGATATAGAGCACCGTAGCCACGATGGCAAAGGCTATATTTAACAGATAGGTTAACATTTCTTTCTTCTTCCTTTCAAAATCTGTATCATTTCTAATAGCGTATAATATATCCGGCTATACAACCAAAGCAAAAACCAATATTTCTTGGCGACCAATGGCGCTGCCAACCGTTGTGCAAACGTCATTGTGCTGTAGTTGATGGGCGCTATTGCAGGCATTTCGTCCACAAGTGGGTATTGACTTCTGCTTACACGCATCATCATTTCTGTTTTCTTGAGCCATTGCCCGGCGCGGAGAGCATCGGAATACTCCTCTTTGCCCCCGTAAAAGTCATCCAGTTCCTCCATCACGCGTACCAGACTGCGGATATTCTTCTCCGACAGCACATGCATGTATGAGGAAGTGTTTGTCTGCATATAGTGGTACAAAGGGCGCTCCACGTGCGCTACACGGCGGGCGTAACTGCATAGCTTGGAGACGAACAAATAGTCCTCTCCCGTGTCCAGCCCTTCTATAGGTAGGATGCCTGCTTGCTCTATTAATTGGCGTCTAGTCATATGCGCCCACATATTGGGCATAGTTGCTCCACTCAATACCAAGCGGCTGTAGTCCTGTGCATTCTCCATCCAACGGCCTTGATACACTTTTTTCCGTTCGCCCCAGTCGAAATAGAAATCCATTCCAATTATATCCGCCTCTGTTTCTTCCGCTTTCCGGGCAAGCAGCCTCAGCGCGTCCTGCTCCATGTAATCGTCTCCGTCCACGTGGATTATATACTCGCCCGTAGCCGCTTCCATGCCTGTTTTTCGCGCCGCTGCCAGCCCGCGGTTTTCGGAATGACGGAGAATCGTGACCTGCCGGTCAGGATAGTGCGGGAGCAGTTCTTGCAGTATTGCTATGGAGCAATCCGGCGAAGCGTCGTCCACAAAGATGAGTTCCTTGTCCGCATAGTCCTGCCGGAGCAGCGACTCCGCGCAACGCGCTATGTATTTCTCCACGCCATAGACAGGCACTATCACACTCAGCTTCATCTCATCTTGTTTTTAATGACCACAAAACTGCAATAGGCTATTTCAACCAATCCCGCCACCGCCAGAGAGGCAGCCAGCACATAGACGCTATGGAAGAAATACAATCCCGCTCCCGCGATAAGGAACGTAACCGACATCGCTATGATCTGGTTGACCGTGATATAATAGACCTTTCCTGACGGAATGATATAGAAATCTATCAGCGCTCCGGCGACCAGCCATGAAAGAATCGTGATACTCAAAATGACACTCACCGGATAGGAGGCGATCATGGCTTTTCCGCCCAAAATCAGTACCGCCCAATACCCGAAAGCGGCAATCAAAGCAACAGCACCTATTCCGACCGCAATCTCTCCTATCAGGATTTTCTTGCGCCTCGCCGGACTCGGCTGCGCCATCATCTTGGGATACAGCGCATCATTCAGTTTGCTGAAGATTGTTCGCGGGATAATAATGATCTTGTTTGCAAGGTCATATACCGCCACCTCGCTCATTCCTAAGAACTGCCCTATCAGGAGGATGACGCCCTGTTCTTTCAGTATGCTTGTAGCGTTAGTAAGGAAGAAAGGTGCAGTCTCGCGAATGGATCTCCAGACAACAGGCAGGGCGACATAGCGCATTTGCAAACCATCCTTGAAACGTACTATAAGCCAAGCTATCACTCCTCCCGCCACCGAAGACGCCGAGACTATCAAGGCATATATCCAACAATCATCCGGCGAGCGGAGCAGCCAGAAGATAAAGGGCAGCGTTGCAAGTTTGAGCGCCACCTGAATATAGGTCACCACACGCATTCGCTGCACTCCTTGGAAATACCATTGTGGGAAGAGGATGTTCGTTATGGTCTGGGCAAAGACGATTGCGAAAAGCAGGGCGTTTTCACGCATTTTGGCGGAGACAAAAAACAAAGAGGCATAAATAATCAAAGCGATTATCTCCAAGAAAATCTTGGTTGTTGTCACTTCAGACAGCACTTTTGACATCTCCTCTTTATTTTCTGCATTCTCCGCAATTTTTTTTGCCGCGGGGAGGTCGAAACCAAATGAGATAAAAGTAATGAAAAGCGTCACAATAGCCAAGACAAAGGCATATAGTCCGTAACTCTCTGCTCCTAAGACACGGATTAAGAAAGGATATATCAATAGATAAAAGCAGATATTCAATACCTGCAAGATGGTCATAAACGCATAGTTCTCCACTACTTTGGTGTTATTATGCCATATGTCGTGTATTTTATGCCACATAAAAAGCGTGCAAAGATACAACTTTTTTTTAATTTGTGCAATTTTTTTTGCATAAATCAAATAAATTGTGTAATTTTGCACCAAAATCAGGACAAATGATGTATCCTTTACGCAAAAACACCCCTCTTTTTATCAGGAAATGGGGCAACTGGCTGCTGGTGGTGGTTCTGCTGATGGTTAAATCGTATCTTTTCGATATTGCCGTCACGCGTCCGGCATCCGTCTCATGGGTTCTGTATGACTGGCTGGCTAATGCTGCCGCAGCCCTGATTGTCGCTTTGCCTGTAATGCTGACGCGGCGGAAATATCCGGTGTTTGTCATTCTCGGCGTGACGGATGTCTGGCTGACAGCCAATATCATTTATTACCGTTCCTATCGGCTGTTTATCACTTGGCACCTGCTGAAACTGACATCCAACATGGATGGTTTCTGGAACAGTATAGTTCCCTATCTGTCTGTCTCTCTGCTTGTTTTTCCTGCACTGACTGTTCTGGCTGCTGTATGTCTCTTATGGGAAAGCCGACGCGCAAGATGGTATGAGGTGTGTGCAGTTCTGGTGGCGGGGGTATTGCTTAGCATCGGCGGTTCGTACAGCCGCTGGGAGCGCAAAAGGGAACAAGGCTGTCAGGCTCCCTTTACCGGGGAGTGGGTCAATCCGTGTATATTACCGCAGGATTTATCCGCGCATATCAGCGAGAACGAGCAGCAGCCCCGTATTTATATCCGTGAGCACTCCGTCCTGTCGTATCCGCTGTATCTGCTCAATGACTGGGTCCGCGAACAGCGCAAAAGAGGTGCGTTGGAGCTGAGTGCCGAAGAGCAAGAGGAGTTGCAGCGGCTGATAAACCCGGTCGCCCCGGCTAATCCGCCCGAAGGCAATCTGCTGATTATTCTCGGGGAGAGTTTCGAGTCATGGCTGCTGGATGTCAATGATGCGGAAGGCAAACCGGTCTGCCCGGAAATAAAGCACTATATCGAAACCCACCCTGTGCTCTATGTCAAAGATGTGACTACGCAAATCGGCTATGGCATGTCCGGCGACGGGCAGCAGATAGTGAACACAGGGCTCTATCCCACCTTGGAAGGCGTGGCATGTGTGGATTACGGCGACAACGTATATCCTAATCTGGCGCATTTCTATCCGCATAGCGCAGTGGTCAACCCATGCAGGAACGTGTGGAACCAGACGGTGGTTTCTTATTCGTACGGTTACAAGCAGTTGGTGGAACCGCAGAGTGACGACCGCTTTGCATGGAATGACAGTATCGTGATAGACAAAGTGATGGAGACTTTCAACCGCTTGCCCTCTCCGGCTTGCGTGCAGACAATCACCATCTCCGGACATATCCCCTTTGACTCTTCGCCGGACGATATTCCTATAGCCGACACGGTGCCTGCGCTTTTCAGGCACTATCTGCAAACAGCGCATTACACCGACCGGCAGGTGGGACGCCTGCTGAATTGGGCGGACACGGCGCTGGTGATGCAGAACAGCACCATCGTCTTCACCGGCGACCACCGTATCTTCCATGCATGGCTGAGTGATGACATCCGCGATTACGGCATGAGAGCCAACCTGCCGTTTGGCACCAACCAAGCCGGATGCCCGCTCATCATTGCTTCCCCCCGGATGGATTCGCTGCGGGTGGCAGACCATGGAGAACAAATAGACGTATTCCCGACTATTCTCGGTTTCATCGGGCAAAAAAGCTATTTCTGGAAAGGGTTCGGACGGGACTTGACGGAGCCGGAAAATGCCGATGAAACCGGCAATTCTTCCGTCCACCGCACTCTCTCGGACAAACTGATCCGGATGAATTGGTTCAAACAGCAATAATATATGGTAAAAACAGTACGTATTTTCGCAGGCATGCTTCTGCTTGTGTTGTGGCAGAGCTGCGGCACACGGCAGGACTATATCGGTCATGCCGGCGGCAGTGTGCATCGTTACAGGTATTCCAACAGCATCGAAGCGGTGCGCAACAGTCTGGAGCATGGACTCGGTTATATAGAGTTGGACTTGTCCCTGACGAACGATGGACAGCTGGTGGCATGGCACGACTGGAATTTCGAATGGACGGAAGCACCTGATCATGACGAGTTTATGGCAAGAAAGATATACGGACTTTTCACCCCGATTGATTTCCAGCGGATAGACTCTATCATGACGGCTAATCCCCGTTTGACGCTGGTGACGGATAAGATTTCCGATCCTCAGATTATTGATCGTTGGCTTCATCCTTATAAGAAACGCGTGTGGGTGGAGTGTTTCTCCGACGAGGATTATTTCGCGCTCCGGGAGATGGGCTATCAGGTGATGGCAAGCCGTGTCCCGCCTTTGAAGACCGATACGCCTGCTGTCATCCGCAATTATGCCTTTGACTACCGCCGTTGTGCAGACCTCTCGCAATGTGACGGAGACTGTTTTGCACTATTCGGCGGAGAGATTACGAAGAGCGATGCGGACAGCCTTTTTGCCACGGATCCGCGTATCAGGCTGGTGTATATCGATTTCTATGAATGACCAAACCGTACTGTTTTGATTTTGTAACTTGTTAATTATCTGCCGTTTATAAACCCATATCGTAGGCAATACCTATACACATCAGAGGAGTTACCTATGCAACACCTATGCAATATCTGTTCTTGTGCGTGCATGGCAGATAGACAAAAAAGCCCGAAACTTGCGTCCCGGGTTTTTTGTTTCTTCGGTATTTCGATATGTCGATATATCGATGTTCCGAAAAAGATCAGGCTTAAGCCTCTGCTTCAGCTTCGCCTTTAGCCTCTGCCTCTGCGGCAGCAGCTTCCTGTGCAGCCTCTTGGGCGGCAGCAGCGAGTTCGGCTGCGGCTGCAGCGCGTTTCTCAGCGATAGCGGCAGCTTTTGCCTTGTTGGTCTCTACCTCTTGGGCGAGAAGAGCCTTCGCAGCGGCAGCTTTCTTGTCCGCCTCGGCTTGGCTGATCTTGCCTGCCTTGGCATCTTTCTGAGCCTTCCAAGCATCGAAACGGCGTTGAGCCTCTTCTTGGCTGAATGCGCCTTTGGCTACACCGCCTTGCAGGTGTTTGCAGAGCAGTACGCCTTCGTTGGAAAGGATGGTACGAACGGTGTCGGTGGGCTGGGCGCCTACATTTACCCAATAGAGTGCACGCTCAAAATTGAGGATGACTGCTGCAGGGTTGGTGTTGGGGTTGAACGAACCGAGACGCTCGATGATTTTGCCGTCACGCGGCGAGCGGCTGTCTGCTACTACGATGTGGTAGAAAGCATAGTCTTTGTGACCATGACGAGCCAAACGAATTTTTGTTGCCATTGGTTTGTTGTTGTTTGGTGGGCGTTGAACTGCGCGAGTTCCTGCCCGGGGTTAATAATAAATGACGTGCTTTTTACACGAAAAAGCGTGCAAAGGTACAACTTTTTTGTGACATATACAAATTTTTCTTGCACTTTCCATTTTTTTTTTGTAATTTTGCACCCGATTTGACAGAATATGGTAATAAATAATCCGAAAATAGAGAACCCGGTGCTGAAGATGGCGGGTGAGGAAGCCGACCGTTTGGGGCTGGACTGTTATGTCATCGGCGGCTGGGTGCGGGACCTCTTTCTTCATCGCGAGAGTACGGACATAGATATCGTGGTGGTGGGTCGTCAGAACGCGGAACAGAGCCATCAGCGCTCGGGAATAGGAATCCTGCTGGCGGAAGCGGTGGCAAAGCGTTTGGGACGAGGCACCCACCTGTCTGTATTCAAGACCTACGGCACCGCGCAGGTCAAACGCGGTGAACTGGAGCTGGAGTTCGTCGGCGCACGCAGGGAGAGTTATCAGCACGACAGCCGGAATCCGATAGTGGAAGACGGTACCTTGGAGGAGGACCAGAACCGGCGCGATTTTACCATCAATGCCATGGCTGTTTGTTTGAACGAGAAGAGGTATGGCGAACTGCTTGATCCGTTCGATGGAATCGGGGATTTGGAGCAGTGTATCATCCGTACGCCGTTGGACCCGGATATCACCTTCAGCGACGACCCGCTGCGTATGATGCGCGCCATCCGGTTTGCCACACAGTTAGGCTTTTTCCTTGACGGCGAGACATTCGATGCCATCGTCCGAAACCGCGAGCGTATCCATATAATCACACGCGAGCGGATAGCAGAAGAACTGAACAAAATCATGCTCAGCAGGCGTCCTTCGGAAGGGTGGATTTTACTCGATAAAACCGGACTTTTACCGCTCATCTTCCCCGAATTGGCAGCCCTCAAAGGGGTGGAGGTGAAAGACGGCAAGGGGCATAAAGATGTCTTCTATCACACCCTCAAAGTCCTCGATAATGTAGCGGTACTGCAGCGTGCAAATGACCAAATAGTAAATTGTAAAATGGTAAATGGTAAAATGGTAAATGGTCTCTGGCTCCGATGGGCGGCGTTGCTGCATGACATCGGCAAGCCGAAAAGCAAGGCATGGGACCCGCACGCCGGATGGACATTCCGCAACCACAACTACATAGGCGCCAAGATGGTGCCGAAGATTTTCGCACGCCTCAAACTGCCGCTCAACGAGAAGATGGAGTATGTCAAAAAGATGGTGGACCTGCATATGCGCCCCATCAATCTCATAGAGGACACAGTGACCGACTCCGCTGTGCGCCGTCTCCTCTTCGAGGCAGGTGATGACATCGACGACCTGATGCTGCTCTGCGATGCGGACATCACCAGCCGTAACGAAGAGAAAAAAGCCCGATTCCATCGGAACTATCAGCTGGTTCGGGAGAAGATGGTGGAGCTGGAGGAACGCGACAGAATACGTAATTTCCAACCGCCCGTTAAAGGCGATGAGATTATGCAGATATTGCACCTTGAGCCCTGTTCTACGGTGGGCGAACTGAAGGCGGCTATCAAAGATGCCATCCTTGACGGCATTATTCCCAATGAATACGAGCCGGCGAAGGAATATCTGCTCAAGCTGGCTCATGAGAGAGGGTTGTGCTGACGCTCTATAAGGCTAAAAAGAACATTTCCCAAAATTTTCCCAAGTGTAAAATTTGGTACTTTCCGCAAAAAACACTACTTTCGCACCCTAAAACGTTTAAATTCAGATTGTGTGCGTAACACTGTACTCATAGGGATGGTGGTCTGTATAGCCGCGTGCATGGCGGGTTGTTCTTCTCCTTCGGCGGAGGAGTACTATCAGCAGGGCAGGCAATACCGCGAGGCGGACGAACCCGTGGAGGCGGTAAGAAGTTTCCTTGCTGCCACGCAGTGCGGTTCGCGCGAGTATGAGTACAAGGGACGTTCGTTCAGCAATATCGCCACGATGTGCCGTATCTGCGAGCGGCACGAGACGGCGTACCGCTATTACCGGAAATCGGCGGAGCAGTTCTTCCGTATGAACGACAGTCTGCGTATCGCCCATGCACTGAACAACATGGCATGGGAGCAGGCTGTCATGGGGCGTAAAGAAACGGCAACTCTCTTGGCGGATTCGGCAGAGCATATGTGTCCGGCTGCTTCCCTTTTTGCCAAGACGGCGGAGACGCGTGCTGCGGCTTGCCTCTATGCCGGGGAGTATGACTCCGTGCTTCTCTATACACAAAAAATACCGATGGAATCAAAGGATTCCGTATATTTTGATATCCTCCGTGCACAGGCTTTTGCTTTTCTCGGAGAGAATGATTCCGCCCTCTGTTATGCACGGCGTGTGTTAAATAGTACGGACAATCCGCGCTATATAGACGATGTCTATTATATCTTGGTCCATTGCGACAGCACCGCCGAAGCGGACAGCATCCGCAAGATGGCGGAGGAGCGCACGGATGTACGTACCAGACTGGAGAGCGGTGACCCCGAATGGACGCAAGCCATGCTGATAGCAGAAGAGGCATTAGAAACACAAAAAGTGCCGATGAAACCGATACTTTTCCTCTCTTTGTCCGCTCTGTTTGCCACAGTCGTGGCTGTGCTGTGGTTTAAACGGTGTAAGAGACGTCTGCCGGAGCTGGAACGTGAATGCAGAGCCTTGCGGCAGAGCGCCAGCCTGAGCGAAGAACTTGCCCTAAACGACTACCGGCAGTTCTGCACCATCTGCAATGCACGGCTGATGGGCATTGCCGACAAACTGGACAGGCGCGGACTGACGGAACGGGAGATACGCATCTGCGTGCTCGTCCTCATCGGGCTGTCCTATACGGAAATAGCCGCCGTGCTCTATCGTGCCGAGAGCGGGATAGGGAAGGACAAATACCTGATAGCCAAACGGCTGGGTGTCAGGACCAAGGATTTGCAGCACACACTGAGAGAGATAGCGGAAGAGCCATAAATGCGCAGGATAGTGTCAGTCATAGTACTTTTAGCAGGTCTTCTGCCATGCAGGGCAGCAGATAACACGATAGAGATACCGTTGCAGATGACGATGTTTCAGTATGCGCCGATGGACGGTCCCATAGGCAGCACCCCTGACCCGACCGACCCGAACCAGTTCCGTGCATCCCTCACGGGCAACACCCTGTATATAGAGACACAGGAAGGAGCTGTTTCCTCTGTGGTCATCCATGAGACGCAGAGCGAGCGGCAGGGCGAGGACTACTTCTATGACCGCAGTTTCGGTTCCCTCACATGTCCTATCACGCGCGCAGGCGATTATATCATACGTATCGGCTACTGGGACACCAATTTCATCGGGTTCCTGCGCGTGACAGACCTCGTTGTGTCCGATTTCAACGGACGTTTTATCACCAACCGGATAGACCCGGACGGTCTGCCGGCGGGAAGCTATATCATCCGGCTGAATACCAAATCAGGAGTAACAACATCTAAAATATTCAAATTGCCATGATCAGAAGAAGAATAGCACGCATGGTGGTCATGCTTGTTCAAATAGCCGTTTTGTCCGGTTTCATCGGATGTGAAAAGAGAATAGCAGTCATACCAGAGGGCGGCGGAGTGGATTACCCCTATGAGGGGGGTGAGTATTCGAGCGGTTCTCCGCGTCTGGTCATCAGAGGGCATGTGGAGAACGAAGCGGGCGAGGCGCTGTCCGGCATCCATGTGGCGGTATTCGGTGTGCGGGGCGAGAAAGAGAAAGACATCCTGTTCTATAACTATGCACTTACCGACAGTGCAGGCATGTACACTATCATCCGGTATCGCGGACGGGAAGTGCCGGCGGAAGTGACGGTGGTGGCTACCGATTCCGGTGGCGTGTATCAAGAGCAGGTTCTCTTTGTCCCCTTTACGTATAACGAGGTATATAAAGAAGGCAAAAAGATACCTTATGACGGTTTCGCGACAGCAGATTTTGTGCTCCGGCGGCAGTAAGTCCGGGCTATCCGGCGCGGCACGGAAATACTGCAAAAAAGATACAAAAAACATTATAAATGACGTGTCCTCTTGCACATGTCATTTTTTTTTTGTACTTTTGCAGTCGCAAAAGTTTTTCTGCTATGGATACAAACGGAACATACAGAGCGGCGGATGACCGCTACGCCCACGCGGCAGACCTGTACAACCGCTGCGGCAAGAGCGGTGTGCTGCTGCCGAAAGTCAGTCTGGGTTTCTGGCATAACTTCGGCGGCGTGGACCCCTATGAACGGAGCCGTGCCATCACGCATTATGCCTTTGACCACGGTATTACGCATTTCGACTTGGCGAACAACTACGGTCCTCCCTACGGCAGTGCCGAGGAGACGATGGGCAGGCTGATGGAGCAGGACTTTGCGCCGTACCGGGACGAGCTGTTCATCTCCACGAAGGCAGGATATGACATGTGGGACGGTCCTTACGGCAACTGGGGCAGCCGCAAATACCTGATGGCGAGTCTGGACCAGTCGTTGAGGCGGATGCGATTAGAGTATGTGGATTTGTTCTATTCGCACCGTTTTGACCCGGAGACACCGATAGAAGAGACGCTTCAAGCCTTGGTGGATATCGTGCGTCAGGGGAAAGCACTGTATGTGGGTATCTCCAACTGGCCGTTGGAGCCGTTGAAGCAGGCAGCGGCGTATCTGCGCGAACGGGATGTGCCGCTGCTGATATACCAAGGACGGCTGAACATGCTGCACAGGCAGCCCATAGAGGAGGGTATATTGGACTTCTGCAAGCAGGAAAACATCGGTTTCATCGCCTATTCTCCGCTGGCACAGGGTCTGCTGACCGACCGTTACTTGGACGGTATTCCCGCTGACAGCCGGATGGCGAAAGACCATTTCCTGCACCCGTGGGCGCGTACGGAGAAACTGCTGAAATACCTGCACGAACTGCAGGCACAGGGTCAGGCGCACGGACGCACCATCGCGCAGGAGGCGCTGAACTGGATATTGGAGCAAGGCGTGACATCCGTGTTGGTGGGTGCCAGCAGCGTGGAGCAGCTAAGCAACAATATAGCAACGTACCTGAAATAACGCGCTAATAACGCGCTAATCACGCGGTAATAACGCGCTTTTAGCCGCCAAACAGGAGGGAGAGGAAAGTTGAGAGTTTAAAGAGATATGGCAGAAGAATACGAAATAAATCCATCCGCCGTGGAGTACGGCGACGAAAACATCATTCATCTCGATGACATGGAGCATATCCGGCGGCGACCGGGTATGTATATCGGCAAGTTAGGCGACGGCAGTCATTCGGATGACGGTATCTATGTGCTCATCAAAGAGAGTATCGACAACTCCATCGACGAATACCGCATGGGCGAAGGGAAAGTGATAGAGGTGGAGATAAGTGAAAGTCAAAAGTCAAGAGTCGAAAGTCAAAAGTCAAGAGTCGAAAGCAAAACGTCGAATGTCGAAAGCCAAGATTCGAATGAAGAAAGGCTTGTTCAGATGGTGCGTGTCCGGGACTACGGACGAGGCATCCCTCTGGGCAAATTGGTAGATGTGGTGAGCATGCTGAACACCGGCGGCAAGTACGACAGCAAGGCATTCAAGAAATCCGTGGGTCTGAACGGCGTGGGCACGAAAGCCGTGAATGCGCTGTCCTCCTATTTTGCGGTGGAGTCATTCCGCGAGGGCAAGCGGCGCAAGGCGGAGTTCAGTCAAGGCAAACTGCTGAGCGACACGGGTATCCTCGACTACGACGGACCGGAGAAACGCGGCACAATCATTGAGTTTGTGCCGGACGACAGCAAAGGTCTCTTTGAAAACTACCATTTCCGCGATGACTATATCGAGGAACTGCTGCGTAACTATGCGTACCTGAACACCGGGCTGACGCTGGTCTATAACGGCAAGAAATTCGTGTCAAAGAACGGTCTGCTGGACCTGCTGACGGAGAACATGACGGTCAATCCGCTATACCCGATTATCCATATAGTGGGCGAAGACATCGAGATAGCGCTGACGCACACCGACCAGAACGGCGACGAGTACTACTCGTTTGTCAACGGGCAGCACACCATCCAAGGCGGCACGCACCAGACGGCTTACCGCGAAGCCATCGGACGGACTATCAAAGAGTTCTTCAACAAGAACCAAGAGTTGGCGGACATCCGGAACGGCGTAGTGGGCGCGATAGCCATCAACGTGGAGGAGCCTGTCTTCGAGAGCCAGACGAAAGTCAAACTCGGTTCGAAAGACATGAGCCCTACAGGGGGCGTGAGCGTGAACAAGTTCGTCAACGACTTCGTCAAACAGCAGCTGGACAACTATCTGCACAAGCACCCGGAGATTACGGAGGTCATGCTGCAGAAGATACAGGACAGCGAGAAAGAGCGCAAGGCGATAGCGGGTGTGACGAAAGCGGCTCGCGAGAGGGCGAAGAAGAACCTTGTGAACAACCCCAAACTGCGCGACTGCCAGATTCATCTGAACGACCCGAAGCCGGTGAAATCGGCAAAAGACGCAGATGACGACTTGCGTCTGGAGAGCTGTATTTTCATCACGGAGGGTCTGTCTGCATCGGGTTCCATCACCAAGAGCCGCGACGTACGGACACAGGCGGTGTTCTCGCTGCGGGGAAAGCCGTTGAATTCGTACGGATTGAGCAAATCCGTGGTGTATGAGAACGAGGAGTTCAACTGCCTGCAATCGGCGCTGAACATAGAGGACGGTCTGGACGAGCTGCGGTACAACAAAGTCATCATCGCTACCGATGCCGATGTCGATGGCATGCATATCCGTCTGCTGATGCTGACTTTCTTCCTACAGTTCTTCCCGGACTTGGTGAAAAAGGGACACGTGTATATCCTGCAGACGCCGCTCTTCCGTGTGAAGGACAAGAACCAGACGGTCTATTGCTATTCCGAGGAAGAGAGGCAGAAAGCCATCGCCAAAATCAAGACTCCGGAGATAACCCGGTTCAAGGGTTTGGGGGAGATTTCTCCCGATGAATTCAAGGGTTTTATAGGTGCGGGAATCCGTCTGGACCAAGTGACGCTGCGCAAGGAGGACGCGGTGAACGAGCTGCTTGCTTATTATATGGGCAAGAACACCACCGAACGGCAGCAGTTCATCATCGACAACCTTGTGGTTGAGGAAGACCGGGTCGATGAATTCGAGGAGGAGTGACGATGATACCTCTGCTGCTATTTATACTTTTAGGAGTCTTGGTGCTTGTGGCAACAGAAATCCACGAGCGCCGGAAACAGCCGGTTTCATCGGACAAAACGGGCGAAGGAGCGAGTGCGCAGAAGCCGTATGTGCGTCCGGAGGGATGCTGCGGCGAGCACTTGGTATGCGAGCGTGAGACATTATTGCAGACGTCTCCAGTGCCGGAGTATTACGATGATGAAGAGTTAGACAGCCTTGCCGGCATCAGTCCGGAGAACTATACCGACGAACAGGAAGAGGCAGTCAGGGCTGTGTTCTCCTCGCTGCAAGAGAGCGATGTGCCCGGGTGGTGCCGTTCCCTGCAGTTACGCAATATCGCCCTGCCGGCGGACGTACGCGAGGAGGCGCTGATGATAGTCCGCGAGCTGAGGTCACAAAACCACGCATAACGGAACTATTCCTAAAAAAAATACACGCGCGCTTGCGTAATTCATTTTTTTTTTGTACTTTTGCAGCGAATTTGAAAGAATAATGTATGAGAAAGAAGTTTTTAAACAGGATGAATGTGATGCTTGGGGCACTCAGCCTCTCGCTTGCAGGTTGCCATAGCACGAAGCAGGCGGTGTCGCAAGATGACCCTCCCGCCAAGAAATACGGCCCTCCCCGATTAGAGGTGATAGAGGAGAAATACGGTATCCCGTCCGACTTGCAGGAAGAGCCGATGGACAGTGTGCCGGAACCGACGCCTGTCAAATACGGTCCTCCCGTGGTGGCGGAAGAGCCGGTGAAGTGTCTGTACGGTGTGCCCTACCCAAGAGAATAACGAATGAAAGCGCGACTGAAAATAGCATTATGGCTGGAACGGCTGAGGCGTAAGAACCTCAAGGAGCTGCATCCGCTGAGGCAGTTGTTCTGGGAGTCCACGCTGCGCTGCAACGTGCATTGCCTGCACTGCGGCAGCGATTGTGTGTCGTCCGTGCAGACACCGGACATGCCGGCAGAGGATTTCCTGAAGGTGATAGACACCGAGGTGACGCCTCATGTGGATCCTCACAATGTACTCATCATCATCTCCGGCGGCGAACCGCTGATGCGCAAAGACTTGGCGGACGTGGGCCGTGCGCTGAAGAAGAGAGGCTATCCGTGGGGAATGGTGACCAACGGCTTGGCATTGACGGAGGCGCGTTTCCGCGAGTTACGCGAGTCAGGGCTGCGGTCCATCACCATCTCCTGCGACGGCTTGGAGGAGGACCATGTATGGCTCCGCCAGCACCCCTTGGCATTCGAGGGTGCGAGCCGTGCCATCAGACTCTGTGCCTCCGAGCCGAGGCTGACATGGGATGTGGTCACCTGCGCCAACCAGCGTAACATAGACCACCTGCCCGCTATCCGTGATATGCTGTGGAGCATGGGCGTGCGCGACTGGCGTGTGTTCGGCATAGACCCGATGGGTCGTGCAGCGAGCAACCCCGAGCTGCTGCTGACAGACGAGCAGTTCCGCTATCTGATGGATTTCATCGTCTCCGAACGCGAGGCGGGACGCCATGTGTCGTATTCGTGCGAAGGCTATTTAGGCGACTACGAAGGGCGTGTGCGTGACCATCTGTACCAGTGCGCGGCAGGCATCAGCGTGGCATCTATCCTGATAGACGGCAGCATATCCGCCTGCACCAGCATCCGCGGCAAGTACTACCAAGGGAATATCTATAAAGACTCGTTCTGGCGTGTGTGGGAGGAGGAGTTCAAGCCCTACCGCGACCGGCAGTGGATGAGAGAGAGCGAACCGTGCAAGGACTGCAAGGCGTTTGCTTTCTGCGAAGGCAACGGCATGCATCTGAGGCGCGAAGACGGGTCGCTGATGCTCTGCCACCTGCAACGGCTGGGGCAGAAGTGAATGATGGATTGAGCCGCTCGCAGTGCGAGCTGAATGATGGATTGATGAATGATGATTTTTAATTGATATTATATGATTTTAGACAAATTAGAGAACGCCGACAGGTACTACGATTGCGTACCGGGCTTCGAACAGTTCATGAAATTCTACAAGGACAACGACCTTGAGGAAATGCCAGCATGCAAGATTTACTTGGACGGCACCGACCTGTACGTCAACATCAACGATTTCAAAGGCAAGGAGGAATCCAAATGCCGGATGGAGGCTCACCGCGACTATCTGGATATCCAGATACCGCTGGGCGACGACGAGGAGATGGGCTGGAAGGCGCAAGTCGATTGTCAGGAAGTGACGCAGGAATACGACGAAGGCAAGGACGTGGAGTTCTATGCCGACAAGGCAACCGCCAAGTTTGTTGTCCCTGCCGGACATTTCGCCGTCTTCTTCCCGGAAGATGCACACCAGCCGGGTATAGCACCGGGCAAGGAGTACCGCAAACTCATCGTCAAATCGAGAGTGGTTTGACCGCCTTCACACTCCTGCGGAGTACTAAACGGCGAAGGACATAAACCTAAAAAAGTATTTACTTTGAAAAGCACAATGACTATGACAACAAAGAAAGTAAAACATCTGCCTATCGTGGCACGCGACCCGTACCTACAGCCCTACGAGGGTGCTCTGCAAGCACGTGCGGATTATGCGGCGCGAAAAGAAGCTGAACTGACGGGGAATGTACAAAGTGACGATGTACAATGTACAAAGACCTTAGCAGACTGGGCAACGGGCTACCTCTATTTCGGACTACACCATAAGAAGCCTTATACCGACGCAAAAGGAAAGAAAGTAGCCGGTGAATGGGTGCTTCGCGAGTGGGCGCCGAACGCTACGGCTATTTATATCAAGGGCGACATGAACGGCTGGCAGAAGGACGAAAAGTATCGTCTTCAGCCGATAGGCAACGGCGTGTGGGAAGCCAAGCTGCCGGAAGAAGCCCTCAGGCACGAGCAATACTACCGTCTTTTAGTGGAGTGGAACGGCGGTTGGGGAGAGCGCATCCCGAGTTATGTGCGGCGCGTGGTGCAGGACGAGCAGACCAAAGTCTTCTCCGCGCAAGTATGGGACGAGGAACCTTACGTTTGGCGGAACCGCCAAACAAAGGGACAAAGGGGCAAAGTACAAAGTACCAAGGATGAGGCTTTGTTTATCTACGAGTGCCATATAGGCATGAGTTCGGAGCAGGAGAAAGTGAACAGCTATGAGGAGTTCCGCCGCGATGTGCTGCCGCGTATCGCCAAGCTCGGCTATAACTGCGTGCAGATTATGGCTATTCAGGAACATCCATATTACGGTTCGTTCGGCTATCACGTGTCGAATTTCTTCGCCGCCAGCAGCCGTTTCGGTACGCCCAACGAGCTGAAGGCGCTTATCGACGACGCCCACGGCCGGGGTATGAAGGTCATCATGGACCTTGTTCACAGCCACGCCGTGAAGAACGAACTGGAGGGTCTGGGTAATTTCGACGGCACACCCTACCAGTATTTCCACGACGGCGCACGTCGGGAACACCCGGCATGGGACAGCCTGTGCTTCAACTACGGCAAGAACGAGGTGCTGCATTTCCTGCTGAGCAACTGCAAGTTCTGGCTGGACGAATATGATTTCGACGGCTACCGTTTTGACGGCGTGACCTCGATGATTTACCGCAGCCACGGTCTGGGCGAGGATTTCAACGGCTACGGCAGTTATTTCAACGGCAACGAGGACGGTGACGCACTCATGTACCTGACTCTTGCCAACAAAGTGATCCATGAAGTCAAACCAGATGCAATAACCATTGCGGAGGAGATGTCGGGAATGCCCGGTCTGGCAAGCCCTATTCAAGATGGCGGCGTAGGTTTTGATTACCGGCTTGCGATGGGCATTCCTGACTTTTGGATCAAGTATATCAAAGAGGTGAAGGACGAGGACTGGAAAGCCGGTCATATCCTCTTTGAGATGACCAACCGGCGCGAGGACGAGAAGACTATCAGCTATGCGGAGAGCCACGACCAAGCGTTAGTGGGCGACAAGACGATTATCTTCCGTCTGGTGGACGCCGACATGTACTGGCATTTCGAGCACGGTCATTCGACCTATATGGCGGACCGCGGCATCGCGCTGCATAAGATGATCCGTCTGGTGACGGCAAGCACCATCAACGGCGGCTACCTGACGTTCATGGGCAATGAGTTCGGTCATCCGGAGTGGATAGACTTCCCGCGTGAGGGCAACGGCTGGAGTTACAAATACGCGCGCCGCCAGTGGAGTCTGGTGGACAACCCCAACTATTTCTTCGCAGACCTCAACCGTTTCGACGAGGCGATGGTGCATCTGCTACGCGAGAATCTGTCCGTGCAGAAACCCACTGCCGAGGAGAAGAAATACGGCGTAGGCAGGCACCTGCCGTGGGTGATGAAATGGTGGGACAACGAGGGCGACCAAGTGGTGGCATACTCGCGCGGAGAGCTGCTGTTCATCTTCAACTGGAACGGACAGAAGTCCTTCAGCGACTACGGCATGTTGGTGCCCGAAGGCAAATACAAAGTGGTGCTGAACACCGACGCCAAGGAGTTCGCCGGCTTCGGACTGAGCGATGACACGGTGGAGCATTTCACGCAGCATGACGAGCTTTATGCCAAGGACGGCAAAGGCTGGCTGAAGATGTACCTGCCGGCAAGAAGCGCGGTGGTTTTAAAAAGAGAAAAATAGATTAACTAGTTCTATTAGTTCTACTAGATTAAATATAAAACTCACAACAATGAAAAAGTACTTATTGATTTTTGCAGCGGCATTGGTGATTGCCGGCTGTACAAAGAAACCAGCGGAGCAAGCGGAACAGACTCCGCAGCAAGAGCAAAAGCAGGAACAGGCAGCTGATGAGAATGCCTATAAGGATATCACCGCTCTGACACCGGAAGGCACGGAGCTGTCACTGAGCAGTGTGGTGGGCAAGAGCGACTATGTGCTGCTGGATTTCTGGGCATCGTGGTGCGGTCCCTGCCGCCGTTTCGTGCCTGTGCTGAAAGATTTCTACGCCCGTTTCGGCGGCGAGCGGCTGCAGATCCTCAGCTGCTCCGTGGACCAAGACGAGGCGGCGTGGCGCGAGGCGCTGAAGGAAGAGCAGATGCCGTGGCTGCAGATGCGCGAGGACGAGGCACACTCCTGCTCCGACCTCTATGGCGTGCAGTTTATCCCGCATACCGTCCTCATCGACAGAGAGGGACGGATAGTGGCTGTCAATCCCGAAGAACCCGAACTGGAGGCAATCCTTCTGAGCGAATGATACATACAAACCGTGTCTGTCCGTTAGGCAGTAGTTACCGGCAGGCAAGGGTGTCAAATAGTTTAAAGTTATGATTTCAAAATTCAAATTTAAAGAAAAACAATGCGTGTAATTATTGAACCTTCGTATGACCTGCTGAGCGAGTGGGCTGCGAACTATGTGGCAAAACGAATCAATGAGTTCGGACCGAAAGAGAGTACTCCGTTTGTATTGGGTCTGCCGACGGGCAGTTCGCCGTTAGGGATGTACAAGCACCTTATCCAGCTGTATGAGGAGGGCAAGGTGTCCTTCCGCAACGTGGTGACGTTTAACATGGATGAGTACGTGGGACTTCCCGAGGAGCACCCGGAGAGTTATCACAGCTTCATGTGGACCAATTTTTTCAGCCATATAGACATCCGCAAGGAGAACGTGAATATCCTCAACGGCAATGCACCGGACCTTGCAGCCGAGTGTGCGCGTTATGAGGCGAAGATAAAGAACTACGGCGGAATCCATCTGTTCCTCGGCGGCATCGGTCCCGACGGACATATCGCCTTCAACGAGCCGGGTTCGTCTCTCACCAGCCGTACGCGAAAGAAAGAGCTGACCACCGACACCATCATCGCCAACAGCCGTTTCTTTGAGAACGACGTGAACAAAGTGCCGAAGACCGCGCTGACGGTAGGAGTGGGCACGGTGATGGATGCGCAAGAGGTGCTGATAGTCGTCAACGGACATAACAAAGCGCGTGCGCTGCAGCACGCCATTGAGGAGCCGATATCGCATATGTGGACCGTCTCCGCGCTCCAGATGCACCAGCACGGTATCATCGTCTGCGACGAGGCAGCCTGCGAGGAACTCAAGCTCGGTACATTCAAGTATTTCAAGGATATCGAGAAGAACAACCTCGACCCCAAGACACTGCTGTAAGTACCGTTTGTGTCTTATGCTCCGGGCAGATGCCCGGAGTTTTTGTGTATGTCCACACAGCTGTCCCCTAAAAAAACAAAATTATTTGATTTTTCTTGCTCAAAGTCTTGCGTATTTCAAATATTATTACTACCTTTGCAGCGAATTTAACGTGACGTAAATTCCGTCACGGGAATAACGACATGTGTAATGCCCTATAAATAAATTTATTATACAAATGCAAACCGGTTTCACTAATCCATTTTCGACCACCTCTTATTTAGGAGCGGAGTATTTCTGTGACCGCACAGAAGAGACGATAAACTTAGGGGAAGCATTACGCAACAGACGCAATGTGACGCTAATAAGTCCCCGGCGTGTCGGCAAAACGGGTTTGATACAACATTTGTTCCATTCGCCGTATGCCAAAGAAGTACATTGCATTTATGTGGATTTGTTCAGTACTTCTAATCTGCAGGAGTTTACAAAAGTTTTTGCAGAAGCAGTGTTAAGTACCCGAATCAATCCTTTTTCTGAGCGTGTATGGGAGGAAATAACACATTTCTTCGGTGCACTACGTCCTGTATTCGGAATGGATCCTGTCAGCGGTCTGCCGCAATGTACGATAGATGTACAGCCCCAACGCGAAGAATGGACAGTGCAACAGATTTTTGCATATCTGGAGAAATCCGAACAGCCTTGCTATGTGGCATTTGACGAGTTCCAGACTATTGCAGAATATAAGGATGTGAAGATGGAAGCATTGCTGCGGACCTATATCCAACAGTTGAAAAATGTGCAATTTATCTTTGCCGGCAGCAAAAAACATGTAATGGCGCAGATGTTCACTTCCGCCAAGCGTCCGTTTTATCGGAGCACGCAAATAATGAATATTGATGTGATTGACGAGGCTTCCTATTATCAGTTCGCGTGCCAACATATGGTTGCACATGGTCAAGAGATAAGCCAAGATGTTTTCCACGAGTTATACGCTATGGCGGATGGTTATACATGGTATGTGCAGGTTCTGTTGAACAGGCTGTACCAAAGCGGAGTAGAAGTTATTGATAGCCATGCTGTCAAAACGGCACTTAACAAATTGATACAAGAGGAAGAACCGGCATATCAAACATATTGCCGTCTGATTACGGACCGTCAGCTGCAAGTGCTCCGGGCTATCGCGAAAGAAGGAATTGTAAAAGAACCGGGTAGCAACCAGTTCTTGCAGAAATACCAGCTGGGCGCATACAGCACAGTCCGGGGTGCCATTCTAACCATGATAGACAAAGAATTATTGTACCAGAATGATGATGGAAATTATTTGGTGTACGATAAATTCTTCAGCTATTGGCTGCAACAACGCTAATCCCACCCTCCTCTAAACACGCACACCATACATTAAAATGGGGCTTATCAGGGCGTAAAGGCAAAAACCTTTGCGCCTTTGCCTTGTTTTTGCACGCCGAAATTATGTAATTCCGTAATTAGAAACAATTTTATTCCTGAATTATATCTACTTTTTCAAAAATTCCGCTCAAAAACTTGCGTATGTGCAATTTTTGTCGTACCTTTGCAGCGGATTTGTAAATGGAATGACGAAATGAAAGTTTTCAAACTATGGATGGTTGCCATTACAGCCTGCTGCATGGTAATGAGCAGTTGCAACAGCAACGAACCGACACCGCCGAAAAACTATCTCACCCTCTGGAATGAGTGTGAGGCGGTGACTGCCTTGCAGGCATACGTCGAGGATGTGACCAATCCCAACTCCCCGAATTACATCACGCCAAGCGACCGCATTGCCACATTCGACATGGACGGCACGTTTGTGGGTGAGTTATACCCTACCTATTTTGAGTATAACCTGCTCGAATACAGGGTGCTGGACGACGCCGGTTATCGTGACAAGGCACCGGAAGATGTGCGTCAGACGGCGCAGGAGATACGCGATTTTGTGCGCAACGGGACCAAACTGCCGGACCATTTCGATATGAAACATGCCTATGCCGCCGCCAAGGCGTATTCCGGCATGACGCTTGCTGAGTTCGACAACTATGTGAAGGTATATGCCGCCAAACCGGCTAACGGTTTTACGGGAATGACCTACGGCGAGAGTTTCTACCAACCGATGCTGCAAGTGTTCAACTATCTGGAGGCGAACGGGTTTACGTATTATGTAGTGTCCGGTTCGGACCGTTTCATATGCCGTGCGCTGACGGAGTCTATCGGCATCGCGCCCAACCGCGTCATCGGAATGGACGTGCGCCTGCAATCCACTTCGCAGGGAAGGGAGGCCGGAGTCAACTTCACGATGGGTAAAGAGGAGGATATCGTGCGGACGGACGAACTGATTATCAAGAACCTGAAGACCAACAAAGTGCTACAGATAGTGCAAGAGATAGGCAAGGTGCCTGTGCTGTCGTTCGGCAACAGCGGCGGCGATTGCGCCATGCACAATTATTGTCTGGGCAACACGAAATACAAGACCCTTGCGTTCATGCTGATAGCCGATGACGAGAACCGCGACCACGCCAACCGCGAGAAAGCGCTCAAACTCGCCGACCAGTGGCGCGAGAACGGCTATATCGTCGTCTCCATGAAGGACGATTTCAAGACCATCTACGGCGAAAACGTCCAAAAGACGGATTTTTCTTGGTAAATGAACAATGGTAAATGATTAAACCGTACATAATCCTATGTTAGAAATCTATAATTCTCTCACAAGATTCAAAGAGACTTTCAAACCGCTTCACGAGGGTCATGTGGGCATGTATGTCTGCGGACCGACGGTCTATGGGGACGCGCATCTGGGTCACGCCCGTCCCGCCATCACGTTCGATGTGCTGTACCGGTATCTGCTGCACCTTGGTTACAAAGTGCGCTATGTGCGTAATATCACCGATGTGGGACACTTGGAGCACGACGCCGACGAGGGCGAGGACAAGATAGCCAAGAAAGCCCGTCTGGAGCAGTTGGAGCCTATGGAAGTGGTGCAGTATTACACCAACCGCTACCACCGCGACATGGCGGCGCTGAACGTCCTGCCGCCTTCCATCGAACCGCATGCCTCGGGGCATATCATCGAGCAGATAGCCTTTGTGCAGAAGATACTCGACAGAGGCTATGCCTATGTGTCCAACGGCTCCGTCTATATGGACGTGGAGAAATACGCCAAGGACTATCCGTACGGCAAGCTGTCCGGGCGCAACCTCCATGACATCATCGCCGAGACGCGTGAGCTGGACGGGCAGGCGGAGAAGAGACACAGTTATGACTTTGCGCTGTGGAAGAAAGCCAGTCCCGAACATATCATGCACTGGCCCAGCCCGTGGAGCGAGGGTTTCCCCGGATGGCACATGGAGTGCTCGACGATGGGTACCAAGTATCTGGGCGAGCAGTTCGACATCCACGGCGGCGGGCTGGACCTCATCTTCCCACACCACGAGGCGGAGATAGCACAGAGTTGTGCAGCACTCGGGCATGAGTCCGTGCATTACTGGATGCACAATAACATGATTACCATTGCCGGCAAGAAGATGGGCAAGAGCTATAACAACTTCATCACCTTGGAGCAGTTCTTCAGCGGAGAGCACCCGTTGCTGAGCAAACCGTTCGGTCCGATGGTCATCCGTTTCTTTATCCTTCAGGCACATTACCGCTCGACGGTGGACTTCTCGTCCGAGGCACTGGAGGCGGCAGAGAAAGGTCTGCTGCGTATGCAGGAGGCGTATCAGCGGCTATTGAAAGTACAAGGGGACAAAGTACAAAGTACAAAGGGAATCGATATCTCCGGTCTGCGCACACGATGTGCGCAAGCGATGGACGACGACCTGAACACGCCGTTCGTCATAGCGGCGCTCTTCGACTCCGCCAAAGCCATCAACACCATCCCTGACGGCAAGGCCACCATCAGCGAGGCGGACCTGAAGGAGCTGCGCGAGGTATGGAAGACCTACGCTATCGACATCCTCGGTCTGCGGCTGGAGGAACAGGGTGACGGTGATGAGAGTCAGAGAAAAGCTTTCCATGGCGCGATAGACCTGCTGCTGGGCATCCGTCTGGAGGCGAAGAAGAACAAAGACTGGGGAACCTCCGACAAGATCCGCAACGAGCTCACCGCGCTTGGTTTCCAGATCAAAGACACCAAAGACGGCTTCGAATGGAGCATCTGACAAAAAACGACCTCTGCGAAGGTCGTTTTTATTTACCATTTGGTCATTTAAGTACTCAAATATGAGTAGTTATATCCCACACTCCTTCGGAGTACCGTCCACCAAGAGGACATAAACATAAAAAACATATTCTTTTTTATCGGTCAAAAATTATCCAAAATTATCCAAAAATTTAGCTTTGAACATTTATAACGGCGAATTGTGCTAATTGAGCTAATTATAAATTAGTATAATTAGCCGTTTTTAATAATTTTCTTTAATTTTCGGTAATTTTTGACTTATTAATAATTGTTTTGCGGGTTTATTTCCTTTGGTGTTTGCAAGCTCGTAGAGGTGTATGTTTGGATGGTTGCGGGGCTGGGATGCTTGCATACCAAGACACACAGACAGCCAAAGATACGTTAGCCCGCAGGGCTGCAAACAGCGAAGGGGTTTTATATGTTTTTTTCGAAAAAGAACCAATTCGCCAAGCACCCTGTGTAGTGGTTACGCAATGGTATCGGAATAGTATTTCAGGAGGAGGGTATCAGGAAGGTATTAGGAAGTCATTACATAGTCATTAAATGTTCTTTTTCGGAAACGTAAGCGTCACCTATGCGAGTCGTATGCAACACCTATGCGATACCTATGTAATAATGTTTAATTTCTCTGCGCTTTTAGGGCATGGGGGAAAGTGCTAAAATGCAGGGTTTTCAAAAATGAGTACGAGTTAACCCTTACTTAACCCTTACTTGCCTATTACTTGCCCCTTAGACGCACCTATCTTTTGAATACAACAGAAGACAACAGCAGGTGGGCGAAAAACGCTCACCTGCTTGTCGTATAGGGTTGCTATTCCTTTAGCGAATCCCCCTTACAGAGGGGGAGGGGGTGTCTTTACCTGACCTCTGCACCGGTTATGGTATATATTTTTCCGTTTCGTTCGATATACACTTGTCCGCCGCGGAGAATCTTAGTGGAGCCTCCAAGCATTGAGGCTTCTACTGTGTTAATAGCTTCCGGACTATTACTGGTCGTGCTGAAAGACAAATGTTTTTCGTCAATGGTATTGCCCTTCTCGTCCTTTGAAGCCATAGTTAGATTATAACTGCTGCCACTGTTCAGACCTGTGACGGTAAACGAGAAACCAGAACCTTGCGTCTGCTGCGGTGCGTCACCGCGTGCCGGAGCAGAGAAAGCAATCGAGGCTAACTGGCCATTGGCATTGAAGACTAACGTACATACCACATTCCCGTTTTTGTCTTTGATGACCAGTTCATAGGTTGCCGCCCCGGTCACAGCCGGCCAAACAATGTCAGCGGAAGTCTCGGACGGAGTAATGACCAAGTTGTCTGCGCTGACTGTGTTTGCAGATAGCGCTTTTACATCAAACTCACCCCAAAAAACATCTACTTCGTAGTCTCGTTTGGTTTCCATAGGCACCCACAAGTATGCTTTGCGGGATACCTCAAGGAAAGCATCTTCTTGTACTTCAGGAATCTCTTTTGCATAGCATACTATGTCTGTGATACGTTTGCAACCCGCGAAAGCTTCTTGTTCTATGGATTTGACATTTTCGCCTATAATAACTTTTTTCAAGTTTTCACAACCATAAAATGCACCATAGCTAATAGTATCAATTTTATTGGGAATCGTCGTGGAGGTTAAGCTACTGCAAAGATAGAAAGCCATCTCTCCAATGCTTGTGACACTATTAGGAATAGCTACAGAGGTCAGACTGCTACACATAATGAAAGCCCCATGCCCAATGCTTGCGACAGTATTAGACATGGTCACAGAGGTCAAACTGCTGCAACCATAGAATGCTCCCACTCCAATGCTGGTGACGCTATTAGGAATAGCAGAAGCATCTTGTTTCCCTCCGGGACATAGAATAAGAGTTGTTTTATCTTTGTTATATAATATTCCGTCCACTGAGCTATAGTTAGGATTATCTGCATCTATATCAATAGTTTTTAAATTAGAACAGAATAAGAATATAGAGGGATCAATACTTGTGACGCTGTTGGGTATCCTTACTGAGGTCAAACTGCTGCATTCCATGAAAGCCTGACTTCCAATTTTTGTGACGCTATTTGGAATCGTTACAGAGGTCAAACTGCTGCAACCAGAGAAAGCATGACTTCCAATGCTGGTGACGCTGTTTGGCATAGTTACAGATGTCAAACTGCTGCAACCGGAGAAAGCACTATATCCAATGCTTGTGACACTATTGGGAATCGTCACAGATGTCAAACTGCTGCAACCAGAGAAAGTGCTACTTCCAATGCTTGTGACGCTATTGGGAATTGTCACAGAGGTCAAACTGCTGCAACCAGAGAAAGCGTCTCTTCCAATGCTTGTGACGCTATTAGGAATAGTGATGGATGTCAAATTTGTGCAACCATAGAAAGCAGCATTTGCTATTACTTCAATACCAACAGGAATAGTGTATGCACCTGAATAAGATGCTGGCATAAAAGCAAAAACATGTGTATTATACACAGGAGAAGTCAATCCTGTGCAACCAGAGAAGACCCCATCTCCAATGCTGGTGACGCTATTAGGAAGGATAACAGAGGTCAAACCGGTGCAATCTTCGAAGGCACTATTTCCAATGCTTGTGACGCTGTTACCAATCGTCAAAGAAGCAAGATTGCTGCAATTCTTGAAAGCATTGTTTCCAATGCTTGTGACATCGTCACCGATAATATATTCTATAACTTGCGAGCCGAACATGTGACCTATTGATGAATATTCTGCATAAGATTTGCCAACAATAGCATTGGAGTTTAGTGTCACCGAGGTTAGACTGTTGCAATTGTCGAAAGCCCCCCAGTCCCCAATGCTTGTGACGCTATTGGGAATTGTCACAGAGGTCAGACTGGTACAATTGTCGAAAGCACTATTTCCAATGCTTGTGACGCTATTGGGAATTGTCACAGAGGTCAAACTGTTACAACCATGGAAAGCTTCATCTCCAATGTTCGTGACGCTGTTTGGAATCGTCACAGAGGTCAAACCGGTGCAATCTTCGAAGGCACTATTTCCAATGCTTGTGACGCTGTTGCCAATTGTCACAGAGGTCAAACTGCTGCAACCATTGAAAGCATTGTCTCCAATGCTGGTGACATCGTCACCGATAATATATTCTGTTACTTGCGGACCAAATATATAACCTATTGCTAAGGATGTATAAGATGTACCAACAATAGCATCGGAGTTTAATGTCACTGAGGTCAGACTGCATCCATTGGAAGTACAAAAAACATAACCTCCAATATATGAGACGCTACTGGGGATGGTTATAGAGGTTATACCGCTGCAACCATTGAAAGCATAACTTCCTATATATGTGACGCTATTTGGTATCGTTACTGAGGTTAGTTTATTCATCTTGTAACAAAGGAAGTCAGGAATGGATTCTACTTCATCTCCAAAGACAAAGGATGTGATTTGGCTACTTATGTCGTTGAAAGCAGTAATACTCGAAACACAATACCTTGCATTCCATTCCACAGAGGTCAAACTGTTACAACCATCGAAAGCACCACTTCCAATGCTTGTGACGCTGTTGGGGATGGCTATAGAGGTCAAATTGGTGCAATCTCGGAAAGCACTACTTCCAATGCTTGTGGCACCATCGGGAAGGATTACAGAGGTCAAACTACGGCAACCAGAGAATGCCCCTTCGCCAATACTTTTGACGCTGTTTGGAATCGTTATAGAGGTCAGTTTGTCCATTCCGTAACAAAGGTAGTCAGGAATGGACTCCACCTCATCTCCAAAGACAAAGGATGTGATATGGCTACTTATGTCGTTGAAAGCAGAAATTTTTGAAACACAATTCTTTGCATTCCATTCCACAGAAGTCAACTCGTGGCAAAGAGAGAATGCGTCTTTACCAATGCTTGTGACGCTATTTGGAATTGTGATGGATGTCAAATTTGTGCAACTATAAAAAGCCTCATATCCAATGTCTGTGACGCTATTAGGGATAGTCAAAGAGGTCAGGCTATAACAACCATTGAAAGCACTGCCTCCTATGTTTGTAACGCTATTTGGAATGCTTACTGAGGTTATCTTGCTGCACCAAGCGAAAGCATAGCTTCCAATGCTTGTTATACCATCTTCGATGATGACGGTTTCAATGGAGTTACAATGGGCAAACCATGGTGTATTAGTATTACCATAGTAAACTTCTCGGGTGTAATCCGTCATTGCTCCTGTTCCGCTGATGGTCAAAACACCATCCGTTAAATTCCATGTGAGGTTGTCGCCACAAGTGCCACTTGCGGCGAAGATAGTTCCTACGCTGGTTAGTAGCGCAAGGAAAAATGTAAATAACTTTTTCATTTGTTTGATAATTTTAGTCACGCCTACTCACTTATGGCTTTTCGGCATACTCCGTTTATATATTTTTTGCACTGTCATTATTGACACTTTTGACAGTTTCTTACAAAATGTAAGTTTTTACGGGCGGTTCCAATCTTCATGCTAACAAAATGACACATGCACTCGTACAAAGACTATCAAAAAGACAGAAAGTGTCAAAACGCTCACCTGCTTGTCGTATAGGGTTGCTATTCCTTTAGCGAATCCCCCTTACAGAGGGGGGAGGGGTGTTTTTACTTGACCTCTGCGCCGGTTACGGTATAGGTCTTGCCGTTACGCTCGATATACACTTGTCCGTCGCGGAGAATCTTATGTGCCGGAGCGGCAGAGACGTTTGCGCCGCTGACGTTGGTCGTTGTCTTGACAACAAACTGTGCAGTCAGATTTACCTCTCCTGTCATCGTAATGAAACGCGGGTTATCGGTGTTTCCGTCACTCCACTGGCTGAACTCAAAGCCTGCTGCCGGGTGCGCATAAATCATCACTTGTGCGCCCATTTCGTACGCGCAACCTTCTGTCGTCCATCCTTTTGCAGGACTTTCCGAAGAAACACTCAGTTCATACAAAGTCGGAGCCACAGGGTCTTGTGCAAAGTTCGCAAAATACATGGCGTCCGCTGCCACTGTCACCATACGCGGGTTGTCAGTGTTGCCGTCATGCCACTGCGTGAAATGATAACCGTCATTGGCGACAGCAAAGACTGCAATCTGCGTGCCTGCTTCGTAGGTACCTTGCCCATAAGCGGTGCCTTGTGCAGCGTTGGTGGACGAGGTTGTCAGGGTGTAGCGTTGGATGACAGCGTCTTTCTCAAACTGGGCGGTATATACGCCGTCTGCCGCCACGGTTACTTGACGGGGATTGGATGTGTTGCCGTCCGCCCATTGGGTGAAATGATAGCCTGCGTTAGCCACAGCAGCTAATGTCACCTGTGCGCCGGACTCATACGCTCCGCCGCCGACAGCCACTCCTTCCAACGGGTTTGCCGTAGCGGTAAGGGTGTATTGGGGTGCAAGAGGGGCAAAGTAAGCTGTAAAGGTCAGATTGCCGTTTATGGTGACGGTATGAGGGTTCTCTTTGCTGCCGTCGCTCCAATGGTCAAACTGATAACCGGTTTTGGGCTTTGCAGAGATAAGCACCTCTTCCTCCTCGTCGTATTCGCCGTTCGGAGAAGTTGTTCCCATACTCTTGTCCGCAGAATTTACAGTCAGTGAATAGGTGCGAATATCGTTTGCAAAGTAATCAATATTCATCTCTTTCCAGATGTTGGCAGCCTTGTAGGCTTCTAGCGCTTTCTCGCGGACATTCAGGTCTATGGCTTTCAGGTCGCTTACCGAGAATACAGAACTTTCTATAGCAGGCGGATTGACGGCATATGAATTGATAGTTGTGATATTAGAACATTGATCAAATGCCTCTGAGCCTATCGTAGTTATGTTTTTTCCTAATGTTATTGCGTTAAGACTATAACAGTGTCCAAAAGCTGCATGGTTGATAGATTCTACATTGTTAGGTATCGTAATAGAATTTAATGAACGGCAAACGTTAAATGCAGCTTTTCCTATTTCAGTTAGTCCATTTCCTAATTTAACGGATACGAGATTTAAACACCAATAAAATGCATAATCGCCAATGGTTTTGACATTATCAGGAATAATTATGTTTCGTAGTTCTCCTACGAATTTTACACATAAGTAAGCAGGAATATGTTCTACATTCTCTCCAAAAGTAATGGATGTCGTCCATGTGTTTTCTGTTCTATTACTAGTGTCGTCGTAGCCAGCCATGTCATCATATACTTTATCCCACCCATCAGAATATGAACTAACACTAAAAGGGGATGTTCTTTCACCAGTAAAATCAGAACAGTGCTTGGCATTCCATACTATTTTAGAAAGATGCCGACAATTATAGAATACAGCCGTTCCCATGCTTGTGACAGTGGTCGGTATCGTTATTGAAGTCAATTTTTGCAATGCCCCGAAAGCGTAATCGCCTATATAGGTCAGTCCATCAGACAGGGTAATATAGGCTAACGATGAGCAATCAGCAAAAGCCTGTTCTTCAATTCTGGTCACGCCACTTGGAAGATAAATAGAATTCAAAGCCGTGCACCTATAGAAAGCAGATGCATCTATAGTAAGCGAGCTGACTCCCTCAGAAATCTCTACAGAATTAAGTGAGCTGCACCAATCAAACGCCCTTTTCCCAATATGCGACATTGTAGAAGGTATTTTTACAGAAGTGATAGTTTTAAGTTCAAAAGCACTTGCTCCAATCTCTGTGACTTTGTATTCCCGGTTATTGTAAGTAACAGATTCAGGGATGACAATTGCGCCGGAATAACTTCCGGAAACCACAGTTGCTGTACGATTGGTGGTGTTTAGTTCATAATTGATGCCATCGATTGTCTCGGAGGCAAAAAGACTGCTTGCCCCGAATAGGAACAGAAGCAATGATACATAAAACTTTTTCATGTGTTTGATAATTTTAATTGTGCCTACTCACTTATGGCTTTTCGGCATCCTCCACTTCGTTACAGACGTCGCCAGTCTTGGCTTCGGCGAGTTGTGTAAGCGAGACTTACACTCGCTCTTGCACAAGACTTCGGCATACTCCGTTTATATATTTTTTGCACTGACCTAATTGACACTTTTGACCGTTTCTTGCAAAATGTAAGTTTTTACGGGCGGTTCCAATCTTCATGCTAACAAAATGACACATGCTCTCGTACAAAGACTATCAAAAAGACAGAAAGTGTCAAAACGGTCAAAACGGTCATGTCATTTTTTATACTATGTGACTTTTTCGAACGCTGTGTTCGAAAATTCAACGTTATATATACTTAGTGATTCTTAGTGATTTTTAGTTATTGCCGATACTGTTACCTACCCTTTACCTATCCCTTCCATACCTCTTGCCTGTTTTTTTATCAACCATACTTGTACACGCTTACGTTTATTCAAATACATACACAAACAAAAGCGGGACTGCAATATTGCTGTTCCGCGAATAGAGGCTCTGGTATTGCCTTGATAACTGAACAAGCAACACTATAGCCCACGCCGTATGTATATACCTATACGCACAATACGTACATGGCATCCATATACACACTAATGAGCATCTCTGTGCTGCAATGTTTTGGTTATCATAATGAATTTACCAGATTCCTATTCGCCAAAACAAAGCGCGTAAGACGCTTTTTATTATGTCCTTCTGTTTTACGTCGGTAAGCGACGCACCGCTTTTTTTACGCTGCCGGTGTCAGCTGTATAGGTTTTTCAACCTTTGCGGCTGCAAAGGTACAACAAAAAAATGACATACGCAAGAGGTATGCCATTTTTGTGTGTTTTTTTCTATGTCATCGCTCGGTTGTAAGGAGTTCTACGTTCGCTCTGCGAACTCGCGCGGCGCACTTACTCCTTCGAATGTTCACCGGACATTCTCGGTGCGCCTTAATCGCTTCACAGTCATCGGTTGGTGGATGCTAAATCATCCACTTGCCCAAAGGAAGCTTTGGTGGGAATTTTACAAAAGACTTGCAATATTGCCTTTGAATAAATCTTCCAATGGTAAGGCTTGACCTCCCACGACTAAAGAATGTTGCGGATTATACATTTGGCGGAATGTGCTCAATCCACTATTGCTCTGCCTTTTTCCACTCTTAACCTCAATCGCCAATACCTTATCTGCTCTGCGTAAAACAAAATCCACTTCTTCATTATTCTCGCGCCAATAGAACAAGTCACACTCCAACTCATCTGCTTTATCCAACAAATAACATCCCACGGCTGATTCTACCCAACGTCCCCACAACTGCGAATCCGTAAACACCTTTTCGAAAGAAATACCTTCCGTCAATGCTGTTAATAGTGCATTATTAAATACTTGAAGTTTGGGAATAGTCCTGTATTTTCGGGATGCATCCATTACATACTTCGGAAGCCCTGTCAGCAATTTGCTTTCACCGAGTACTTCCAAATAATTGACCAATGTGGTAGCGTTGCCTGCGTCTTGCAACAATCCGAGCATTTTGTTGTACGAAAGCAACTCTCCGGAATAGGCGCAACCGAGATGAAAGAGTTGATGCATCAATGCCGGCTTGTAAATATACGTCGTTTGCAGAACATCTTTTTCAATAGCCGGAGCAATTATTGACTCACGCATATATTTGCGCCAACGCACCTCATTGTTAATATATGGAGCACTTCCCGGATACCCTCCGAAATACACATATTTGTTAATGTCCCATCCAAAAGCTTCTTGCATTTCTTGGAACGACCAATGCGTCATGGATAGCATCTCAAACCTTCCGGCGAGTGACTCTGTCAATCCTTTTTTTAGCAATAGTCGCGAAGATCCAAGCAACACCACTTTGATATTGACATCATTGAATGTGTCTGCGTCCCACTCACGTTTTACTTGTTCGCTCCAATTGTTGATTTTGTGCACCTCGTCAATGACGAGCACTATCTCCGGGTATTGATTAAAATGCATCAACGCCCGTACCTCATCCCAACGAGCTGCTATCCAATCTTTGTCGTCAGGCTCCACCCCGTCGGCATTAAAGAATCGTGAGGGGATTGTCAGTTGCTGCAGCACTTGTTTGACCATCGTTGTCTTACCGACTTGGCGCGGTCCTGCTACCACCTGAATAGTGCGGCGAGGCTCTTGCAAGCGCGCAATGAGATCATTGCTTTGAGACCGAGTAATCATGTTCATATCCTATATTTATCAAATATTCGCTGCAAAGATACAAAAAATCTGCGATTCTTGCAAGAAAAATCTGCGATTTTACACAAAATAATCTGCGATTCTATATTAAATCGTTCAATCCTGCATAATGAATCCTGCCCGATAATAGGAAGTTGTTGACTTATGCCAGATAGCGTCGGCGGAGTGTTTGTATGTCGTCGTGCGAGAGGCAGAGGATGGAATGGAGGTAGTCGGTCATGGAGCCGAACTCGCGGTCGATGAGGTCGAGCGTGGCGATGAAGTTAGGCGTGGAGACACCCATAAACGCCTGAATGACCGCCATCTCCGCTTCTCCTCCTCCGCGTGCGATGACGTCGGCGTTGAGGCGTTCCACGACCGGGCGGTAGAAGTCATTGCTCTGCTCGAAGTCGGCGATGACGGTCTCCCTTTCGACGCCGAGGGCGAACATGAGGAAGGCGGCACCCCATCCTGTGCGGTCCTTACCCTGTGCGCAATGCCAGAGGATACCGCCGTCTGCGGGCGCCTCGATGATGAGACGGAGGAAAGCGGCGTATTGGAGTTGCGAGAACTCGCTGCGGATGAGGGAGGGGTACATATTGGCTGCCATCATCTGCACCTCCGGATAGAAGGAGTAGTTGACGATATGTTTGTCGAGTTCGAAGAACGCCTCGTCGGGAATGGGTTTGCCGGTCTGCTGCTCCGCACGCATGTCAATGGTAGGCAGGAGGTGGTGCTGCACGCCATCTATCTCCCTGTCGGGCACCACTTGGAACTCGTTAAGCGACCGGAAATCGAAGATCCGGCAGAGGTTATACTCGCTTTTCAGCCGCTCTACGTCAGCATCGGAAGCGTCGTGCAGATGGGCGGTCCGCAGCAGTCGTCGTGGACGTATGGCACGTCCTCCGGCGCCGATGATGCCGCCGAGGTCACGGGCATTGACTATGTTATCGAAAAGAACAGTCATGTTGAGTTGAGTGTTTAGAGTTTAGTGTTGTCCACTAAACACTTCATCGATGAGGCGGACGAACTCCTGATAGGCGAAGGTGTCGCCCAGTTCGGCGAGGGATTGCGCCAGCCCGCGATAGTGCCACTCGTGCGAGGCTTTGTCGGTGACATGGAAGATGGACCACAGCTCGTCGCCCCGTACCTTATAATCGCGTGCGATGGCGCGCATGTTACTCAGTTTGTCCCCCATGGCTACTATCTTGGCGTCGTGTGAGGCGTGTGCCAGCCGGTCGATAGCCGCCTGTTTGCGGTCATGCCAAGAGTCGGCTTCGCTGACTCCTTCGGTGAATTGGTCGCTCTCCTCCTGCACCAAGTGCGCCACGCGTTCTCCGAACAGTTCGCGCAGCTGCTCCACGGTGACATCCGTGTCCTCGATGGTGTCATGCAGAGCCGCCGCCGCCAGCAGCTCTTGGTCGGGCGTGATGGTAGCTACAATCTCCACCGCCTCCATAGGGTGGACGATATAGGGAAATCCTTTACCGCGCCGCTCGGTGTTATGATGCGCGTTGACAGCAAAGATAATAGCGCGGTCCAAGAGGTCTGTATCCAAGTATTTGTTCATAGCTATGGAAATTACGAATTACGAATTACGGATTACGAATTACGGATTACGAATTACGAATTATATTTTGTGAGGCGCTATTAGTAAACGGTTCCTTCGAGCATGGCGCGGAACTGTGGCATGGGGCAATGCGTGTCGCGCTCAACGATGAGGGTCTTGAGTCCGGCGTAAATCTTGACCACCTGCTCCACCTGCTCCAAGTCAGCCCCGGGTCCGAAGAGCGGTTCTTTAACGGACGACGGACTATGGACAATAGACGACGGATCATAACCGATGAGCGGGCAGTCGGGCGAGTGGAAATACGCCTCTGCAAAAGCGTCCCAGAACCGGCGTGCGGTAGCATTGGACATATGATTGACCTCCATCGTCCATTCTTCGTTATTGAGGCAGCAGCAGAGATATACCATGCCAAGGTCGAAGAGAGGGAATCCGTAGCAGAAATCGCCGAGGTCGATGAAATATTTCTCGCCGGAGGGGACGAAGATGCCGTTTCCGAACTGCAGGTCTCCGTGTATGGCGGTGTCGGCATCCGGAGCAGCGGCGATGTAATCATGAATCTTCTGTTTCTGCACCGGCGTGAAGTCCGGATTAGCCTCCAGCATAGCGTAGAGCCTGTCTTTGACATTCTCGAAACGGGAGGTGTCCACATGGGTGTTGTGGAGCTTGATACACATCTGCGCGAACTCGCGTGCGTACGCGTCCGTGCGTTCCGGATTATCTCCGCACGCGCGTGAGAACGACTTCTTGTCCATGAGCCGGCGGAAACGAATACCCACCTGCTTGCCGTCAGTGACAAGGTCTCCGGGCTCGGGCGTGGGTATGCCCATTTCGTACACCTTGCGGGCTAACACAAGCTCTTGCTCCGCCGCTTCGAAATTGCGGAAATAGAGTTTGAGCATGATGTTCGGGTCTGACTTATGGTTATACGAGGCGCCGTTGGCTCCTTCGCCGGTGCGCACATAGTCGTTGAGATCAATCTTGATAGGCTGCATAGGAATATTAATTTAAAATTACGAATTACGAATTACGAATTACAAATTACGAATGATTCTTCTTAGCCCCTTTCAGGAGCACGGTTATTTTCGGCAAGCGAAATTTTCATGAAGGGCAGGTTTGAGGCTTGCTCGAAGGTCAGTTCGGCAAGTGCTTCGTTCTGCGGGTTATGTCCGTTGAGCGCATCGAAGAGCCGCACCAGTCCTATCTTGCCGCCGCCATTGGAGAGGATGCAGACGATGCATATGTTCTGCAGCCCGATAGCGGAGGAGACGATGTCGAGGTCGGTGTTACCCAGCTGGTGGCGGGCAAGGAGATAAGCGTCATCTTCGTATTTGCGGAAGAGGCGCTGCACGTCACCCAGCGTCTTGCAGTCCAAGGCGAGGAGAACGCGCAGGTAGCGGATGAAGGGTGCTTCCTGTATCTCCGCTTGGTTGATAGCGGCAATGCGTTTGTTGAGGCGGTCAAGCGGTTTCGCCATCATATAGGAACGGAAGGTGTCGCCGTCAAGCAGCACATCATCCAGTTTGCCGTTCTGCACCAGTTGCTGGACGCGGCGGCGGTAGTCGGTAATCTCCGTGCGGATACGACTGAACTCGTCATCCGCCATCTCCAGCATACCTGCGAGCCTGTTCATGCGTCGCATGTACTCACGGGGAATCTCCACGCCGGACTTGTATCCGGTGTCGTGATTGATAGCCGCCCAAGCATGTTGCAGCGTGGTGCGAAGCTGGAGCTCGAAGCGTATGTCGTTGAGCTGCGGGAACTGCGGGTCGGAGCAGAGCGTCTTGGGCAGGCGGCAGATATAATGGAGCGAGTTATAACCGAAGCTGTCCAGCTGGTGCAGCCGTCGTTTGTCCACCGAGTTGTCCCAGTCTATGTCAAAGAGCTGCTCCGCCATAGCGGCAATACGGTCCACATCGTCGGTATAAAAGGTGATGATACGTGCGCCGAGGATGTCTGTTATGTCACTGAGTGTAGCATATTTGGCACCCTTGAGCGCCAGTTTGCCCGCCAGCGACTCCTCTGTCTTGACGCGTGCCTCTACGGCTGTGACGATGAGTCCGTTGCGTTCGAGCGCCTCATGCAAGGCACGGGTCACCACCTCTTTCATGCGCTTGAGCGCAGGCAGTGACTCACGGTATTCCTCCAGAATGAGTTGGCAGTGGAAATCCAAGTTCTCCATCACTGTATCTCAAAAAGACTGATGAATCCTGTCATCATAAAGACCTGACGGATGTCCGCACTGATGTTCCGCACGATAACCTTGCTGCCATGTGCTGCGGCATCCTTGCGGATGGAGAGGAAGATACGCAGACCGGAGGAGGAGATATACTCCAGTTGGGTGCAGTCGAGGATGATTTCACGGTTGGCAGCCTCGAGCAGCGGTTTGACCGCTTCCATGGTAGGGATAGCCGCCGCAGTGTCCAACCGTCCGGCAAACAAAGCAATGAGCTGGTTGCCGTTTTCTTGAATCGTAGTTGTCATTGTTATTGTGTTGTTTTTAGTTTTCCGGTGCTATTGGCTCGGAGGAATCGGAGGAATCCGAATCTATCCGATTTTATCGGAGTAATCCGAGGAGTCGGATGACGGATTACAGCTTTTTCACAAGCGTAAGGATGTTCCGGTTGTCTTTACGCTCGTAGTGTATGTCGTCCATGATCTGGCGGACGAGATGTATTCCGAGTCCTCCAATGGCTCTGTCTTCGGCAGGAAGGGTGATGTCCGCTTCGGGTCTCTGCGTAGGGTCGAAGGGGATACCGCTGTCAGAAATGGTGAAGGTGATGCGCTGCGGTGTCTTCTCCGCCTCGATGAGCACTTTGCCGTTCTCCCCCGGATAGGCATAGAGCATGACATTCGTCACTGCTTCTTCGAGTGCGAGGTTGATGGTCATATTCAGCGCATCGGGTATGTGGAGACTCTCCACCCATTCGGCGAGGGTGGGAATCTGCTGTATATCATTGCGCATGACGATGGAGTGCCTGACGGGTTTGTCTAATTTTCCTCCGTGTCTGTCTTCTTCGGGCAGCCATTTGACAGCAAGCATAGTCAGGTCATCGCTCTGTTCGGCTTTTCCGACAAAGGCGTGTACAGCGTTGAGCATGGTCTCTATGCCCCGTTGCGCCACGGTAGCGTCATTGGGGTCGGTCTGCTCCGCCCGGAACGAGCGCAGGAGGTTAATCATCCGTTCCTCTCCGAAGAGAGTCTTGCTCTCGTTCTCCGCCTCGGTCAGTCCGTCGGTGTAGAAGAAGAGCATGTCGCCGCGTTGCAGGGTAGTGTTCTGCGGCGTGTAGGCGAAGCCTGAGAGGATGCCTATAGGCAGGTTAGGAATAGTGGGCAGGAACTCTCCGTTAAGGACGGGTGCGTTATGTCCGGCGTTGCAGTAGTTCATTTCTCCCGTGCGAAGGTCCATCACGGCAAGGAAGAGGGTGACGAACATATTCAGTTCGTTGCTCTCGGACATGGCGTCGTTGATTTGTGTCGCAATGACGGCAGTGTCCTGCTCATGCGCAGAGAGAGAGCGGAAGAGGGAACGTGTCATCGCCATCACCAGTGCAGCAGGGACACCTTTTCCGCTCACGTCACCGATGCAGAGGAAGAGTTTGCCGTCCCGTTCGTAGAAGTCGTAGAGGTCTCCTCCTACTTCTTTTGCCGGCAGTACGACGCCGTACATGGCAAGGTCACGCCGGTTGGGGTAGGGCGGGAAGGTCTTCGGCAGCATAGCCATCTGGATGTTACGGGCAATCTCAAGGTCGCGTATCATACGCTCTTTCTGGGTGTTGACCGTCACCAGTCTCCGGATGTCATTGGCGGAGCGGAACATGATGAAGACGAGCACCGCCAAACCGATGAGCATAAGGATGGTGATGAAGAGTCCTGCGCGTTTCAGGTCGGCATAGAGGATGTCCTCGGGAATGATGATGGAGATGCGCCATCCGGTGGCATCAATCTCCTCGTCGAACTGCAGGTATCTGCGTCCGGGCACGGTATCAGGCGGCGTGACGATATTCACACCCGTGGCAGAGGCGATGGAGTAATAACTCTCCTGATAGACCTGCAGGTATTGGGATAGGTGCATCAGTTTCTCCAGCGAGAGGTCCACTAACGCTACCGCCACCACGCGTCCTTCTTTGTCGCGGATAGGGTACGAGCAACTGACCACCATCGCTTGTGCTCCTGCGTCGTCATTGTAGGGTTCGCACCACCATGCGCTGTCGATACTCAGTCCATTGCTGAACCATTCCGAGGCGAGGTAGTCATGCGCGGCGCTGCCTATCTGGCGTGTGTAGATACTGTCGTACGGCAGTCCGTCTTTCTCTTTGACGCGGCTGCTGCAGACCTCGTACCATTTGCCTTTCTTGGGGTAGTATCCGGCGGTGAAAGCGATGCCGGCGCTCTCCACGTTGTCGAGCGTCTCAAGGAGCGTGCGTGTGGCTTTAGCGGCTTCCTCCGGGTCGCCCAGTCCGTCTTCTCCCATGCGTGCGAGCATCTGCACGGCGGCTTCCAGTTGCGAGGTGACGGCGTTAATCTCCAGTTCGGCAGCGCGTAACTCGCTCTGCGCACGCTGCACCGCTTCCTCCCGTATGGTGTGGCGGGTATAGAGATACAAGATGCAGTTGGTGGCTTCCAATACTACGGCAGCCACCAAGAGAATCCAGAATCCCGCTTTGGAACGGATGGTTGTTTTTTCTTCTGAGTTTTGTCTGCGCATGGTCAGGTTGTTCTTGTTTCTTCCGTCACTTGTTCATGACTTTGCCTTTCTTGTCCAGAATCCATCCGACATGTAGTTGTGCGCTGAGATAAACGCCTTGCGGCACAAGGGCGTGGTTGCTGGTATAGACGGTTCCGTCAATCTCCTTGGTCAAGGGGATAGGGTGGCGGTATTCGCATTTGAGTTCGATAGGCACTGCCACAGGTCCGCCGAAGAGCAGACCCACCCCCACATGTGCACCGACGAAGGTGTTCTGTGCAGGCACGAGCGGGTTGGATTTATAATAACTCTTGTGTATTTGGCTCCAGAGTGCGGTGATGTCCACGTGTGCTCCGGCATAGACCTCAGCAGCAAGCCACGAGGTGGCAGGAACGTAGAACTTGA
The DNA here is from genome assembly GCA_017448345.1 of Paludibacteraceae bacterium. Taxonomy (GTDB): domain Bacteria; phylum Bacteroidota; class Bacteroidia; order Bacteroidales; family Paludibacteraceae; genus Colicola. The sequence goes on along the minus strand of JAFSLP010000109.1, from coordinate 10,694 downwards.
TACTTGGTTTCCAAGCGAACCACATGGTACTGAGCGAGCCGCTGGTGATGGAGTCGGGTGTCATTCCTCCTCTGCCGATAGTAGGCAGGTTGACACCGTGCTTGGTCTTGCCCGGCGTGTTCACACCGAACTCGAAGTCAAACAACTCAGCCCCAATGAAACGCACACGGAAGTCCACAAAAGACACATTAAGGAAATGCCGGCGTCCCAAGAACTCCGTGATGTCATAATGTTCCGGGTTGTTCGGGAGAAGGAACGGAGTGGCGTAGCCCACGCTGAAGAGTGAGACATAGGAATAGCCGGAGCGTTTGTAGAAACGGTGCATGAAAGCAAAGCGGTCATTCTGCTGTGTGCCGACGGTGTCTGCTACCGCCTTGGCGTTGGTGGCGGCAGGGACAGGCAGTACTTCACTCTCTGCATAACCGGGGGTCTGAGCTGCTACGGGCAGGATACTTGCTGCCATCAACAGCAGCGCGGATACATACTTTTTCATATCAGTGTAGTTTTGATTAAGCGGGTGCAAAAGATATGGTTGATGATGGGGGTGATTAAGCGGGTATATACAATTCACGCTGCAAAGGTACAACTTTTTTTTGACATACGCAAGAAAAAACAACGTTTTTTAGTCAAAATGAGTAAGCGGGGGTTCCGATAGCAGTCCAAGGGTGCTTGCGAGGAGTTGCAATCAGGGCATGGAAAAGGCTCGCGGTGCTATCCGCGAGAGCAGGACCAACGGGGCGGAAAGGCGGTGCAAAGTATGCTTATTATCATTTTACGACAAGCTGAATAACCTAGGTATAACCTAGGTATCACCTAGGTATCACCTAGGTCAGGCACGGAGAAATCAACCGGCAACCTCAGCAAGGGGGAGAGCGGGCAATAGAATTGCCCTGAAAAGGACATACGGAGAAGCCGTCTCTCAGACGGCGCAATGAACGAAAGGGGAGTTATCGGAGATTATCGGAGGGAATCGGAGATTATCGGAGGGAATCGGAGGGAATCGGAGGAGGGTCAGAGGAGGGTCGGAGGAGGGTCAGAGGAGAGGCGGAGGTTAGCGGAGTTTCCATGCGATGCCGAGACCGACGAAGGCGAAGTTCTTGGGACCGCAGAGGAGGGGTTCGGAGTCGTAGCAGTTGAAGCCGGCATTGACATCCAGCTGCACACGCGGATGAGGAGAGTAGGTGATGCCGAAATCCAAAAAGACATTATAGACTGTATTCATGGCAGCGGAGGGGTGGAACTCGAAGTAGTTGAAGTTCTCGATAAAACAGCCCCATTGTTCCGTGGGTTGGAAATTAAGACTGAGGGAGGCAAATACGTCGGGTTCGGGTTTCCATTCCAGCCAGTGTGCGCCTACATCATAACCGACAGAGAACCAGTCGGTCACTTCGTTCTCAAAGAGCAGGTCTATCATCCCGATGACAGGCCGTTCGTCCACCAGTTCCTTTGTCGTAGGGATACCCAGCTGCAGCATCATACTCGTTTTGGGAATCCATCGCAGGTGTTTGTCTGTGCTGCCTTGCCAGAGCATCAGTTTGGTGCCGAGGAGAAGGTGTTCGGGAATGTATTGCACCTCGCGCTTACCGGGCAGATTGTCATAGACGGTGAGTACTCCTTCGTATTCCATGCGCAGTTCAACGCGTTCGTGGAGCCCGAAGCGGAAGAGAGTCGCCGGCAGCGCCACCAGATGTATGCCCGGCGAGAAGGCTTCTTCGAAGCCGGTCTCCCATTGAATATCGCCGAAGCCGAGCACGGCAGGTCCTGTACCCAGACCCGGTCTGTCCGCCTGCACGGAGTTCTCCTCTGCGCTTGCCGGAAAGGGCAGGAGCATGAGCACCGGCAGGAGGCACACAATCCATATTAGTGAATGACGATTCATTTCCGAGTGCAAAATTACAACAAATAGTTCACATATGCAAAAAAAACTGCTTCAAAATTTGTGTATGTGATTATTTTTTCGTACCTTTGCACACAAATTGTGCAAATAGACCCATCATGAAGAGAATTCTGACAGTATTGTTATTGTGCGCCGTAGCGACGGTAGCCAAGAGTCAAAGCCAAGCACCGCCGAAAGACACGCACATCATAGACGGTCTCACATCTGTGGCAACGATAGCCGGAGAGACGAAGGAGGCAGGCGAGGTACAGGACAGCAGTTCGGTGACCGTCAAGCCGGCTGAGATACCGCTATGGAAACAGAAACTGTACTACGGCTACAACTTCGATATCTATTTCCACCACGACTCCAAGAAAGACAGCAGAGAGAACGGATGGTCCATTGCGCTGACACCGGAAATAGGCTGGAAACTGAAGGAGCGCGTGTATTTAGGAATGCGGTTCGGCGGCAGTTATGCCAATTACAAGAGTTCTTTCCTTGTGACAGAGATAGATACGAGTTATTATACCGACCTGCGAGTTCACGTAGGGTCATGGGAGGTGGCTCCGTACATGCGCTACAAGATGAAATCTCTTTTTAACGACAAAGTGGGCATCTGGCTGGAGGCTCACCTCTATACCGGGATGGATTTTCCGCGCGTGACGGAGGGGAGCGTCGGAAACACCGACTATGACGGGTTGCGTCACAGCGTCACCTACGGGTTCCAAGTATCTCCGGTCATCACGTACCAGTTCAATCGCAAGAGTACGTTCCAGATATTCTTCTCGATTCTCAGTCTGGGTTACAGCGGCACGACCTATTTCTACGGAGACCGCCGTGAATACAGCAATGATATCATCATCTTCTCCGGCAAACTGAGCAACCTGATATCCAACCAGTTCACGCCGGGTCTGTACGGACTGAAGTTCGGCGTGCAGAAGAGTTTTTGAAAGTTGATAGTTTAGAGTGAAAGGGAAGTCGTTGTTGTGGAGAGTGCCGGTTGCGCTAATAGGCGCAGCACTGGGCATTGTGCTGTTGCTGCTTGTGGCAGTGGCGGTGGTGCTCTATGTGCCCGCTGTACGGCAGACGGTATTGGAGAAAGGGGTGGTCATCGCCCGCGAACAGACCGGCTACGACATCGACCTCGGACGAATATATCTCTCTCCGTTCCATCACTCTCCGCTTGTGCTCTACCGCGCCTGCAAAGGCGACACCGACCTGCCCGTTCAGGTGGAGATAGACAGCCTGTTTGTGGGTCACAGAGGGCAGGACACGCTGGCGTATATCCATACGCTGCGGCTTCGTGCGACGGCAAAAACCGCCGGTATCCGTCTGGACACGGCATTCAGCCTTCCGCAGATAGCGGTGGACACCCTGTGCTTGGAGCGGACGACCTTCCATTCCGACAGCCTGATAGCCACGGTAGGCGTAGATGCGATAGTGGGTCTGCTGCACGTGTCGAGTCCGGCTATCAGCATAGCCGACGGGCTTTACCCCTTACACGGTCTGCGGTTGTATGATGTCGATGTGGGTATCGACCTGCGCGGCACCAACCAGCCGCCTGACACCACCGGCAAGCCTGTCAACCCTCTCAAGTTGGCGTTCGAGTTGCCGGACGGCGACTTGCGTAACGTCCGTTTCCTGCTGACGCCGTTGGGTCTGGGTATCCGTACCGGTTCGCTCGCCACGGAAGCCACTATCGACGTAGGCGCCAACTGCTATGACGCAAGGCGGCTGAACGTAGGAGACTTCGCCCTCTCGCTTCCCAACCTGTATATCCCCGCAGACACCATCTACGGCAGGGCTTGCGCCGACATAGCCCGTAACCTCATCACCAGCCCCGGACTGCATGCCCGCTCGTCGCATTTCGGTGCGCGTGCAGACCTTAAGAGTACGATAATGGACCTCAGCACCCTGCGCGTGGAGACCACCGGTGAGGCGGAGTACCAAGGCAGCAGAGCCCGTCTGCGCGCCTCGTATGACATCAAAGACGAGGTCTATGACGCCACGGTGCATGTGGAGCGTGTGAACCTCACACCGTTCCTCAAAGACTCTACGCGGGTCATCCTTGCCGGCGACATCAAGGCGGAAGGCAAGGGCTTCAACCCCCGTTCACGGAGCATGAAGAGCAAAGTCGATATCCGTCTGGATGATGCCGTCTATGGACATATCAATGCCTCGGGACTGCATCTGAATGCCCGTCTGGCGAACCGTGAGGCGGAAGGAACACTCCATCTGCCTTTTGCCCTGCGTGACACCTCCATGCAGGTGGCGGCAAGGACGGAGCACCAGTTCCGTGTGGCGGAGTTCATGACGCCGGAGCAGATGCGCGTGGATTATCATACGCAGATGCGGGATGTGCGTGCTTATGTGGCAGGCGAACACCTCGCGGCGGACAAACTGCTGCTGGATTTCGCCACGGACAGTGCAACCTCTCTTGATATGACCACCGAAGGTCTGAGTGTGAAGGCACACACGCCGATGCACGTGCTGAGGCTTGTGGAGAAGCTGCAGCCGCTGCTGAAGGCTGTGAGCGACTCTGCGGTATTAGGCGGCATCACCTCGCTGCAGGACCTGACGAAGATAGACACCCTTCGCCGTCTTATCCCGGAGATAGATGCCGCTGTCGGGATGCGGCACGGCAGCCCGGTGCAGCCTTTCATCGCACGTATGGGTTTGGATATAGAAGATGTCCGCCTGTCGCTTGCCTCCGATGCACAGCAGACAGGGCTATCCTTGTCCGTTTCTACGCCGGTGATTGACCATCCGGAGGACAGCACCGCATTCCGTCTGCCGGCAGCGGAAGCCGCTCTGGATGTGAAGATGACAGAGGGACGGACGAAGGCGGCGCTGAACGCCGGCACCCGTCTGACAGACGGAGTGATGGGTGTCAACGGTCTCTGTACCGACGCGGCACTGCGGATGGAGGTGCTGCGGAAAGAGAACAGCCTGCGCGGCTCGGGCAGGCTGACGATGGATAACCTCTCGTTTAATGAGATGGAACTGGGCAACCGCGCCGTGGATATCCTGCTCTCGCCTTCGGACGAGTACGCGCATGCGCTTCGTGCGGACATTCACGCGGACGAGATACCTCTGAGTATAGTGGACGGCATAGTCCATCTGCCCGACATAGCGCTCCGCGGTGCCGTGAAAGCCAAAGCGACGATAGACGGTCTGCCCCGTCAGACCGACATCTCCGCCGAGGTGCAGCCCATGGGCGTGGGTGCAGAATACACCCCTTACTCCGTCGGGCTCAGTCTGGGCGAGACGCCAATTATCATGGAGCATAACCACGTGGATCTGAACGGTCTGCCCGTCTATGGCGCGGACAGCACGTTCATCGCCCTCACCGGCGGTCTGGACCTGAATACCATGCGTATGGATGTGCAGCTGGCAGCCGACAGTTTCGCCCCAGCCAAGCTGGTCCAAGGCGGTCCGCTGCCCGTCTATGGCGAACTGGCAACCGACATACAAGGACGCGTCACAGGACCGCTGGACAGCATCCTTGCCGATGTGGATGTGACTATCCTGCCCACCACCGACATCACTTACCCGATAGACAAGAAAAACCTTGCGCAGGTCAAGCCTCACGGCAAAGTCAATGTGCAGTACGGTACGGCAGACGGTGCGCTTAACTTGGACGGACAGATAAACGTGGATGACGGAATGGTCCGTTATTCGCCTAAGTTCTACCCGGTGATGCCGTTCCGCGTGGATTCGGGCAGTCATGTCGCCTTCCACGGACCGATAGGTCGCACCCGGCTCAATGTGTCTGCATCACAGCAAGTGAAAGCCGATGTGGAGTCCAGCGATGAAGACACACGGCGCGTGGATTTCACCACCGGTGTGCGCGTCAACGGAGTGCTGGATTCGATAGGGTTGGAGTCCATCGATTTCTTCTTGGAAGCACCCCGCGACGAGACCATCACCCGCGAACTGGCATCCGTCGATGAGAACACCCGCGAAGGGCTGGCTGCCACCCTCTTGGCAACAGGAATGTATGTGGGCGAGAGCAACGAGGCGGCACAACGGGACGGCTATGCGCTCTCGTCCATCATCAACAGCCGTATCAATGCCGCCATGGCTAACTCCAAGTTAGGCAAGTTCATGGACATCGACATCAGCAGCGGACAGACGCGTCACGCAGCAGGCAAGACCAACGATATGAATATCGCCATCAGCAAGTCTTTCTTCAAGAACAAGCTGCGCATCACCATCGGTTCCACCATCTCCGACAACCCCGAGGTGAACAAAAACAGCGGACTCTTCTCCTCTCTGACCGCCGATTACCGTATCCTGCCGAGAGACCTGTCCAAATCCAACGGTCAAACCCTCTCGCTCCGCCTGTACTCGCAGCGCGACTATAACAACATCCTTGAGGGCGAGTTGAACAAGTCCGGTCTCGGCGTCCAGTACGCCAAGGAATGGAGCAAGGCGGCGCTGTACCGTGGCGACTCCCTCACCCGCACGTACGGCGTCACCGCCGATGCCGGTGTGGCGTACCGGTCGAACAACAGTATAGGTCCCGACATGACCCTCAAAGCGACAATAAAGAACCTGTTAGGCAACGGCGAGAGTTTCACCCTCAAGGGCAACGGTGCCTATTACTGGGCATTGCGTAACAGGCATCCGGGTGACCCGAGTAAGACCGACACCTACAAATTAGGCGCCAACGCTTCGCTCGTCTTCCCGTACCTGCACTGGACGGGCGGGAACAACCCGGACGGCGACACGCGGTATATGCTCGGCTACCAGTATGAGAACATCGCCGGCGGCTACGGCGTGCACAAACTCACCGGCTCGTTCACCTATTTCATCCGCTCGCCGTTCAGCCCTTATATCGTCCATTCGTTCACGCCGTTCTCCCTCTCCGTGGTGCTGATGAAAGCCGAGTCGGAGAACCTGCTGGACAAAGCGGCGGAGTACCCGCAGCTGATCAAAGTCATTGCCGGTGATGAGTTCGTGCCCTCCGTTGCGTATAACTTCACCTATAACGACTACCGTTCCAAACGCGCCGTGAACACCATGATTGACCTCGGCGTGAAGGAGTCCGGCAACCTCATCAATGCCATCTATTGCGCCTTCGGACATAAGTGGGCGGAGAAAGAAAAGAAATTAGGCAACATCACTTTCAACCAGTTCATCAAACTCTCCGCCGAACTAAGGAACAAGTTCAACATCACCGACCAAGTGTCCATCGCCACGCGCCTCTTTGCCGGAGCCAATATACCGCTGGGAAACTCCCATTTCACCCCGCTCTCGGAGGCGTTCTACACCGGCGGTCCCAACAGCCTGCGCGCCACGTCGGCGTCGTCCTACGGACCGGGTAACTTCTACTCGGCGAAGTATAACCAGTCTTTCTTCCACGCCGGTGATGTCAAGCTGGAGGCGAACTTCGAACTCCGTTTCCCCATCGTGTGGAAACTGTACGGCGCAGCATTCGTGGATGCCGGAAACGTCTGGAACTGGTACTCGACGGTTGACCTGTACAAGGCGGCGGGATACGAGGATTACCTCACGCGTCTGGAGTTACCCGACAACTTGTACGACGGGCTCTTCGACAACCCGTATTTCGCCCGGCAGATAGCCCTCGGCACCGGTGCCGGTCTGCGTCTGGACATAGACGGACTTGTCATCCGTCTGGACCTTGGCGTAGGTATCCACTCGCCCTACCAGACCTACCGCTACGACAAAGAAGGCAAGCCGGACACCACGCAACCCATCAACACCTATTTCAACATCCCTTCCGTGCTGGATGCCCTGCGCGTCAACTTCGGCATCGGCTATCCGTTCTGACCTTAAAGCCGCCCGTCTTGTGTCTAGGCTCCGATAAAATCCCTGTAGTTATCGGGATGGATGACCGAAAAAGTATGATCCGGATAGTTCTTGGCAAAAGTGTCCGTCAGACGCACTTTCCGCTCCGGATTCCATTTGAATTCATACGCATGAAGAACGCCGTCCACATCCTCTATGTAATCTATTTCCTGTTGCTGCTGCGTACGCCAGAAATAACTCTTGCCGTAAAACTGATGGTACGCATTGTGCTTGATTCGTTCGCTGATGATATAGTTCTCCCACAACGCACCTGTATCCTGCCGTAAATTCAGAGGTTTGAAATCACCAATTAAGGCATTCCTCACTCCGTTGTCATAGAAATATACTTTGCGGCTTTTCTTCAGTTCCGAACGCACATTACGGCTGAACGAACGAAGATGGAAGATTACATATGATTTCTCCAACAGATCCATATAACGCTGGACGGTTAATGAGTTCAATCCTAACATTCCGCCTAATTCATTGAATGAAACTTCGCTGCCAATTTGCAGAGCTAAGGCTTGAAGCAGTTGTTCTATAATCTCCGGCTTGCGCACGTCCTGAAAGGCGAATATATCTTTGTACAAATAACTACCGGCTATGTTTGTCAAAATCTCCCGTTCCTCTCCGGGATTGTTTATTACATCCGGATAGCACCCGTACAGCAGGCGGCGTTCCAGTAACCGCTTCTCATCTTGCGCCCCGAAATGAGCAATCAGTTCTTCTGCGGACAGCGGATAGAGCACATACTCGTACTTTCTGCCCGTCAGAGGCTCGTTGATGGAATTGGACAAATCCAATGCAGACGAACCGGTAACAACAATCTGCTTCTCAGGGAAATTATCAATCAGCAATTTGAGTGTCAGACCTATATTCTGCACACGCTGAGCCTCGTCAATGAGGATTAAATCCGCGCTCCCTGTTTCCGAGCGTAGCTGCGTAGAGGTGGGATTGGTGAGTTTCTGCCGTACATCCGGTTCATCACAATTCCAGTTCACTATCTTGTGTTCTCCCGTGGTCTGGAGCGCACGCAGTAATGTCGTTTTCCCGACCTGACGCGGACCGACAATAATAATTGCCTTGCCACGGAACATCCTTGTTTCTACGGTACTCTGCAAAATTCGATGGATCATAAACGCGCTAATTAGTTCATTTTCGGGTGCAAAGATACAACTTTTTTCTGATATAACAAAAAAATATTATATGTTTTTTTTATTATAATCAAAAATTCTTATCAAACGCCGCCATCACGACGAGCATTTTATAGACTTACAGAAAGCCTGCGCCCTCTGCAAACGGCTTGTGGGAGAAGCCAAGTGATGTACGAAATAGGCGGCTCACGGCGATGTGAGCCTATTTTGCTTACAAAACGCATAAATCTGTATAAATCTGGCAGAAACTTGCAAATAAATTTGCATATCTCAAAAAATCTTCGTATCTTTGCAGCGAATTTGGAGTATTGTATCTATATGGCACACTTACATTTGGAAAATATTGGTCCAATCAGTATCGTTGATATTGATTTGTGTCGGTATAATGTGTTTATTGGTCCCCAGAGCAGTGGTAAGAGTACCATTGCCAAACTGATTAGTTTCTGTTCGTGGGTCGAAAAACGTGTAGCTACAACTCTGTCTGAAAACATTTTCGCCAATGCCGAAGATTTCAAAACGCAGGCTGAGGACTACCACAAAATGCACGGCTATTTCAATGAAGAATCTGTACTCGAATATAGTTCGGACATCATCCAAATCATGTATAAAGAGAATGAGTTCTCTTTGAAATTGCTTAATAAAACCGCCTATAAGCGCAAAAAGATATTATATATTCCGTCTGATCGAAATTTGGTTGCAATGGACAAGTTGGATCGCCTGATTGTAGAGACGAATACTAATTTGCGTGGTTTCATGTTCGATTGGTTTGATGCCCGCGAAACGTATGGCAAAGAGCATCACTTGAACATTCTCGACCTCAACATGGAGTATTACTATGACAAAGACGCGAAAGTCAACAAAGACAAAATAATCCATATCAACGGAAAGACGTATGAAATAGCGCTGTCAGATGCGTCAAGCGGTCTGCAATCTGTTACTCCGTTAACTCTCTTGCTGAATTATTTCTCCAATAAGTATTTCTCCGATTATGGGAAGACCATAACTTATGAGAAGGAAAAAGAGCAAAAAGACCTCAGAGAGAAGATAAACATACTGATTTCTAATAGTATGCTTGCATTCATCGCTGGAAAAAATAATGTCATTAGCTCTGTAGAAAGCCGTTTTATTTATAATAATTTGACTATTCCTTCTTCGTGCAACTTTATCATAGAAGAGCCCGAACAAAACCTGTTCCCCTCTACCCAAGCACAACTGATTAGTTATTTGCTCAATATATGCAATGCACAGGAAAAACAACATTCATTCTCGCTAACAACTCATAGCCCATATATCTTAACTCAGTTGAACATCTTGTTATTTGCGGGGATTTTGCAAAAGCAAGGAAAAGCGGAGCAAATTTCGGAATATGTAACGAACGCTATCACTCCAGAAGAATTGAATGTGTATGCTGTGCGTGCTAATGGCACTATTGAGTCCGTTATAGATACAGAAACCAATATGATTTCGCAGAATTATTTGGATTCGGTATCGGAGGAATTGTCTATTAGGTTTCAGCAGTTGTATCGTTTGCTCTTTTAAAAATGTTTACTATGCAGGCAGTTCTTCCTCAGCCGATAGCAGATTTACATTTGATGCAGGCATTTCAAGGATATGCTATGCCATTTAATCAATGCATTAAGTCTGCATTAGACAAAATCATCTTTGTTGCAGATAAAGAGCAAAATCATTATTCGGATTTTGTTACACCTAATTATGGGCAGTAAAACGAAATGTACAAAAATGCACACCCTTAAATATCACGGAAAGCCTTTATTTATAAGGGATTAGAGAGAATTTGAGCAAAAAGGTACAGAAAAACGAAATGTACATTTACTTGGATTTTATGTGTATCG